>DATNGE010000052.1:0-18014 GCA_035606035.1 Allostellaceae bacterium
ATACCCGTACCGCAGATCAGCATGCCGTGCTGCGCGCCTCCGCTGCCGATCGCGTCGGCGACGGCGTTCGCGAAGTTCGGATAATCGACGGAGCCCGTGCTGCTCGTGCCAAGATCGAGCACCTCGAAGCCAAGCGCCTTCAACTCCGGCAACAGCGCGGTTTTGAGCTCATAACCGCCGTGATCCGCGGCAACGGCAACGATGTCGGGCATGCTCTCGCTTAGCCAAGAAGATAAGCCCGACTCTACCAGATGTCGGGCCCTCCCGCCAGCCGCCTACTATCCCTCGCGGGTCGGCGCATCCGTTGAATTTGTTGGCAAATCGCCTGCAGCAAACTATTCGAGCCGCTCGAGGTCGCGCAGCGGCGGGAACAGTTTCATCCAGAGGAGCGCGACGGCGATCGTACCCGCGCCGCCGATCAGCACGGATGGCACCGCGCCGAATAGAGCGGCGGTGACACCGCTTTCGAAGCCGCCCAGCTGAAACGAGGCGTTGACGAAAAGGAAATTCACCGCGCCGACGCGGCCGCGCATCTCGTCGGGCGTCGCCAGCTGCACCAGGGCGATGCGGATCACCATGCTGACCGTGTCGGCGGCGCCCGCGATGGCGAGCGCCACGAGCGACAGCCACATATCGCGCGACACCGAGAAAACGAGTGTCGCCAGGCCGTAGACGATGATGGCCTGGAACAGCCGCAGACCGGTCTTGCGCTGGATCGGAAAACGACTCAGCACGGCCGTCATGAGCAAAGCGCCGACCGACGGCGCCGCACGCAGCACACCCATCCCCCACGCATCGGTGTTGAGGATGTCGCGCGCATAGATCGGCAGCAGCGTCGTCGCGCCGCCGAGCAGCACCGTGAAGAGATCGAGCGAGATCGCGCCGAGGATGACCGGATTACGCCGGACAAAGGTCCAGCCCGCGAAGATCGCTCCGGGAGTGGGTGCTGGCCGCTCTGCCGTGACCGGGCGCTCCAGCTGGATGGCGCCCAATAGAAATCCACCTAGGATCCAGAGTACTGCGATGGCGATGTACGCGGCGCCCGGAGAAATGCCGTAGGCGAGACCGCCGAGCGCCGGCCCGGCGATCATTGCCAGCTCGAAAATTCCGGTGGCGAGCGCCGTCGCTTTTTGGCGCATGCCTTCAGGGCTTACGCCGGTCATCAATGCAGCGCTGGCCGGGCTCGAAAACGCCGTCCCGATGCCGAAAACCAGCACGACGGCGAACATCTCCTCGACGGTCAGCCAGCCGCCGATGCTCCCCCAGGCAAGGAAAACCGCGCCGAGCGCCTCGCCGAACTGGCAAAGTTGCACGACGCGCTTGCGATCGTAGCGATCGGCGGCATGGCCGGCGATGAAGATCAGCAACGCTGTCGGGACGAATTGCACCAGACCGATCATGCCGAGCAGAAAGGCGCTGTCGGTCAGTTCGTAAAGCTGCCAGGCGACGATGACGCCGACCATCTGCGAAGCGAAAGAAGCGAGCGCGCGACCGCCCAGAAAGAGCTGAAAGGGGGTATGGCGCAGCAGCCTAAGGGACGCGTCTGACACGGATTTATCCGGCGCGGATGATCTCACAGACGCCGGCCGGGTGCCATCGAGCGAATTCGACCGCCAATGACATCAATATCCCGCCATAAACTTCTGGGATTATTGTTTTTCTTTGACACTAACAACTACAAAGAGGCCGCCGAACAAGTTAGCGTTAGCTTTGCTATTGCGAGTGAATAGCGCTGAGATTGCGACTTATTCGTAGCAATATCTGGGACGCAGGGCCGCCACTACGCGTTCGCCGGCCAAAACCAACCCGACCCTGCCCATGGCGTCGTTGCCGCCGAATAGTCCCGCCCTCAGGGCGGGATGCGGATGCTGTCGGGCGGGCCGCCCGGTCCGCCGGCGCGTTCCCAGACGTCGAAATCGACCTCGAAGCCCTTGGTCTGCGACAGGTCGAAGCGGTTCTCGTCGGGATCGAGCGCCTGGAACTCCGCCATATTGCCGGTCGAAGGGCTCATGTCGCGCAGCTCGGGGGGCAGGCTCTCGATCAGCCCCATCATGTCGGGCACGACCCAGCCGAAGTGCTGCACGGCCCATTTATGCTCGGTCTGGCGCGCGCTCATCACCTTCGGGTGGATGTGCTCGAACGGCAGGAAGGTCACGTTAAGGGCCCCGTCCCCGAGCATGCGGATGGCGAATTTGCTGCCGGCGTCGCGGATCTTCTTGCTGCAATTGATCTCGCGCAGGCCGAACACATCGATCATCCATTCCATCTGGCGATGGGTCTCCGCGACCGAGAGCTCAGCATGGCGGATGCGCGGCACGCCGAAGGGCTTTGGCACGCTGCCGCGCATGCCGAATTCCGTGGTCGAGATCGACCAGGGCATGCCATGCGGATCGAGCACATAGTATTCCCCATGGAAATCGCCGCCGCGGTCATGTCCGATCTCGGCGGGTCCGCCAAATCGCTTCAGCCGCGCCTGCAGCTCGCCCAAATCGTCGACGGCGATGCCGTAATGGCTCATGCCCGCGATCTCGTCATCTGGCCAATGCGCCAGCAGGCAGAGCTTGAACCAGCCGTCCGATAGGGCGATGTCGCCTTCGCGCGAGCGCACGACTTCGCTAAGGCCGAAATACTTCTTGTAGTAATCGGCCATCGCTTCGGGGCGCGGCGTGTTGACCGCGAGATAACGCACAAAGGCTTTCATGGGTCACTCCTCCCGGATTATTTTGTTCCCGGCAATGCGTCGCCAACCTGCTCGTATTTGCCGTCATGCCATTCGAACATGACGTAACCGAGGCCGACAATATCGCCCTTCGGATCGAAGCTGATCTGGCCGAGCACGGTGTCGAATTTCGCGCTGTGCATCACCTTCGCGACCGCATCGATCTTGGTCGATTTCGCTTGCGCCACGGCCTGCGCATAGGCTTGCACGGCGGCGTAGGTGTAGAGCGTGTAGCCCTCCGGATCGTAGTTCTGCTTCTTGAACTCGGCGACGATGGGCGCCGCTGCCGCGATCTTCCGCGGATCGGGCGAGAAGGTCATCAGCGTGCCCTCCCCGGCCTTGCCGGTGATCGTCCAGAATTCGGTCGTGACCAGCGCATCGCCGCCGATCAGCGGCGCCTTGAGCCCCTGGTCGCGCGATTGCCGCACGATCAGGCCGGCCTCGGTGTAATAGCCGCCGAAATAGATCGCGGCGATGTTGGCCTGCTTCATCTTGCTGACGAGCGCCGAGAAATGCTTATCGCCGGCGTTGATCTCGTCATAGATGGTCTCATTGATGCCGTGCGCGCGCAGCGCCTTGCGCGTCTCATCGGCAAGGCCTTTGCCGTAAGTCGATTTGTCGTCGATGATCGCGATCGGCTTGCCCTTGAAATGCTCGGCGATGTAATCGCCGGCGGCCTTGCCCTGCATGTCGTCGCGGCCGCAGACGCGGAAAATGTTGTTCCAGCCCTTCTTCGCGGGATCCTCGGTATAGGCCGGGTTGGTCGAGGCCGGCGAGATCTGGATGATGCCGGCATCGGCATAGACCGCCGAAGCCGGGATGGAGGTGCTGGAGCAGAAATGACCGGCGACGAAAGAAATGCCCGTCACCGCGAATTTGTTGGCAATCGCAACCGCTTGTTTCGGGTCGCAAGCGTCGTCGCCGATCGTCAGCGCGAATTTCTTGCCGATCACGCCGCCCTTCGCGTTGAGATCCTTGACCGCCTGCTCGCCGCCGCGCCGCATCTGCTCGCCGTTGGCGGCATTCGAGCCGGTCACCGGGCCCGCGACTGCGATCTTGATGTCGTCGGCGCGTGCGAGATTGGCGGCAAAACCGATGGCCGAGGCCAGCGCAAGTGTCAAAACCTTCTTCATTTCTTGTCCGTTCCTTTGTTGGAGGGCGTGGCCCCGTCGGTCGAATCCTTGATGTAATGCTCCAGCAGCGCGAGCGATTCTAGTTGTATCTCGGTCAGCATGCGACCGGTCTCCTGCATCGCGTTACGCGCATGGTCGAAGATACGCTCCATGCTCTCGCCGCCGAGCGGCGACTTCTCCTCGCCCGATTTGGCTTGTGCAGCGCCCATGCTCTGATCGATCAGCCGCGCCAATTCCAGCACCATCGCCTGCTCATGGGCGAACACCGACTGCATGCGCTGGGCGAGGCGCTTATGGGCGTCCATATGCGCGGCAACATTGCGATGCATACGGAACAACATACGGGAAACGTCGGCATAAGCGACCATGTCGGGCGCCCAGTTGGGCGGAAGGACGGCGGGAGCCTGTAGCGGGGACGACGGGGGTTGCGGGTCGGCCGCCGGTTTTTCGGCGTCGGGCCTGGCAGCCTTCCGTTCCTTCTCCGCCATGATCGCCTCCCCATGTGCGGATCATCGAGCGCGTTCAAGGCATCATATACCCAAGCCCCTTTGCGCCCAAGCAAGGGGATCCACCCTCGCCCGCCATCCTTTGCCATGACATACTTGTGATGGCCGACCGGCAGCGCGGCGGTGCCGATGGGGGGAATGTCGATGGTGAAGCAGGAAGTGGCCTGGCGCCAATGGGCGATGGTCTGCGCCCTGACCGTGCTTTTCATCTATGCGCAGATCGACAGCGGCTCGATCACCTTGCTCGTCGGGCCGATCAAGCAGGACATCGGCGCGACCGACACCCAGATGGGTCTGCTGCTCGGTCTTTCTTTCGCGGCGCCTTTCGCGATCCTTGGCGTGATTGCCGGCTATCTCGTCGATCGCATGTCGCGGCGGCGGATCATCGGCATCGGCGTCGTGCTGTGGTCACTGATGACCTTCAGCTGCGGCCTGGCCCAGACTTACTGGCAGTTCTTCTTCGCCCGCTTCGGCATCGGCGTCGGCGAAGCGGCGATCACGCCGGCGAGCTATTCGCTTATCCGCGACAGCTTCCCAATCGAGAAGCGCGGCCGCGCCTTCGGCATCTTCGTCGCCGGCAATTATATTGGCGCCGCCCTCGGCGTGATGATCACCGGCGCGCTCGCCGGCCTCGTCGGCTCGGGCGCACTCAAATCGATACCGTGGATCGGCACGCTGCATGCCTGGCAGGCGGTGTTGGTGATCATCGGCGCCATCGGCATTCCCCTATCGTTGCTCGCGCTCACCTTCCGCGAGCCTGCGCGCCTCGTCGAAGGCTCACTCGAGAATTCAGGCGTCACCTTCCGCGAGGCTTTCGATCAGATCCAGGCGCATTGGCGCACCTATCTGCCGCTGGTGATCTGGATCACCTGCTTCTTCGGGGTCGCCATCACCTATGGCTCCTGGATGCCGACGATCATCGCCCGCACCTGGGCGCTGCCCCCGCAGCTGATCGGCATTTTCTTCGGCGGCTGTCTGCTCATCTGTGCCCCAATCGGCGCCTGGTGCGGCGGCTATTTCATCGATCTCCTGCAGCAGCGCGGCCGGCGCGACGCCGCCGAGATCGTCGGGCTCTGGGTGACGATCATCTTCATTCCTTTCGGCATTGCCGCGCCAATCGTGCCGCAGGTCGGAGAGATGTTCTTCGCCCTTGGCGCGCAGCTTCTCGTCGCCGGCGCCTATCAGCCGGTCGGCGCGAGCCTCCTCGCCAAGATCACGCCACCGCCCCTCATGGGCAAAGTCACGGCGATCTATCTGCTGATCTATTATCTGATCGGCCGCGGCCTCGGTCCGTTCGTCGTCGCGGTGATCTCGGACAATTTCTACAGCGGCCCGCAAGCGCTGGGCTTCGGGCTCGGCACGGTGACCGCGATCCTGATGTTCACCGGGCTCGCGATGAGCTGGGTGCTGCTGCGCCGCGCCCGCCGTGTCGGGCTGCTGCCGATCGCCGAAGCCGCTTAAGCCGTCACCCCGCCGCCTTCGAGATAGGCGGCGCGGACATGCTCGTCCGCGAGCAGCTCCTTGCCGGTGCCGGTCAGCGTGATGTGGCCGGTCTGCATCACGTAGCCGCGATGCGCGAGACGGAGCGCATGATGCGCGTTCTGCTCGACCAGGAACACTGTGATCTTCTGTTCCTGGTTGATGGCGCGGATGACATCGAAAATCTGCTTCACGATCATCGGCGCGAGGCCGAGAGAGGGCTCGTCGAGGAGCAAAAGCCGCGGCCGGCTCATCAGCGCGCGCGCAATCGCCAGCATCTGCTGCTCGCCGCCTGACAGCGTGCCGCCGCGTTGCTCCTGGCGCGATTTGAGGATCGGGAAGAGCGCCAGCACGCGCTCCAGATCCTCGGCGAAATAGCGGCGATCGGCGACGATCGCGCCCATCTGCAGATTCTCGAGCACGGTCATGCGCGGAAAGATATGGCGACCCTCGGGCGCGTGCGAGATGCCGCGGCGGATGATCGTGTCGGTCGCGAGATGGGTGATCTCTTCGCCGGCGAAACGGATGCTGCCCTGCGCCGCCTGCGGCTTGCCACAGATCGTCATCAGCAAGGTCGATTTGCCGGCGCCGTTCGCGCCGATGAGGGTGACGATCTCGCCCTCATCGACCGTGAGATCGACGCCCTTCAGCGCCTCGATTGCGCCGTAAAACGTATGCACGCCCGAAATCGAGAGCAGCGTGTTCATGCCTCAGGCTCACCGAGATAGGCCTTGATGACGGCAGGATCGCTCCGCACCTGAGCCGGCGTGCCGTCGGCGATCTTCTTGCCGTAATCGAGCACGACGACGCGATCGGAGATTCCCATCACCACATTCATGTCGTGCTCGATCAGCAGGATCGCGACGCGGTCGCGGTCGCGGATCGAGAGCAGCAGCCGGTTGAGCTCGTGCGATTCATGCGGATTGAGCCCCGCCGCCGGCTCGTCGAGACAGAGCAGGACCGGCTCGGTGCACATGGCGCGCGCGATCTCAAGACGGCGCTGATCGCCATAGGGCAAGGTGCCGGCGACCTGATCGGCACGATCGAGGAGCCCGATGCGCTCGAGCCAGGCCGCCGCACGATCGAGCGCCGCGCGCTCGGCGCTGCGATAGGGCGCCAGGCCGAGCAGCCCGGCGATGCTCCAGCCGCTCGCGCGCATCAGCTTCTTGTGCTGCGCGATGATCAGATTCTCGAGGACGGTCATGCCGGCGAAGAGGCGGATGTTCTGGAAGGTGCGCGCGATGCCGGCGTCGCGCGCGATACGCCAGCCATCCATCCGCTCCAGCCGCAGCGGCCGCTCGCCGCGATGCAGCGCAAGCGTCCCCGAGGTCGGGCGATAGAAGCCAGTCAGGCAATTGAAGACCGTGGTCTTGCCGGCGCCGTTCGGCCCGATGACCGCGGTGATCTTTTCTTCCTCGGCAGCGAAAGACAGCTGGTCGATCGCCAGCAAACCGCCGAAGCGCATGGTGAGGCTCTCGACCTGCAGCAGCGCGCTCATCGCTTGGCTTTGCTCATGAGGATCGAGGGCGTGCGGATCGAGAACAAGCCGCGCGGGCGCCAGATCATGATGCCGACCATCGCCGCGCCGAAAAGCAGCATGCGGTATTGCGCGAAGTCGCGGCCGAATTCCGGCAAGGTGACGAGGATGATTGCCGCGATCGCGATGCCGAGCTGGCTGCCCATGCCGCCGAGCACGACGATCGCCAGCACTGTCGCCGATTCCTGGAAATTGAAGCTTTCGGGACTGACGAAACCCTGGCGCGTCGCGAAGAACACGCCGGCGAAGCCGGCGAGCAGCGCACCGACCGCGAAAGACGATAGCTTTACGGAGACGGGATTAATACCGAGCGCGCGGGTGGCGATTTCGTCCTCGCGCAGGGCTTCCCAGGAGCGGCCGACGGGCAGCCGCCGCAGCCTCACGATGAAGAAATTGACGAGCAGCGCGAGTGCGAGGGTGATGAAGTAGAGGAAGATGTAACGCTGCGCCGGATTGAAATCGATGCCGAAGAACTGCGCGAAGGTCTCGCCGCCGGCCGGGGCGCGCGCCGAGAGCGGCAAGCCGAAGAAGGTCGGGCGCGGCAGGCCGTTGACGCCGTTCGGCCCATAGGTGAAGGACTGCCAGTTGATCAGGACGATGCGGATGATCTCGCCGAAACCGAGCGTGACGATGGCGAGGTAATCGCCGCGCAGGCGCAATACCGGGAGCGCCAAGAGGATGCCGACGACCGCCGACATCAATCCTGCAAGCGGCAGCGCTTCCCAGAAGCCGAAGTTCCAATATGCGGCGGTAAGCGCCAGCGTGTAAGCGCCGACCGCGTAAAAGGCGGCGTAGCCGAGATTGAGCAGCCCGGCGAGCCCGACGACCACGTTCAGCCCCCAACCGAGCATGATGTAGATCAGCACCGCGGTCGCAAGATCGAGCAGGTATTGCGAGGCGAATGGCAGATACGGCCAGACGATGGCGATGGCGAGGCCGGTCCAGCCGAGGATGTTCTGATGCTTGGTCAGGAAAAGCGAGACAACGGGCGGCCGTTCGCGCTGGCGCCGACGCGGCACCAAGCCGATCGCGAACCGGCCGACGAAGACGACCGCGACCGCGATGGCGACCCAGTCCCATCGCATCGCGATATCGGGACCGCCGCTCGGCAGATTGGTGTTGAAGCCGACCAGCGGGATCGCAAGAATCAAGGCGACGAACGCGGTGAGCGCCGAATCCTTCGCCCGTTGGCCGAAATCCATCAGACTTTCTCGATCTCGGGCCGGCCGAGCAGGCCGGAGGGACGGAAGATCAGCACGAGGACGAGCACGCCGAAGACCGCGACGTCCTTATAGGCGGAGGAGAAATAGCCCGCCCAGAACGCTTCGATGATGCCGATGAGGAAGCCGCCGAGCACCGCGCCCGGCAGCGAGCCGATACCGCCGAGCACCGCCGCCGTGAAGGCCTTCATGCCGGCAAGGAAGCCGATGAAGAAATCGATCACGCCGTAATAGAGGGTCACCGCCATGCCGGCGACGGCGGCGAGCGCCGCGCCGATGAGGAAGGTCGTGGAGATGGTGCGGTCGACATCGACGCCGAGCAACGCGGCCATGGTCATATCCTGCTCGCAGGCGCGTTGCGCGCGGCCGAGCGGCGTCGCCGCGATCATCACGCTGAACCCCGCCATCAGGGCGATGGTGACCAGCACGATGATGATCTGCAGATAGGAGAGCTGGACGGCGAAGCCGCCGGATTCCATCAGCCGGAAGCCGCCGGTCACGACCGGCGGCAACGACTTCACCTGCGCGCCTTGCAGCAGCTGAACGTAGTTCTGCAGGAAAATCGACATGCCGATTGCCGAGATCAGCGGCGCGAGACGGAAGGAGCCGCGCAATGGACGGTAGGCGACGCGCTCCACCGCCCAGCCATAGGCCGAGGTGAAGAACATCGCCGCAAGCAAGACCACCACCAGAGCGAGCGGCACCCATGTAACCCCGACGGCGCCCAGGACGAAGAAGGTGATGAGTGAAACGAACGCCCCGATCATGTAGATCTCGCCATGCGCGAAGTTGATCATCCCAATGATGCCGTAAACCATCGTGTAGCCGATGGCGATCAGGGCGTAGATCGCGCCGAGCGTCAGGCCGTTGACGAGCTGTTGCAGGAAATAAGCCATGGGGCGTCCAAATTATGCGGGCGCCACGCTCACGGCAAGGCTGCAATCTGTCGCCGAAACGTGGTGGGCTTTCCCGCGCCGCCAAGCTAGAAGTCAAAAGATGAATTTCCGCGGCCTGCCCTGGTTCGATTACAGCGGTCGATTCGCACCGCTCAAGGCGGCTGTCCTTGTCGGCCTTTTCGTCCCCGCCGTCTGGACGGCCGCGTCCTACGCGCTCGACCGGCTGGGGGCGCGGCCGCTAACCGAATCGATCCATCAGATCGGCGACTGGACCATCCGCTTCGTCTTCATCGCGCTGGTGATCTCGCCGGCGCGGGTGGTGCTGCAATGGCCGAAGCTCTTGGAACTGCGGCGCATGATCGGCGTCGCCGCCTGCTGCTATGGCCTGACGCATTTGTCGCTCTATATCGTCGACGAAGCCTTCGCGATCCCGCTGGTCGTCTCGGAGATCATTCTCCGCATCTATCTGACGATCGGCTTCACGGCCCTGACCGGACTCATTGTCCTCGCCTGGACCTCGACCGATGGCTGGCAGCGGCGCTTGGGCGGAAGGCGCTGGCAGAATCTACATCGCATCGTTTACGTCATCGGCACGCTCGCCGTCATCCATTACTTCCTGCAATCGAAGCTCGATGAATGGGAGCCGACGGTGATGGCCGGCATCTTCGTCTGGCTGATGGGCTGCCGCCTAGTGAGCTGGCGCCTCGGCCGCGGCAAGCTGCCGCTCTGGATCGTCGCGAGCCTCAGCCTTGGCGCCGGCGTGCTCACCGGGCTCTGCGAAGCCGGCTGGTACTGGTTCTCGCTCGGGGCGCCCTTCGATCTGGTGCTGCAAGCCAATCTGTCGCTGGATACCGGCGTGCGCCCCTCGCTGGTGGTGTTCGTCTCGACTTTCGCGATCGCCTTGCTCGGCGTGATCCGCGCGACCATCTGGCGGCCGGCGAAGGCGCGCAAGCCCAAGCCGGCCTAGTATCGGCCGGGATGCACAAGAAGAACGACTACGACCGGTTCGCGCGCGTCTACAGCAACGACGCCGAAAACAACGCGTTCAACGCGCTTTACGAACGTCCTGAATCGCTGCGCCTCATGGGCGACGTCGCGGGGCTCAAAATTCTCGACGCCGGTTGCGGCAGCGGCTCCCATGCCGCCGCGCTGATCGCGCGTGGCGCGATCGTCACCGGCATCGATAACAGCAGCGGCATGCTGGCACTCGCGCGTGAGCGGCTCGGCGGCGCAGCCGAGCTTTTCGCCGCCAATCTCGCCTCGCCCTTACCGTTTCCCGATGCCGCCTTCGATCGGGTGCTCGCGGCGCTCGTGCTGCACTACATCGCGGATTGGAGCTTGCCGCTCAAAGAATTCCGGCGTGTGCTGGTGCCGCGCGGAAGGCTCGTCATCTCGACGCATCATCCCTTCTGCGACCATCTCCTCGCAGGCTGTACCGATTATTTCGGCACGTTCCAATTGGATGATCGCTGGGAGAAGGGCGGTGAGATCATGGAGATGCGCTATTGGCGCCGCCCCTTGCACGCCATGACGGCGGCGCTCGCGGCGGCCGGCTTTGCAATCGATGCGATTACCGAGCCGCTTCCCCTGCCCGCCGCGCGCGAGCGCTTTCCGGCCGATTACAAGCTGCTCTCGACCCAGCCGCAATTCCTGTTTTTCGCGACGCATCGCGCGGATGCCGCCGATTTGCCTTAATAGCGGCAACCCTCGCCTTTAGGCTTTCTCTATGAACCGGCTCTGGCAGCGGATGACAGCGGCGCTGCGCACAGCGTTTTCGAAAGACACTCTCCGCCGCGGGGTAAACTGGGCCCAAGAGAACGTACCGCCCGGCGTGCGCAGCATACTGGGCATCGCCCTGGTCGCTGGCGGCGTGTTCGGATTCTTACCGATCTTGGGATTCTGGATGATCCCGCTTGGCGGGGCGTTCATCGCCCTCGATATCCCGCCCCTGCGCCGCCGCCTCATGGCTTGGCTCAATCGGGATCAAGATTATCGTGACACGAATTGATTGCGTTTTACCGCGCCAGGGAAGCCTAGCCCTGTTTGCGGCTCATCACGTAATCGAGCTTTTGCTTGGCGAGACGCCGCAGCGTCTCCTGCCCGGCCTTCGGATCGCCGATCATCGACGCTTCGGTGCCGGAGTCGACATCGACCGCGGTCACTTTCAGCGCCGCTCCGATGCGTAGAAACTCAAAGATGACCTCGCGCTCGGCGTTCATGCCGCTAAAATAGCGCCTCGACCGGTAAACAGGAGTTTAAGGAAATGGCGACCCCGCCGCGTGAAAAACGGCCCAGCTTCAACTGGCAGGACCCGCTGCTGCTCGAGGAAGAGCTCAGCGAGGACGAAAAGCTGGTGCGCGACAGCGCGCGCGATTACGCGCAGGAAAAGCTGTTGCCGCGGGTGCGCGAGGCCTTCCGCGAGGAGCGTTTCGATCGCGAAATCATGAACGAGATGGGCAAGCTCGGCTTTCTTGGCGCGACGATCCACGGCTATGGCTGCGCCGGCGTAAACTATGTCTGCTACGGCCTTGTCGCGCGCGAGCTCGAGCGTGTCGACAGCGGCTATCGCTCGACCCTCAGCGTCCAATCCTCGCTCGTTATGGGGCCGATCCACGATTTCGGCACCGAGGAGCAGAAGCAGAAATACCTGCCGAAGCTCGCGACCGGCGAGACGATCGGCTGCTTTGGCCTGACCGAGCCCGATCACGGCTCCGATGCCGGCGGCCTCAAGACGCGCGCCAAGAAGGTCGATGGCGGCTATGTCCTCACCGGCAACAAGATGTGGATCAGCAATTCACCCTTCGCCGATGTCATGGTGGTTTGGGCGAAGCTCGACGACGTGATCCGCGGCTTCATTCTCGAACGCGGCATGAAGGGTCTCTCGACCCCGAAGATCGAAGGCAAATTCTCGCTCCGCGCCTCCGTCACCGGCGAGATCGTGATGGACGAGGTCTTCGTGCCCGAGGCCAATCTTCTGCCCGGCGTGACGGGCTTGCGCGGGCCGTTCACCTGCCTCGACAATGCGCGCTACGGCATCGCCTGGGGCGCGCTCGGCGCGGCCGAGACCTGCTGGCATGCGGCGCGCGACTACACGCTCTCGCGCCAGGCGTTCGGCAAGCCGCTCGCCGCGACGCAGCTCGTCCAGAAGAAGCTCGCCGACATGATGACCGAGATCACGCTCGGCCTGCATTCCTGCCTGCGCTTGGGCCGCCTCAAGGATCAGGGCAAGGCGACGCCTGAAATGGTCTCGATCCTCAAGCGCAACTCGACCGGGAAATCGCTCGATATCGCGCGCGCGGCGCGCGACATGCACGGCGGCAACGGCATCGTCGACGAATATCCGGTGATCCGGCATATGATGAATCTCGAGACGGTCAACACTTATGAGGGCACGCATGACATCCATGCCCTCATCCTCGGCCGGGCGCAGACCGGGATCGCTGCGTTCTAATCTTTGGCTTGGTAGGAGGGCTCGATGGACACGCTTACACCGCACCGCCGGCAGAGTGTCGATTCCCTTTTCGTCGAGAACCAGGAAGCGGGCATCTTCCGCTTCAGCCCCAAGGTCTATTGCGATCCCGAGCTCTTCCGCGACGAACAGAAGCGCATCTTCGATCGCTGCTGGCTTTATGCCGCGCATGAGAGCGAGCTGGCGAAGCCGGGCGATTTCCTGACGCGGCGTGTTGGCGGCCGGCCGCTGCTGTTCGTACGCGGCGCCGACAATCGGATCCGCGTCTTCCACAATGCCTGCCGCCATCGCGGCGGCATGGTGTGCCGCGAGCGCAGCGGTCACGCCCGGAGCTTCACCTGCTTCTATCACTATTGGACCTACGGCACGGATGGCGCGCTGATCGGCGTTCCTGATGCGGAGTCCTATGGGCCCGGCTTCCCGCAAAGCGAGATGGGCCTCTATGCGGTTCGCAACGAAAGCTATCGCGGCTGGATGTTCGTCTGCTTCAGCCGCGAAAGCGCGGGTCTCGTCGACTATCTCGCCGAGGCGCGCGATATGCTCGACATGATCCTCGACCAGGACGAAGAAGGCAGCGTCATCCTGCCCGGCGCGCATGAATATTCGATGCGCGCGAATTGGAAGATGCTGATGGAGAACACCGTCGACATCTACCATCTCAATTCGACGCATAGCCGCTTCATGCGCGACTACCTGCCGCATGTCCTCGGGCTGAAGACGCCCGATCCGCGCACCGCGAATGACGGAGCCCTCAGCCCGCGCGGCCTGGGCAACGGCCATGCCGTGATCGAATACCGCAAATTCAGCGGCATCGCCGATGAGGCGAAGCGCAAGGCGTGGCAGGAGAAATTCGGCGTCGAGCGCGCCAATCGCATGCTCGACTACACGCGCACGCTGGTGCTCTTCCCCAACACGCTCTTCATCGAGCAGCGCCGCGTCATTCGGACCACCTTCCCGACCGCGCCCGATCACTCCGAGGTGACCGGCTATCCGCTCATGCCGGCGATCGACGATCCCACGGCGCGCACGCAGCGGCTCGATATCTATCTCTCGTTCCTCGGGCCGGCGGGCTTCGCCACGCCCGACGACAACGAGGTGATGGAGCTCATCCAGAAGAACTGCGCCGGCCTGCCCGACGACGCGCTGATCGATTGTTCGCGCGGCATGACAAGCGCTCATCCGAAGCCGCAGGACGAGGCGCAGATGCGCGCTTTCTGGCGGCAATGGCGCGAAACGATGGGCGCCGCTTAATGGCGAATGCCGCCGAACACGGTGCGCTGCGTGCCGAGATCGAGGCCTTCCTGTATGAGGAAGCCGAGCTGCTCGACAATTGGCAGCTCATGGAATGGGCCGCGCTTTTCACCGAGGATGCGATCTACCGCGCGCCGGCGCTCGATGATCCGACACGCGACCCGGCGAACAGCGTCTTCCTCATCAACGACGATCTCCCGCGCATCAAGTCGCGCGCCCGTCAGCTCCTCGGCGATACGGCTTGGGCCGAAAACCCGCGCTCGATGACGCGCCGCCTCGTCACCAATGTGCGCGTCGTTTCGGTCGAGGGCGACGCGATCCGAGCGACGGCCAATTTCTTCATCCAGCGCAGCCGCATGGAGCGGATCGTCACTTATGTCGGCCAGTATCGCCTGAAGCTCGTCCGCGCCGGCGCGAGCTTCAAATTCGCCGAGCGTATCGTGATCCTTGCGCAGGACACCCTGCGCTCGCAGGGCGTCATGAGCATTATCGTTTGACAGGGGGGAGGCTGAGATGGCGCGATTGGTCGTGATGTACAAGACGCCGCAGGATAAGGCGGCTTTCGACGAGCATTATATCGAAAAGCATATCCCGCTCGCAAAGACGCTTCCGGGTCTGCGCAAATACGAGGTAAGCCAAGGGCCGGTCGTAACGCCGGCGGGCCCATCGAGCTTCCATCTCATCGCGACGCTACATTTCGACGACATTGCCTCGATTCAGCGCGCGTTCTCCAGCCCCCAAGGCCAGGCCGCCGGTGCCGATGTCCAGGGCTTCGCGACCGGCGGCGTCGAGATGTATATTTTCGACAATCACGACGTTTGACGTGGGCTAGCGCACGTATTTGTCGGTGAAGAGGTCCTTGTAGGAGGACCGTGCCTGGTCCGGCTGCATGAAGCCGGCCTCGATATTCATCCTATCCGAATTGGCGATCGACACCTCTTGGATGACCGGCGATTTCGCCAGCAGCTTTTCGACATCGTCGAAAGCCATGGCGAGCAGCTTGTCGTCGAATTTGGGGAAATGCGCTTTGAGGATGTCGTAAGCGGCTTTGCGGTCCTCATGCACATAGTTCAGCCCCGCCGCCAGAGCGTGCGCCATGCGTCTGCAGGTGTCGGGACGATCGGCACAGAATTGCGGCCGGGTCATCAGCATGGTCAACGCGATTGGATAGAGCCCTGGCGGCTCGTTGTCGAAGGCGCTCGCGACCGCGACGCCGTTGGCGGTCAAAATTCCCATTTCGGTGAAGGGCGCGTTGCCGATATAGCCGTCGAGCGCCTTGCGCTGGATCACCGCGATCGCGTCTTGCGGCTGGGTCGGCGTGATCGGCACGGTGTCCGGATCGATGCTCCCCGCCTTCTCGAGGACGCGCAGATAGGCATGCGCCAGAGAGCTGACCGTGTCGATCGCGAAACTATGGCCTTTGAGGATTTGCATGCGCTGTTTGAGCGGCGCCTTGAGATCGATGCCTGAGGCATCGACGACGTCCTTGCGCATGACCAGGGTCCAGCCCGGCCGGTCGCTCATGCTGGCGATCGCCAGCATGTTCTGGCCATGCGCCGCGGCGCGTGTCAGCGAGACGCCGTTGGAGATGCCGAAATCGACCGCCCCCGAGATCACGGCGTTGGTGGTGCCGACGCCGGGCAGATAGACGGTCTTGACCGTAAGGCCTTCCTTCTCGAAGAGGTGCGCGTCCTGCGCCGCATAGATCGGCAGGAAGGTCACGCCCTCGCCCGGCAGCGACAAGCTGGTGTTGTCAGGCGCAGCGCGAACCGGCCCGGCAAGCATCACCGCACCGACTGCCACCATCGCCAATTTCCGCAGACCCTTTTCCATCGCCCCCTCCCCGCAACAGAGAGCGAGTTTACCAAGTCAGGACAAGAGCGATAGCAACGACGCACATCACCGCAGTGGCGATCCACCCCATCGCCGCGAGCGAGCGCGGCAGGACGAAACGGCCCATCACCTTTTCCTGTCCCGCCATAATCATGGTCATGACCATGATCGGCACGGCGACAATGCCGTTCAGCACGGCGCTCCAGAACAGCGCCTTGATCGGATCGATGGGGAGCAGATTGAAGATCACGCCGAAGCCGGTGGCGAGCGCGATCGTGCCGTAAAAGGCTTTCGCCGCGTGCGGCTTGCGCGCGAGGCCGCTGGGCCAATGCAGCGCTTCGGCGAGCGCATAGGCGGCGGAGCCCGCCAGCACCGGCACCGCGAGCAGGCCGGTGCCGATGATGCCGAGCGCGAACAACGCGAAAGCGAAGGGTCCCGCGATCGGGCGCAGTGCTTCCGCTGCCTGCGAGGCGGTCTGGATGTCCTTGACGCCGTGCGCGTTGAGCGTCGCGGCGACGCTGACGATGATGAACCAGCCGATCGCATTCGAGACGAACATGCCGATATAGGTATCGATGCGGATACGGCGCAGCTCGGCGGGCGCTTGGCGGGGCGCGCGCTTCAGCGGCTTGGCCTTCGGATCTTCATGGACTTCCTCGGCCTCTTGCGATGATTGCCAGAAAAAAAGATAGGGGCTGATCGTGGTGCCCAACACCGCGACGATGGCAACGATGTATTTGGTCTCGAATTGCAGCGACGGTATTAGGGTGCGCAGCAAGACCTCGCCCCACGGGATGTCGATCATCACTGCCGTCGCCACGTAGGCGAGCAAGCTGATCGTGATCCATTTGAGGAGGCTGACGTAGCGCTCGTAATTCGTGAAGATCTGCAATCCGGCGCAGAGCGCGCCGAAGAACAGGGCATAGAGCAGTGCCGGACCCCCGACGAGCATCCTCACGACGCTGCCCATGGCGCCGAGATCGGCCCCGAGGTTGATGATATTCGCGATCAGCAGCAGGCCGACGATCACCCGCAGGAGCCAAAGCGGATAATGCCGGCGGATGTTGCCGGCGATCCCCTCACCGGTCGCGCGGCCGATGCGCGCGCTGGTCTCCTGGATCGCGGTCATCAGCGGGAAGCTGAACAGCATGATCCAGCCGAGGCCGAAGCCGAATTGCGCGCCGACCTGGGAATAAGTCGCGATGCCGCTCGGATCGTCGTCCGACGCGCCGGTGATGAGGCCGGGACCTAAAATCTGAAGTGTACGGCGGGTCGATGCAGGTGCTGCGTTGCCAGACATGGGTTTGCGGGGGTTTCTTGCTCCGTTGGCCGAGATAGAACGGAACAGTTCCGGCAAAAGTTCACGCAAAAAGCGAAACGCCGGCAGGCTTCGAGGGCCTGCCGGCGTCGATTGGCGAGACTCGCCTTGCGGCGAGAAGAAGAGATTTACGCGGCGGGCGGGAAGGCCGCGGCGCGCGAGCCGAGCTCGACAGCGTGCGTCCAGAACCGCTCGAGGCGGCGCAGCGTGCGATGCGCGGCGACCATATCCTCGCCTTGCACCACGCCCTGGGCCAACGAAGCCATGTGGCGCTCATGCATGCGCTTCAGCTTCTGATGCAGCGCCAGGCCTTTCTCCGACAGGCGGACGCGGACCGAGCGGCGATCATGCGACGAGCGCTCTTGCACGATGTAGCCGTTCTCCAGCATCTTCTTCACGTTGTAGGAGACGTTGGAGCCGAGATAGCAGCCGCGCAGCGTGAGCTCGCCGACTGTCATCTCAAGATCGCCGATGTTGTAGAGGATCATCGCCTGCACGTTGTTGATGTCGTGCACGGCATTGGTATCCAATTCCAGCTTGACCACTTCGAGGAACTGCCGATGAAGGCGCTCCACCAAAGCGATTAGGTCGAGATACGCGGATTGCATAGGTTCCTCGCCAAGTAAAACTTGGCACGAACTTTATAGGCCGCC
>DATNGE010000053.1:0-3418 GCA_035606035.1 Allostellaceae bacterium
CCCGCGGCTTTGATCTCGGCGACGACCCTGTCGGCCGGATCGACATCGATGATCGCGACCTTCGCGCCTTCGGCAGCGAGGCCGCGCGCGTAATAAGGACCGATGCCGATTGCCGCGCCGGTGACGATCGCGACCTTACCGTCCAGCCTGCCCATCTTTCTACCTCCCTATTGTTGTTCCCCCTCACCCTCCCGTCGCTTCGCGCCAGGCCCTCCCTCTCCCACAAGCGGGAGAGGGGCTCGCGATAATGCGTCGCAAAGCCCCTCTCCCCAGCGGGGAGAGGGAGGGACCCATCGCGTTAGGGATGGGAGGGTGAGGGCGCTCTACTCGCTCGATGCCACCACTTTATCCCGGATCAGCGCGTCGATCTCCTCATCGCTCAAGCCCGCTTCGCTGAGCACGGCGCGCGAATGGGCGCCGAGTTGCGGCGGGTCCATGCGCTTCTCCGGCCGCGCGCCGGCCATCTCGATCGGCAGCTTCGGCAGGCGCGTCACGACGCCGTTCGAGAGCGTAGTCTCGGCCATGCCGTGGGCGGCGAGATGCGGATCGCGCCACAGATCCTCGACCGTCGCGACCGGCGCGAAAGCGATGCCGACGCTCTCGCAGCGTTTCTCGATCTCGGCGCGAGTGAATTTGGCGAGGGTCTCGCTGACCGCGGGCACCAGCCAGTCGCGTGCTTTGACGCGGTCGGCGTTGCGCTTCAAGAGCGGATCGGCGCCAAGATCCGGCCGCTCGAACACCTGGCAGAAGCGTTGCCAGAGCGCATCGCTGGTCGCGGCGACGAAGATGTCTTCGCCGTCCGCGGTTTTGAAAATCTGATAGACGCCCCAGGCGGGGCCGCGCTCCGGCATCGGCAGCACGTGATCGATGCGATTGTACGCGCCGCCGGCGATATGCGTGCTCATGAGATAGACCGCGTTTTCATAAAGCGCGCTTTTGACGAGCTGGCCCTTGCCGGTCTGATCGCGCTCGCGCAAAGCGGCGAGGACCGCGACCGCGGCGAAGGTGCCGCCGAGGATGTCGACCACCGAGGCGCCGGCGCGCAGCGGCTTGCCGCGCGGGCCCGTCATATAGGCGAGGCCGGATTGGAACTGTGCCACCTCGTCGAGCGCCGAGCGCTTCTCGTAGGGGCCGGAGAGATAGCCCTTGAGCGCGCAGTAAATGAGCCGCGGGTTGAGCGCGCTGAGCGTCTCGTAGCCGCAGCCCAGCCGCTCCATCGTGCCGGGCGCGTAATTCTCCAAGACGATATCGGCTTTCGCCACGAGGCGATGGACGAGGGCGCGGCCGCGCTCGCTTTTGAGATCGACCGCGAGGCTGCGCTTGTTGCGGTTGAAATAATTGAAGAAGCCTGAGGCAAAGCCGCCGAGAAAGCGCGTCGCCTCGCCGTCGACGGGCTCGATCTTCACGACATCGGCACCGAGATCGGCGAGCACCAGCCCGCCGCTCGGCCCCATTACGTTCTGCGTGAATTCGAGGACGAAGAGATCGCGAAGCGGCGTCGTGGGCGAGGGGGATGCGCGAGACATGCAGGACCGGCAGGTTGCGAGGAACGGTTCCGAGCTTACAATGCTTGAAGCGAAGAAACATCGACCCTGAAAGGATTTCCCGCGCATGGCCAGGCTGGCCGCCGCTTTCGCCTCCTCGCATAGCGTCATGCTGACCTGCGAGCTCGAGGATTGGCTGACGAAATTCCGCGACCGTGACGACCGGCTGCCCTTCTATGACAAGCTCGGCAATCCCATCTCGTGGCAGCAGGTGCTCGCCGAAGCGCCGGCCAACGCCGCCGAGCTGATCACGCCGGCGGCGATCACGGCGCGGTATCACGCGACGCAGCGCGCGATGGACCGGATGGGCGAGGAGCTGCGCGGCGCCAAGCTCGATGCGCTGATCATCTGCGGCGACGACCAGTACGAGCTCTTCCACGACAATAACATGCCGTCGATCGCGATCTATTACGGGCCGGACATCGTCAACGCAGCGCGGCCGCCGCAGCCGGATCCCGATTGGTACAAGAATGCGCAGCTGCAACGGGCCGAGCCCGGCGCGGCGGTGACCTATCCCTGCGACGGCAAGCTCGCGCTGAGCCTCATCGAGCAGCTCGTCGCCAAAGGCTTCGACATCTCGGCGGTGAAGGAAATTCCGGCAAGCGAGGCGGAAGGCCACGCCTATTCCTTCGTGCATCACCGCTACTATCACGGGGCGGCAGTGCCGATCATTCCGGTGTTCCTCAACACCTACAACCCGCCGAACCAGCCGGTGCCGCAGCGCTGCGTCGAATTCGGCCGCGCTATTGCCGAGATCATCAAAGCCTATCCCGGCGATCAGCGCATCGGCATCATGGCGTCGGGCGGGATGAGCCATTTCCGCGTCGAGGAAGATCTCGACCGCTCGATCTTCGATGCGATCAAGCGCAAGGACATCCAATTCCTCGGCGCGCTGAAGCCTTATCGACTGCTCGCCGGCAGCTCCGAGATCCGCAACTGGATCGTCGCCGCCGCGGCGGCGGAGGCAGTGGGTCTCGAGATGAGTTGGCAGGCGTACATTCCCGGCTATCGCACGCTCGGTTTGAGCGGCACGGGCTTGGGATTTGCACGGTGGTCGTAGGCGCTAGAGCGAGCGCAGCGCCGGCATCACCTCGCTGCCGAAGAGCGCGATCGAGCGCGCGATCTCGGCTTCGGTGAGATCGCCGAACGCGAACTGCCCGACGAGGTAATTGACGCCGGCGATCTCGGCTTGGGCGCGCAGCTCGCGCGCGACCTTGGCCGGGCTGCCATAGATGCCGCGCACGCCTTCAACGAAGGTCACCTCGAAACTCTCGGTCTTGGCGCCGCGCTCATGGTAGAGGCCGTGCTTTCTGTAGAGTTGATCGTAATGGGCGTGCCATTTCGGATAGGCGCGGCGCGCGAGCTTCTCGGCCGCTTCATCGCTGTCGGCGACGACGATGAAGCGCAAGAGGCCGAGCTTCGGCAGCTTCTTGTCGCCATCCGTTTCGCGCCACGCGGCGCGATAGCTTTCCATATAAGGCCGCGTCGCTTCGGCCGTGTCCTGCGTCACGTAATTGGCGCCGAGCTTCGCCGCGCGCGCCGCGCCGTCGACCGAATGGCCGCCAATCCAGAGCGGCGGATGCGGCTTCTGCAACGGCGCCAGCTCGATCGGCACATCCTTGTAGCGATAGAACTGGCCTTCGTGGGTGAGGGTCTTCTGCGTCAAGCCTTTGATGATCACCTCGAGCGCCTCGGCATAGCGCGGCGCCGATTGCTTGTGGTCGGAATTGAAAAGCGCGGCTTCGAGCGGCGAGGTGCCGCGGCCGATGCCGAGCTCCAGCCGCCCGCCGCTCATCTGGTCGAGCATCGAAATCTCTTCGACGAGGCGCAGCGGATCGTAGAGCGGCAGGATGAAGACGAGAGGCCCCAAGCGC
>DATNGE010000054.1:0-15138 GCA_035606035.1 Allostellaceae bacterium
GGCGATCGCGAGCGGCGATAATTTCAGCGGATTGTTAAACGAGCCGAAGGTGATCGCGCCGCGCGCGGCGGCCGGCGGCGCTGTCAGCGGCGGCGTTACCGTGCCGTAGAAGTGGTAGCAGAGAAAGCTGTCCGGCAGCCGTAGCAGCTTTTCGCTGTGGAATTGCTCCTGACCGGACGGATCGGCGCGCGCATCGGTGATGCGCCAGTCGATGGTTGCGAGGCCTGTCGTCGCGGGATAGCCGAGCCATGTCGCGGTGACCGGCGCGGGCTTTACCGCAAAAGCGTTGAGGCGGCCCCGTCCGGTATGCCCCGCGAGATCGATTGCGATATCGATCTCATCGGCGCGGAGTTGGGCGCGGAGCGCGGCGTTGTCGAGACCAAAGCTATTGCGCCAGACCGCGCCGATCTGCTGCAGCATCGATGTGACGAGATCGGGCGTCTCGATCTCGGCGTAGCAATAGGGTGCGATGACGCTCGGATCGTGATACGCGAGCAGCGGCTCGAAGAAGAAGCTCACGGCGTGATAGCGGAAATCGGGCGAGAGATAAGCGACGCGCAAGCGCCGCTCGGGATCGCGGCTGTTGCGAAACGGCGCCGGTGTGGGCTCGTTCTTGCGCGCCGTGGCGATCGCATCGTCGCCCCAATCACGATGGCGCCGATAGATCTGCGCCGGTGTCGCCTCGCTGTCATAGAGCATGTTCAAGAGCGGCAGCGATGCGAGGTTCTCGCGCACTTCGCGCAGATTGGGGTCGATGGCGAGCGCGCGGCGATAGGCGGCTTCCATCTCCTCAAAGCGGCCGAGCGAGCGCAGCGCGTTGCCGAGGAGCACATGCGCGGAGACGAGGTGCCGATCGAGCGCGATGGCGCGGCGCAGCGCCTTCTCGGCTTCGCTGGAGCGCCCGGTCCCCTCGAGAAATTCGCCCAGCCCGTCATAGGCGGCGGCACTCTTGCCATCGAGCGCGATGGCTTCGCGGAAGGTGGCTTCGATCTCGCCGCTTTTGCGGTGCCATTGGCGGCGGCCGAGAGCGACGAGATACAGCGCCGCGAATTTCTTAAGATCGGCGACGGCCTTGCTCGGCATGCCGAGCTTTGCCGCCTGCGCCAGGGCGGCGTCCGCGGCACAGCGATAAGCCTCGACGCAATCGGGATCGAGCGTGATCGCGCGCTCGCACGCCTGGATCGCGCGTCCCGTATCGCCGCTCTGGCGATAGCAATCGCCAAGCTCGAAGAGCAGCGCCGCGTGTTGCGGCTGGCGCTCGATCGCGCGGTGATATTGCGCGATCGCCGCCGGCCAGTTTTGCGCGCCGCGCAGCGCTCGCGCTTCAGAGGCGATGTCGGCAGCGTCGGGCGATGCGCGCGTACTCATCGCAGTGATGACGGCATCGCCAATTGCGTCGGAAACTTACTTGCCGAGCAAGCCTTTGAGCAGCCCGCCCGCGGCTGAGCCGGCGCTCCCGCCACCGCCCTTCAGCGCATCGAGCGCCTTGCCCGGATCTTGCGCCAGGCCCTTGGCGATGCCGGCGAGGTCGGGACGATAGCTCAGATTGTCCCACGGCCCGGTGATATCGACCGGGACCGCGAGCAGCCCGGCGACGTTTGGCGTCACGCGGTAATTGACCGTGCGTTGCGGCAGGTCGACCGTGCCGGCGCCGCTCATCGGCACCTCCGGCGAGGTCAGCTTCAGATCGTTGTTCTTGAGGATGCCGTTGGCGATCGTGTAGGTGCCGGTGAGCGAGCCGAAATCGGTCTTGTTGTTGCCCCCAACGGCGCTCGTCAGCGCCGACGTCGTGTTCTTCACGAAGGCGATGAGGTTGACGCCTTCGATGTTGCCGTTCGCGAGGTTGAGGCTGCCCTTGCCGCCGAGATTGCCGACGATCTCGCGCTGGCTCTTGCCGCGGCCGGTCACGTCGATGACGACGGTGCCGGTGCCGCTCAGCTTATCGAAATCGGCCGCGTCTTTCGCCAAAGCCTGTATCGCGACGCCCGAGAGATCGAAACTCATCGCGATCGCGGGCGCGGCACCGCTGCCATCGGCGGTGAATTTGCCCTGGCCCTTGCCTTGATAAAGCGCCATCTGCGTGAGATCGGCCTCGAAGCGGCCGTCCTTCAGATGCAGCGCGAGCGCGCTGCGGCCGACCTGGATCTTGCGATAAAGGATCGCATTGGCGCTGAGATTGAAATCAGCATTGGCGAGTTTCAGCGGCGACAGATCGATCGGCGCATCGCTCCAGCCCGCGGATTTGGCGCCCGCCGCTGGGGCGGGCGCGCTGCCGCCAGGAGCCGCGCCGCCGCTGCTGGCGGTGCCGCCGCCCTTGGTCTCGGGCGGCAGATAGGGGTTGACATCGAGCTTATCGACATCGAGCCGGCCGGAGAGAATGGGCTTGGCGCCGCCGGTGTCGAGGTTCAGGGCGCCGGTCGCCTTGATCGCATCGAGCGCGATGACCGCGTTGCTGAAGGCGATTTTGTCGGCTTGCTTGTCGATCTTGCCGGACAAGGTCATTTGGCCGAAGCCGGTACCCGGCGCGTCGAAAGCGACGCCGACCCATTTCGCGAGGCCGCGCACCGAGGGGATCGAGAGATCGATGCCGCCGCTCAGTTTCGCCAAGGTCGCGCCCGTCGCATCGCCTTTGAAGGCGAAATTAAGCGGCTTCGCGGCGAAGGTGATCGCGACTGGACTCGCGCCGCCGCTCTGCAGCGCGCCGGGTTTGTCGATCTGGAGGCTCAGCGTCGCCTTCTCGCCGTCCCACACTGCCGAGCCCTTGGCGGTGAAGGGCTGCTCGAGACTGGGCAGCGACAGCGTCATATTGATGCCGGTGAGCTGCTTCTTCTCCCCCGTGCGCTGGTCGAGGTAGCTCGCTTGGCCGTCGACGATACTGACATCGCCGAGGCTGATCGCGGAGAAGCTGGCGCCGCCGCTGCTATTCGCTGCGGGGGGAGGCGTCGCAGGCCGCGCCGCTTGCGGCGCGGCACCGGCCGGCGCGGGCGTGCTGAAAGCCCAGCTCGGCCGGCCCTGCTTATCGACTTCGAGGGCGATCGCCGGCTGCACCAGCTTGAACTGCGAGATCTCGAGCCCGCCGTGGAGAAGGGGCAAGAGCTTCAGCTCGACGTCGAGGGTTTTGAGCTGAACCATGTTAGGCGATGCGGCACCTGGCGGATTCGACAGCGACACGTCATTGGCTTCGAGCGCGACGCTGGGAAACAGAGAGAAATGCACCGGCCCGTCGATTTTGAGATCGCGGCCGGTCTCGCTCTTTACGAGCGCGACGATCTTGCCCTTATAAGTATCGAGCGGAATGAGGAACGGCACCGCGATCGCTGCGGCGATAACGAGCACAACCACTACCGCCAATCCGATGAGCAGCTTTTTCAGCATCTCGTTCCTCCCCGGTTCTGCCGCGAGCCGGTGAAACCGCCGCAACGCCCGCCAAGCGCCTTCATTTTAATCGCCCGCGCGGTTTGCGGATAGCGTGCTCTCCTATGGTTAACGCCCCGAAGTAATCTGTGGCTTTTCCGCATCACTCAATGGAATTCGGCACGCCCCTACAGCAGGGCAATTGATCGGCCGGAATGGGGGTCATAAAAATCCCGAACACCGAAAATGCTGAAACGAAGTGCTCATCCACCGCACCAAGGGTGCTGCGTCAGAATTCTGGCAAGGGATTTGCAGTTTTGGGGACGGAGGGGCCGCGTCAGCCCAATTTTCTGTCCGGCGTGTCGAATTACTAGGCAATCTGCACGGAAAAAAGGCGTAAGGGCGGGTCGTCACCGAGGTCGGATCCCGTGAATCTCAACGAGGGGTAAGAATATGAGTCCACGTTTTCTCACTGCCGCTGCGGCGATCGCATTGATCGGCGCTCTGACACCTGGTTCGCCGGCAATTGCTCAGCAGGCGGCGCCGCCGCCGCCCGCGCCCGCGGCACCCGCGCATTTCGTCTGGAACGGCATCACGATCTCAGGCCATGTCGATGCCGGCACGAACATCAATCCGGATGGCCCCGACAACAACATCAATTTCGGCCAGCTCTTCACCGATCGGGCGAACAGCTTCCGCGTCAATCAAACGAATCTCGCGCTGGAGCAAGACATCGACTCCGCGGCCTCGACGTTCAATTGGGGCTGGCGCATCGAGGGCATGTACGGCACCGATGCGCGCTTCACGCATACGGTCGGCCTCTTCGACCGCGCGACCAAGAGTCCCTATCAGTGGGATCTCGTCGAGGGCAGCGTCTCGGGCCACTTCCCCGTGGTCTTCTCGGGCGGCATCGATTTAAAGGCCGGCATCTACCCGACGCCGATCGGCTATGAGGTGATCGATGCGAACGGCAATTTCTTCTACACGCATTCCTACATCTTCAATTACGGCATTCCGCTGAAGCACACCGGCGTTTATGCGACCGCCCATGTGACCGACATGATCGATGTCTGGGCGGGTGTCGATACCGGCGTCAATGCTGGCCTGCCGTTCTTCCGCGGCACCGACAACAACAAGACAGGCGCCTTCCTTGGCGGCATCGCGATCAACAATCCGATTCCCAATCTGACCGTCCTCGCTCTCGCCCATATCGGTCCCGAGAACGGCTATGTTCAAGGTGCGTCGTGCGCCAGCGGCGCGACCTTTTGCTATTTCAACGGCGCTGGGGTCCGTCTGGACCCGAACAACGCCGTGCGCCAGATCTACGATGTCGTCACGACCTGGAAGCCGACCGACCAGCTCACGCTGGCCAACGAAACCAACTATATCCGCGACGATCTTTTCCACGCGACCGCCGAAGGCACCGCCTTCTACGGCATTTACAAGTTAAGCGATCAATGGAGCTTCGGCGCTCGCGGCGAAGTCTTCCGCGACGATCAGGGCTTCTTCGTCG
This sequence comes from Allostellaceae bacterium, assembly GCA_035606035.1. Taxonomy (GTDB): domain Bacteria; phylum Pseudomonadota; class Alphaproteobacteria; order ATCC43930; family CGMCC-115725; genus CAIKMD01. Next base: position 4,868 of record DATNGE010000054.1, read on the forward strand.
CCTCTTTCCAGGAGAGCCAAGCCTTCATGAACGCCGAGCGCGGTATCGGCATGGGCAACACGCTCGGACCGATCAACGCCTACAACAGCGGCTACAATGCCGGCAAAGCGACCTATTTGGAGATGACGATCGGCGCGAATTGGTCGCCGGCACTCGCTTTCCCCGCCGCGCTGCCCTCGACCCTCGGTCTGACCTTGCGGCCGGAATTGCGTTGGGATCACGCCTGGGGTCTCAACCCCGGCGTCCATCCCTTCGGTGTGACCAAGGCTTCGGCTGCGGCCGGCGCGATCGGGACCAAGGACGATCAGATCCTGCTCTCGATCGACGCTATCCTCGCTTTCTGATCACGTCGCTGATCCTTGCGAGGCGGGGCGGCCCTTCAGGACCGCCCCGCTTGCGTGTCAATCAGCGGCTTTGACCGGCCCATAACGCAGCCGGTAAATGGCGAGGCCGAGCAGCTCGTGCAGGGCGAAGAAGCTGCGCTCGAATGAGCTGTGGTCGGGCGTGAAATCGCTCCACTCGATGCGGTCGGGCACATAAGTCCGCTCCGCCGGCGCGGGGATCGCGTTCATCCCGGCATGGGCAAAGGACCAGATCGCGCGCGGCAGGTGCCAGGCATCGGTGACGACGATCACGCGCGTGATGTTGTCGGCCGTGAGGATCGCGGCCGAATAGACGGCATTCTGATAAGTATTCTCGGCGCGACCCTCGATCCACCGCGCCTTGATGCCGTAATCATGCTCGAGCGTTTCAGCCATCAACGCGGCGGTGCTTTCGGCATTGTGATCGGTGGCGCTGCCGGTCACGAGGATTGGGAGCGGATGGGCGCGATAGAGTGCGGCCGCGAGCCGCAGTCGGCCAAGAGTCACAAGGCCGACATCGTCGGGCGCCGTGCCGGGCTTGCCGTGATAGGCATCGCCGCTCAGCACCGCGATCGCTTGCGCCTCGGCTAGGGCAGCGGGGCTCGGTGGCGGCACCTGGCTTTCTACCCCTGCCATTAGGCGTTGGGAGATGAATCGCGTGCAGCAGGCATAGAGCAGCAGCGAGGAGATCAGCGCGAGCGCAAGGCCGGTGCGCCGCCACCGAAACGCGATGATGACCCCGGCGAGCGTCGTGAGCAGCAGGCACATCGGCGGCATCAGCGCCGAATAAGAGAGCTCCATCTGAGCGCCTCAGACAATGCTGGCGGGGACAGGCGAGAAGAAAGGGTGGCGCGACAAAATCGTCCTTAACAAAGTGTTTAGACACTCCGGGCGATAATTTTGCGCCGGGCGGGGTTCGCGCGGCAACGGTTCCTTTGGGCATTTTCCGCGATGGCCGACCTGCTCTTTCTAGCGCATCGCATGCCGTACCCGCTCGATGGGGGCGACAAGGTGCGGTCGTGGCACATCCTGCGCCACCTCGCCGAGCGGCATCGCGTGCATCTCGGCTGCTTTCACGATGGTGCCGACAAGCGGCATATCGCGGAGCTGGAGAAGATTTGCGCCAGCGTGATGTGCCTGCCGCTTCACCCGCTGCTGCGGCGCTGCAAGAGTCTCGGCGCGCTCAAGAGCGGCGAGTCCATGAGCATTGCGTATTTCCGCGACGAACGGCTGATGCGCTGGATCGCCGAGACCTTCGCGCGCTGGCGGCCGAGCGAAGCTTTCGTCTTCGGCTCCTCGATGTCGACTTATCTCGACGGCTACCGTTTCGGCACGCGAGTCATCGACATGGTCGATGTCGAGTCCGAGAAGTGGCATCAATTTGCCGATAAGCGCCCCTGGCCGATGAAAGCGATCTATCGCCGCGAAGCGCGCAAGTTGCGCCAGGTCGAAATCGCCGCCGCGCGCAGCTTCGATTACACGCTCTTTGCGTCGGCGGCCGAAGCATCGCTCTTCTTGAAACGCACCGGCCGCTCGGCCGCGCGCGTGCTCGCGATGCGCAATGGCGTCGATTTCGATTTCTTCGATCCGGCGCAGGCCGGCGCCAATCCCTATCCGCAAGGCCGCAAATCGATCGCCTTCATTGGCGCGATGAATCACGGGCCGAATGTCGAAGCGGCGAAGTGGTTCATCGCCGAGGTGATGACCGCGCTGCGCCATCGCTTTCCCGCTTTCGATTTCTGGATCGTCGGCGCGCATCCGGCCGCCAGCCTGCGCCGTCTCGCGCGCGGCGATGTGCACCTCGCCGGCCGTGTCCCCGATATCCGTCCTTACATCGCCCATGCCGATGCGGTGGTGGCGCCGCTCCGGAGCGCGGGCGGCAGCGAGAACAAGCTGCTCGAGGCGCTGGCGATGGCCAAGCCGGTGGTGGCGACGCCCGCCGCGCTCGATGGCCTCGATCTCAACATCGGCGGCGAGGTGCTGGCGGCGAGCAATGCGCAGCAATTCGCCAATACGATCGCCCGACTGTTCAACGGCGAAATGGCCGAGCTCGGCGCGCGGGCGCGCCAACGCATCGTCGCCGATTACGGCTGGGCGGCTTCGCTTCGGGTCCTCGAGGGACTATTCGCCGAGCCGCGTCCTGAGCTTCTCGCGGCCGCGTCATAAGCCGGCGATGCTTCGCCTGCAGCCATGCGCGATTTCGCCGCGGAAAGTGCGTCAGCCGCCGCCGTGGCCGAGGCAACGCCCCAAAACAGCGTTAACATGCTGAACCGGCAGTGGATTCCGCTACCGCTGGAAACTCTTTCCCCCTATAACAAAGCCGCGTTGCGGCGCGGAATTTTTACGTTCGTCGCCGCGTTCTCGACGCGATCGGAACGGAGCATCCATGCGTATTGCGGTGATCGGCTCGGGCTATGTCGGACTCGTGTCCGGCGCCTGCTTCTCGGAATTCGGCGTCGAGGTGATCTGCGTCGATTTGGATGAGGCCAAGATCGCGCGCCTCAAAAAGGGTGAGATGCCGATCTACGAGCCCGGCCTCGACCAGCTCGTCGCCAGTAATGTTGCCGCCAAGCGCCTCTCCTTCACCACCGATCTGCCCGGCGCCGTCAAGGCCGCCGATGCGGTGTTCATCGCCGTCGGCACGCCGTCGCGCCGCGGCGACGGCCATGCCGATCTCTCTTATGTCTTCGGCGCAGCGGAAGAGATCGCGCGCGCGCTCGACGGCTACACCGTCGTCGTCACCAAATCGACCGTGCCGGTCGGCACCGGCCGCAAGGTCGCGGAGATCATCCGCAAAACCCGGCCCGAGGCGAATTTCGACGTCGTCTCCAATCCGGAATTCCTGCGCGAGGGTTCTGCCATCGGCGACTTCATGCGCCCCGATCGCGTCGTCATCGGCGCCGAGAACGAACGCTCGCAAGCGGTGATGAAAGAGCTCTACCGCCCGCTCTTCCTCAACGAAACGCCGATCCTCTTCACGAAGATCGAGACCGCCGAGCTCACCAAATACGCGGCGAATTCCTTCCTCGCGACCAAAATCTCCTTCATCAACGAGATCGCCGACCTCTGCGAAAAGGTCGGCGCCGATGTGCAGGACGTCGCCAAAGGCATCGGTCTCGATGGCCGCATCGGCCGCAAATTCCTCCATGCCGGCCCCGGCTATGGCGGCTCGTGCTTCCCCAAGGACTGTCTCGCGCTCGTGAAGACGGCGCAAGAAGCGGGCGCGCCGGTCAGCATCGTCGAGGCGGTGATCGAGGTAAACGACAATCGCAAGGAAGCGATGGCGCAGCGCGTCATCCATGCTTGCGGCGGCAACGTTCAGGGCAAGACGCTGGCGATCCTCGGCGTCACCTTCAAGCCGAACACCGACGACATGCGCGACAGCCCGAGCCTCGTCGTCATCCCGGCGCTGCAAAAGGCCGGCGCCGCGATCCGCGCTTTCGATCCCGAAGGGATGAAGGAAGCGGCGAAGATGATGGACAACGTCAACTTCTGCGCCAACGCCTATGAGGCGATGGAAGGCGCCGACGCGGTCGTCATCGTCACCGAGTGGAACGAATTTCGTGCCCTCGACTTGTCACGAGTAATGAATTTACTGCGTACCCCAACCGTTATCGATCTGCGCAACATCTATAAGCCCGAGGACATGTCGGCGGCGGGCTTTTACTACGTCAGCGTCGGCCGTGCGCCGGTCGAACCTTCAGCCACGCGCGAGCGGCGGCAAGCAATGGGAACCACAAGATGAGCTCCACACGCAAACGCATCCTCGTGACCGGCGGCGCCGGCTTCCTCGGCTCGCATCTCTGCGAGCGCCTCGTCGCCGAAGGCAACGACGTGCTGTGCGTCGACAATTACTTCACCGGCCGCAAGGACAACGTCGCCTCGCTCTTGGGCAAACCCAATTTCGAGGCGATGCGCCACGATGTGTGCTTCCCACTCTATGTCGAGGTCGACGAGATCTATAACCTCGCTTGCCCGGCCTCGCCGATCCACTACCAGCACGATCCGGTGCAGACGACGAAGACCAGCGTCTCCGGCGCGATCAACATGCTGGGTCTTGCGAAGCGCCTGCGCGCGAAGATCTTCCAAGCCTCGACCTCCGAGGTCTACGGCGATCCGACGGTTCATCCGCAGACGGAGGATTACCGCGGCAACGTCAATCCGATCGGCCCGCGCGCCTGCTATGACGAAGGCAAGCGCTGCGCCGAGACCTTGTTCTTCGACTATCACCGCCAGCACAAGCTGAGGATCCGCGTCGCGCGCATCTTCAATACTTACGGCCCGCGCATGCATCCGAATGATGGGCGCGTCGTCTCGAACTTCATCGTCCAGGCGCTGCGCGGTGATCCGATCACGCTTTACGGCAATGGCAGCCAGACGCGCGCCTTCTGCTATGTCGACGATCTCATCGAGGGCTGGGTCCGGCTCATGGCCGCGCCCGACGACGTCACCGGCCCGATCAATATCGGCAATCCGGTCGAGACCACCGTCGCCGAGCTCGCGCATAAGATCATCGACCTGACCGGCTCGCGCTCGAAGGTCGAGCACCGCCCTCTGCCGGTCGATGATCCGACGCAGCGCTGTCCCGACATCAGCCGCGCCAAGAGCCTCTTGGGCTGGGAGCCGAAAGTGCCGCTCGAGACCGGCCTCAAGCGCACGATCGAGTATTTCGATCGCCTACTCGGCAGCAACGCCGCCCCGGCCGAGGCACGCACCGTCGCCTGACGCGACGTTTCCTTAAGGCGAGATTTCCTCGAGCGCGCGGTTGCGCGCCTCGATGGCGAAGAGCCCGGCGATGATGGCGCCGAGCGCGCTCACGATCGCGAATTGCAGGAACACGCCTTCGATACCGAAGGCGGGCACGACATAGCCGATGCTGATCTGGCCGATGACGATGCCGACCTTTTGCCACGCGCCGGCGATGGCGACGCCGCGCGACCGGAGCCGCGTCGGATAGATCTCGGCGCTGTAGAGGAAGATCAGCGACGAGATCGATGCCATCATCACGTCGCCGACCGTCACCGCGACCAGCACGACGGTCGCGCTCGGCGCGCCGCTTAGCCAGAGATAGAGGAACACCGCAGCGATACCGCTAAAGCAGATCGTGAACCAGGTACGCCGGCCGGTGTGGTCGACGAGGAGCGCCACAACGATCACACCGACCATGCCGGCGAGCGTGGTGTAGGCCGAATATTGCAGCGCCGTCGTGACGTCGAGGTGATAGACGGTGCGATAGAGCGTCGGCAGCCAGGAGATGAGGGCGTTGCTGACGAAATAGATGCAGAAGAACAAGAGCCAGGCGACGATCGTCCGCGCGCGATAGATCCCGCGGAAAATCTCCGTCCAATGCGGCCGTTTCTCACGTCGCGCCGGCGGCAGATGGGCCGGCGGCGGTAATTCCTTGCCTTCGCGGCGCGCTTGCTCCTCGATCATGCGCACGATCTGACCGGCTTCGGCAAAGCGCCCTTTATCGGCGTACCAGCGTGCCGATTCCGGCAGCAGCAGCACAAAGCAGATGGCGAGCGGCGCCGGCACCGCGCCCAAGACGAACATCGATTGCCAGCCGAGGGTCGGCACCATCCACGGCGAGAGGAAGGCGGCGCAGGCGAGGCCGAAGATGAAGATGCCCTGGAACAGCAGGTAGAAGCGGCCGCGGCCTTGCGCCCGCGCCATCTCCGTGAGATAGGCCGCGGCAACAGGTCCGAGTCCGCCGAGCCCCAAGCCTTCGAGCGCGCGGCAGGCGAGGAGCGAATTGAAATCCCAGGTAAAGGCGCAGGCGAGGCTGGCCAGGCCGAAGAGCGCCGTCGCGATCGCCATGGTCTTCAACCGGCCGATGCCGTCGCCGAGCCAGGCGAAACCCAAGCCGCCGAACAGCGAGCTGGCATTGGATGCGGCAATCAGCAATCCGATCTGCGGCCCGGCGAGATGCCACTCGCCGACCAGCACCGGCAGGGCATAGGAGATCGAGAGGAAATCGTAGCCGTCGAAGAAGGTCGCGATGGCGCAGATCGAGCGCGCCTTGAAATGGAACTGGGTATAGGGAATGCGCTCGATGCGCCCGACGATTGCCGCGACGCTCGTCGCCGGCCGCGTGCCCGCTTCGGCGATCTCCGCCATGATCCTCCCCCTCTTTATGCCGCCCAGCATAGCCGCAAGCGGCGGCGGAGGTGGCTTCAGGCCTTGCGGTGATCTTCCTCAGGGGTGAGGGCGCTGAGCTGCAGCGCATGCACGGCACCGGCGAGCTCCTCCGCCAGGATGGCGTAGACGCGGCGTTGTCGGGCGACGCGGTTCTCGCCGGCAAAGCCGGCGGCGACGATTTCGACGCGGAAATGCGTCTCCTCGCCGGCATGCGCCCCGGCGTGATGGCCGGCATGGAGATGAGAATCGTTATAAATTTCGAGCCGCGCGGGGTGAAACGCGGCTTCGAGTTTTTGACGAATTCGCTCGGCAACGGTCATGGCAATTCCCATATAGAGTGGGCCGCCTCTTGGGCCAAAAAACCGCGCTGTCAAGCGCTCTTAGCGGCACATGGCGCGGCTTGTCACACCTTCGCGCAGCCCCCATACTCAGAAGATGCCCCGTCCGCGTCTTTCTTATAGCGACGATCCGGCCCCGGTTCCGCCGCGACCGTGCGACCATCCCGGTTGCGCCGCCTCGGGCGAGTTCCGGGCGCCACGCTCGCGAGTGGCGCTCGACGATTTCTACTGGTTCTGCCTCGATCATGTGCGTGCCTATAACGCCTCCTGGAATTACTACGCCGGGATGAGCAGCGCCGAGGTCGAGGCCCATATCCGGCATGACACGGTCTGGCAGCGCCCGTCCTGGCCGCTCGGCGCCCGAATCGGCACCCTGCGCAGCGCGAAATGGCGCGGCTTTGGCCTTTTTGATCTCGACGAGGACGCGCCGGCGCAGCAGGCGCCGAAGCGGCCGCGCTCGATCCAGGAGAAGGCGCTCGCCCTCTTCGACCTGACGCCGCCGCTCACCCTGGCGGGTCTCAAGATGCGCTATAAGGAGCTGGTGAAGCGCCATCACCCCGACGTGCATGGCGGCGATAAAGAAGCCGAGGAAAAATTGAAAGAGATCAACCTCGCCTATTCGACCCTTAAGGCCAGCTACTTCCCCAGCTGACCGTTCCTCAAAGCCCGAAGCCCGAAAGAAGACGATCAAGATTATGCCTGAAACCGCGACTGCGACTGAGAAGCACCAGAACGACGTCATGCCGACCGGCATGCCCGACATCACCGTGTCGGTGCGGCAGACTTTCGGCATCGACAGCGATCTCCAGGTGCCGGCGTTCTCGACCAGCAACGATTACGTGCCCGACATCGACGACGCGTATCGCTTCGATCGCGACACGACGCTCGCGATCCTCGCCGGCTTCGCGCATAACCGCCGCGTCATGATCCAGGGCTACCACGGCACCGGCAAGTCGACGCATATCGAGCAGGTGGCGGCGCGCCTCAACTGGCCCTGCATCCGCGTCAATCTCGACAGCCATATCAGCCGCATCGATCTCATCGGCAAGGACGCCATCGTGCTGCGCGACGGCATGCAGGTGACGGAGTTCCGCGAGGGGCTCTTGCCCTGGGCGCTGCAGCATGCGACCGCGCTGGTCTTCGACGAATACGATGCCGGCCGCCCGGACGTGATGTTCGTCATCCAGCGGGTGCTCGAAGTCGAGGGCAAGCTCACCCTGCTCGACCAGAACCGCGTCATCCGCCCGCACAGAGCCTTCCGCCTATTCTCGACCACCAACACGGTCGGGCTCGGCGACACCACCGGCCTCTATCATGGTACGCAGCAGATCAATCAGGGCCAGATGGACCGCTGGAACATCGTCGCGACCCTCAACTACCTGCCGCACGACGCCGAGGTCGAGATCGTCCTCGCGAAAGCGCCGAGCTTCGACAATGAGGACGGCCGCAAGACGATCAGCGCCATGGTCGCGCTCGCCGATCTGACGCGCTCGGGCTTCATGAACGGCGATATCTCGACCGTCATGTCGCCGCGCACGGTGATCACCTGGGCCGAGAATTCGCGCATCTTCAACGACCTCGCCTTCGCCTTCCGCGTCACCTTCCTCAACAAATGCGACGAGGTCGAGCGCGCGACGGTGGCCGAATATTATCAGCGCTGCTTCGGCACCGAGCTCAGGGAAACCGGAGTGCGCACGGCCTCCGCATAAGGTCTCCCGATGGCTGACGCCGAAACCCCCGTCGAAGCCTTCAAGCGCGCCACCGCCGCGACGGTGCGCGCCATCGCCGAGCGTGACGACGTCACGGTCAGCTATGGCGCCGAGCCCGCTGGCGCGGCGGGCACGCGGCTGCGCCTCCCTTTGCCGGCGCGCGATCTCTCCGATGCCGAAGCCGGACCGGTGCGCGGCGCGGCCGACGCGATGGCCTTGAAGCTGCGCTATCACGACACGGCAGTGCATGCCAAGCGCGCGCCGATGGGCGAGACCGCACGCGCCATCTTCGAAGGCGTCGAGCAGGCGCGGGTCGAGGCGCTCGGCACCCGGCGCATGGCCGGTGTCGCCGCCAATCTCTCGGCGATGCTCGAAGAGCGCTACCGCCGCCAGGGCTACGAGCATATGACCGAGCGCAACGACACGACCCTAGTCGAGGCGATCCGCCTGCTCGCGCGCGAATCGCTCAGCCAAATGCCCGTGCCGCGCGCGGCGAAGAAGGTCGTCGATCTGTGGCGCCCGGTCATCGAGAGCCGCATCGCCCGCGATCTCATGGAGCTCGGCAAACTGGTCGAGGACCAGGACGCTTACGCCACGGCAACGCGGCAATTGCTGACCGATCTCGATATGGATCTCGGGGAATCCGAAGAGGGCGAGCAGTCTGAGAATTCCGAGGGCGACAGCGAAGACGCCGAGGAGAACGAGGGCCAGAGCGAGGGCGGCGAAGGCAAGGCCTCGGGCTCGGAAGGCTCGCTCGAAGGCGGCGTACCGGAGCAAGACAAGGACGGCGACGATGAAGGCGGCGCCGAGGAAGTCGCCGGCGAGATGATGCCCGGCACCGGCGATGAGGATCCCGGCCGGCCGGGCCGCCCCGGCGTGCTGCCGCGGCGCCAGGGGCTCAATGACGATCCCGCGATCTATCGCTCCTTCACCGGCGAATTCGACGAGGTGGTCGAGGCCGACGCGCTGTGCGACGCCGACGAGCTGACGCGGCTCCGCAGCCTGCTCGATCAGCAGCTCGCGCATCTCCAAAGCGTCATCAGCCGCCTCGCCAATCGCCTGCAGCGCCGCCTGCTCGCGAAACAGGCGCGCGCCTGGGAATTCGATCTCGACGAAGGCATTCTCGATACCGCGCGGCTCGCGCGCGTCGTCACCAACCCGACCTATCCGCTCTCTTACAAGCGCGAGAAGGAAACCGAATTCCGCGACACCGTGGTGACCTTGCTGATCGACAATTCGGGCTCAATGCGCGGCCGGCCGATCACCGTCGCGGCGATGAGCGCCGATATCCTCGCGCGCACGCTCGAGCGCTGCGGCGTCAAGGTCGAGATCCTCGGCTTCACCACGCGGGCCTGGAAAGGGGGCCAAGCGCGCGAGCGCTGGATCGCCGCCGGCAAGCCCGCCAATCCCGGCCGGCTCAACGATCTGCGCCACATCGTCTACAAGCCGGCCGATGCGCCGTGGCGCCGCGCCAGGAAGAGCCTCGGCCTGATGCTGCGCGAAGGCATCCTCAAGGAGAATATCGACGGCGAGGCGCTGATCTGGGCGCATAACCGGCTGCTCGCGCGGAGCGAGCAGCGCCGCATCCTGATGGTCATCTCCGACGGCGCGCCGGTCGATGATTCGACGCTCTCGGTCAATCCCGGCAATTATCTCGAGCGCCATCTGCGCGAGGTGATCGCCGAGATCGAGCGTAACTCGCCGGTGAAGCTGGTCGCCATCGG
>DATNGE010000055.1:0-9352 GCA_035606035.1 Allostellaceae bacterium
TTCCAGGTCGAGAAGCCGAAAGCGGTGCCGCCGAGCAGCGCGCGGATGAACAAGCCGTTCATGCCGAAGGAACATGTGACGCCGACGCGCATGGGCCATGTCGTGTTCTTCGTGCCGAAGGAGCGCGCGCGCGAGATTTCCGATTTCTATGAAGAGCGGCTCGGCTTCCGGCTGAGCGATCGCTCCGGCGGGCTCGGCGATTTCTTCCGCTGCGCCGGGGCGCAGGATCATCACAATCTTTTCCTGCTCGCCCGGCCCAAGGCCGGCGGCTTCAATCACGTCGCGTTCGAGGTCAACGGCTTCGATGAGGTGCTGCAGGGCGGCAATTTCATGAAAGAGAAGGGCTGGAAGCCCGCGACCAAGCTCGGGCGCCACATTCTCGGCTCCAACATCTTCTGGTATTTCGACAATCCCTCCGGCGGCAACACCGAATACTTCGCCGATATGGATGTGATGGACGACAATTGGGTGCCGCGGGTTTGGGAAAAGCATCCCGGCTGGGCTTATTGGGAGCTCGAGCGCTAAGCGGCGGAGCGCGTAAAGCATGAGCGAGAGGCTCAACGCCGCCGAGGCTGTCATCCGCTCGCTGGTGATCAACGGCGTCGACACCATCTTCGGCCTGCCCGGCGTGCAGAACGACGTGTTCTTCGCCGCGCTGCACGACGCGCAGGATAAGATCCGCGTCATCCATACACGGCACGAGCAGGGAGCGGCCTATATGGCGCTCGGCGCGGCGCTGGCGACCGGCAAGCCTTATCCTTATGTCGTCGTCCCAGGACCGGGCTTCCTCAATTCGACCGGCGCGCTCTGCACCGCTTATGCATGCAATGCGCCGGTGCTCGCGCTCACCGGGCAGATTCCGCAAGCCGCGATCGGCCGCGGCCTCGGGCTGCTGCACGAGCTACCGGATCAGCTCGGCGTGGCAGAGCGCCTCTCGAAATATGCGGCGCGCATCCGGGCGCCGCATGAAGCGCCGCATATCATGAACGAGGCGTTCCGCCAGCTGCGCTCGGGACGGCCGCGGCCGGTGGCGCTCGAATGCGCGCCCGATGTCTGGCCGAAACGCGCGATGCTCGAATTTCCGCCCGCTGCCAAAGCCGAGCATGGCTCGATCGATCAAGACGCGGTCGAAGCGGCGGCGAAATTGCTGGGCGCGGCGGAGAAGCCGCTGATCGTGGTCGGCGGCGGGGCAATGGAAGCGGGGCCCGAGCTCCTCGATCTGGCCGAGATGCTGCAGGCGCCGATCGGCCATCACCGCTCCGGCATTGGCGTGATCGACGGCCGCAGCCCATGGAGCATCTCGGTCCTGCCACAGCAGAAACTCTGGGCCGATTGCGATGTCGCGCTGATGGTCGGCACGCGCGCGCAGCTCCAGCAGATGAATTTCGGCGTCGATCCGGGATTGAAGATCGTGCGCATCGATGCCGATCCGGAAGAGATCGACCGCATCCGCCGGCCGACGGTCGGCATCGTCGCCGATGCCGCGCCGGCGTTGCGCGCGCTGATAAATGCGCTTCCCAAGCACAACAAGAAGCGTGCCGCGCGCCGCGACGAGATCGCGGGGCTCAAGGCCGAGTTGCTTGGCCTGGCGCAGCAGCGCTTTGCGCCGCAGGCGGCTTATATCGCGGCGCTGCGCGCCGAGTTGCCCGAAAACGGCATCTTCGTCGACGAGGTAACGCAGATCGGCCACGTCATCCGCCTTTTCTGGGAGGCTTACGCACCGCGCACCTTCCTGACCATGGCCTATCAGGGCACGCTCGGCTGGGGCCTCGGCACGGCGCTCGGCGCGAAGGCCGCGTGCCCCGACCGGCCGGTCGTCTGCATCGCTGGCGATGGCGGCTTCATGTTCCAGATACAGGAGCTCGCTTCGGCGGTGCGGCACAAGCTGGGCGTGACCTTCGTCGTCTTCAACGATAACGCCTTCGGCAATGTGCAGCGCAGCCAGAAAGAGGATTACGGCAACCGCGTCATCGCCAGCGATTTGACCAACCCCGATTTCATGAAGCTCGCCGACAGTTTCGGCATCGCGCATGAGCGGGCGGCGAGCCCCGAGGCGCTGCGCCCGGCGCTCCGCCGCGCGATCGCCTCGGGCGCGCCGACGCTGATCGAATGCCCGGTCGGGGAAATGCCGAATCCATTCTCGATCCTGCGCTTCACGACGCCGGTCCGGCCGAAGCCGCGCGCAGGCTGAGCGTTTGAGAGGAAAGGTGGCGGGTCATGGATGCGAATGAATTGGCCGCGCCTGCCAAGGGTCAAGCGCGGCACGAGCATTACCGAGAACTCACGCGCGTCGGCCGCGATACGCCGATGGGACGGTATCTTCGCTGCTTCTGGTATCCCGTCGCGTCGGTCGCCGAGCTGAAGCGCGAGCCGGTGAAGGCGGTGACGCTCTTGGGCGAGAAGCTCGCGCTCTTCCTGACCGAGGAAGGCACCTACGGCCTGGTCGGACAGCGCTGTCCCCATCGCGGCACCTCGCTCGCTTGCGGCATGGCAGAAGCGGGCGGCATCCGCTGCGCCTATCACGGCTGGAAATTCTCGGTGGACGGTCGGTGCCTCGACCAGCCGGCGGAGCATCACGCCAGCACGATGAAGAATGAGATCCGCATCGATGCTTATCCGGTGCAAGAAATGGGCGGCTTGCTCTGGGCTTATCTCGGCCGCGCGCCCGCGCCGCTGCTGCCGCGCTTCGAGTTCATGGTGCGCGACGATTACGACAAGGACGTCGGCATCAGCCGCATGCCGTGCAACTGGCTCCAGATCGCGGAAAACACGATGGATCCGTTGCACATCGAATATCTGCACATGCGCTACACGAATTACGTGAACAAGCGCAAAGGCCTGCCGCCGGTGCAGATCCGGACCCATAAAGAGATCGCGTTCGACATCTTCGAATACGGCATCAACAAGCGCCGGCTCTGGGAAGGCGACAGCCCGGATTCGCAGGAATGGACCATCGGCCATCCGCAAATCTTCCCCGGCCATGCGATGGTGGCCTATGGCGGGACGGACTGGGTGCAGTATCAGCTGCGCATTCCCGTCGATGACACCAACACGATCCTCTATTGGTACAACAGCCGCCGCCGCGACGCGGGCAAGGCGCCGCAGGCGGGAGTGTCGCTGTGGGAGAATCCTTGGTCGACGCCGGGCGGCGACTTCATCCCCGAGCAGCTCAATGCGCAAGACATGATGGTGATGATCACGCAAGGCGACGTCACCGACCATGCGCTCGAACATTTGGGGCGCAGCGATCGCGGCGTCGTGCTCTATCGCGAAACGCTGCTGCAGCAGATGGAGCGCGTCGCCAAAGGCGAGGACCCGCTCGGCGTGGTGCGCGATCCGGCCAAGACCACGCCCTGGATCGACCTGCCGATCGAGCGCCATCTCGGCTACTCGTTTTCCGGCATCCAATCTTCGGCGGCGTACGACTATCCGGTAACCGAGGCAGCACCGGCCGAATCAGAAGACGGCTCGTAACGCGTCATTGCGAGCGAAGCGAAGCAATTCAGGGCACCATCGAGGTGTCTCTCTGGATTGCATTCGTCGCTTCGCCCCTCGCAATGACGAAGAATCAATATGACGCGGCTCCTAGCCTCGCGGCGGCAGGTTCACCCAGGCGCTGCCTTTGTCGGATGATTCCATGATCGCCTGCATCACGGCGACGTTGTGCAGCGCTTCGTTCGGGCGCACCGGGAATTTGGTGTGGTTGGCGCAGGCCTCTGCGAAGGCCTTCAATTCCTGCTGCACCGTGTCGTCGATCTCGTAACGCGTGCGTACGACCGGCTCTTGCGGTGAGACCGGCGTCACGATCAGCTCTTTGAAATTGTCGCGCGCCTCGATATTCGCCTTGGTGCCGTAAAGTTTCAGCGTCGCGTTCATCGCCGACGCAAAAATGCAGCCGAGCGAGCCGGTCGCGCCGCTCTCGAGCTCGAACAGCGCGGCGGCCGTGTCATCGAGCTCGACCTTGGTGATCGCCTGGCGCTTGGCGATGCCGGAAAGCTTCGTGATCCCGCCCAGGATCCAGGTGAGCGTGTCGATGACGTGCAGCGACATCGGCGCTAAGCCGCCGCCGGGGCATTCCTCGCGCTTGCCGCGCCACATGCCCGGCTGGTAGTGCATTCCGCCGGCGCTCGAGTAATTCGCCTCGACATGCAGCACCTTGCCGACCGCGCCGCTCTCGACCATCTCTTTCATCTTGCGCGCGACCTGGGAATAGCGGCGGTTATGGCCGATGCCCAACGTCAGATGCGCGTCCTCGACCGCCTTGATTGCCTTCCGTCCGGTCTCGACGGTCAGCGCGAGGGGCTTCTCGACAAAGACGTTCTTCTTCGCCTTGGCGGCGTCGATGATCTGCGTCCAGTGCAGCGAATGTGGCGTCGCCAAAAGGACCGCATCGACTTCGGGATCGGCGAGCGCGTCCTCGTAACGCGGGAAGCGCTTGCCGCCGAATTGCGCGTGGAAGGCGGCGGCCTCCTTGTCGACGAGGGTGCAGCAGCCAGCGATCTGGATGAAGTCTTTGAGCGGCAGCGAATTCTTGGCGAGTTCCATTCCCCACCAGCCGGCGCCGATATAGGCAAAGCGCTGCATCATCTTCCTCCCGTTTTATCGCCAAGAGTCTTACCCGCTCCGCCGGCTCGACGAAAGCCGCCCTTTTTGCAGAGAAGAATGGGGCTCGCTACGATGCGCTCAGTTTCAGGTGAGGAAAATGAACATGGATCTCGGGATCAAAGGCCGTAAGGCGCTGCTCTGCGCATCGTCCAAAGGACTGGGCAAGGCCTGCGCGCTGGCGCTGTCGCGCGAAGGCGTGACAGTTTGGATCAACGGCCGCAATCAGGGCCCGCTCGATGAAGCCGCGGCGGAAATCCGCGCCAAGACCGGCGGCACCGTGCACACGGTCAAAGCCGACATCAACACCGATGCGGGCCGGAAGGCGCTGCTGACCGCCTGTCCCGAGCCCGACATGCTGATCAACAACAACGAAGGACCGCCGCCGGGCAAGATCGCCGATTGGGACGAGGCGCAATGGCTCGCCGCGCTCGGCGCCAACATGCTGCCCGCCGTGCTGCTGATCCGCGCGGTGCTGCCGGGCATGCAGGCGCGAAAATTCGGCCGCATCGTCAATATCACCTCGGCGATGGTGAAATCGCCACGGCCGCATATGGGATTGTCGACCGCGGCGCGCGCGGCGCTGACCGCATTCTCCAAATCGCAGAGCTTCGAAGTGATGGCGGACAACGTCACCATCAACAACATGCTGCCCGAGCGCATCAAGACGGGCCGGCAGGAATTCATGGCCAACCGCATGGTGAAAGCCGACGGCATCACCATGGACGAAGCCTATAAGCGCATCGCCGCGACCTTGGCCGCCAAGCGCATGGGCACGGCCGAGGAATTCGGCGATGCCTGCGCCTATCTCTGCAGCGCCCAGGCGGGGTTCATCTCCGGCCAGAATCTGCAGCTCGATGGCGGCTCTTATGCGGGGCTGATTTGACGATGACCCTTAGAACCAAAAAGAAAAAATTTCATCGTCACCCCCGGACTTGTTCTGCGGGTCCATGGATTGCCGGGACAAGCCCGGCAATGACGAGAAATAGGTAACGGAGGCACAGATGCCCGTTGTCAAAGTCCGCGATATCGCTTTCGGGCGGTTGCAATCGCCCGATCTCGATCAGGCCGAGCAATTCCTCACAGATTTCGGCATGGTGCGCGCGGCACGCACCAAGGATCGGCTCTACATGCGCGGCACCGATCCCGCTGCTTATCTCCACGTCACGCAGCTCGGCGAGCCGAAATTCCTCGGCATGGGTTTCTATGCCAAGAGCGAGGAAGACCTCGATCGCCTCACCAAGGTCGAGGGCGCCTCGAAGATCGAAGCGCTCGACGGCCCGGTGGCGGCAAGCGTGTGCGCTTGCGTGACCCGCACGGCTTCACGATCGAAGTCGTCCATGGCATCGCCGACAGCGAGCCGCTGCCGCTCCGCCGCAACATCGTCAATTTCGGCAGCGAGAAATATCGCCGCGCCGGCGAGTTGACGCGGCTTGCCGCCGGCCCCGCGCAGGTGAAGCGCATGGGGCACGGCGTCATCGCCACGACCGATCTCAAGAAAACGCTGGGCTGGTATCGCGAGACCTTGGGTTTCCTCTGCTCCGACGATGTATGGAAGGACGATCCGAGCAATCTCGTTTCGTCCTTCAATCGCTGCGATTGCGGCGAGACCTATGTCGATCACCACGTCTTCTTCACGATGCGCGGCGCGAAGGCCGGGCTCAATCACTTCTCCTACGAGGTGCGCGATTTCGACGACGTCATGATGGGGCACGAGCACCTCATGAAGCAAAACAGGTACCAGCACATGTGGGGCATCGGCCGGCACCGGCTCGGCGCGCAGGTCTATGACTATTGGTGCGATCCCTGGGGCCGCGTGCATGAGCATTGGACCGACAGCGACGTGCTCAACGCCACGACGCCGCCCGGCCTCGCCGAAGCCGGCAAGGGCACCTTCGCCCAATGGGGCGAATCCATGCCGGCGCGCTTCGCCACCTATGCCGTGGAATAGGTTTTAGCCGATACTTTTCGGGGGTTTGTCGGTGGGTTGCGCCCGCGACCTGTATATTTTAAAAATACAGGTGGGGAGACTAACAGCACCGGGCATGCCGAGGACCGCCGCTCCATCGACGAAAGCAAAACCGCGCGCTTCCAAGCGCACGGGCAGTCGGCTCGTCTATGACGCGCTGCGCTATGCCATCATCGCGCTCGATATCGAGGCGGGATCGGTGCTCGAAGAGACCGCGCTCTGCCGCCAATACAAGGTGTCGCGCACGCCGGTGCGCGAGGCGCTGATCCGGCTCTCTTCCGAAGGCCTGGTCGAGCTTGCGCCCAATCGCGGCGCGCGGGTCGCGACCCTGCAATTCATCGACGTCGTCGATCATTACGAGGCGATGGAGATCTTCCAGCCGATCACCTGCCATTTCGCCGCAGTGCGCGCCACGCCCGCGGACATCAAATCGATCAAAGCGCAGCTCGCGAAATTCTGCGGCGCGGTCGAACACGCCGATTACGAAGGCATCATCCGCTTCAACTACGATCTCCACTCCTCGATCGCGAGCGCGAGCCACAATGGCTGCATCGCGCGCGGCTATCGCCAGATGCTCGCCGACAAGCTGCGCATTGCCCAGCACGGCCTGCCGAACGCGTCGCGCAATCGCGGGGCCGCGCTCGCCGAGCGCTTCGCCGGCACGGTGCGCATCTCGCGCCGCCTGGTCGAGGCGATCGCGCGCGGCGCCGCGCCGGAGGCGGAGCAGATCGCGCGCGAGCTCAACGAATATGTGCGGGCGCAAGTCGTCGCGCATTTCTCCGTCGATCTCGCGCATCAAATCGCGCTGCCGACGCCGCAGCGCCGGCCCGAGCCGCCAGCCGGCGGCCAGATCGTCAAGCTGCGGAGCGCGACCGCATGACCGCACGCGTCACGCCTATTCCGGATTTCCAGAGCAGGGATCATTCATGAGCGAGCAATTGCGATTGGCTGCCGATATCGGCGGCACCTTCACCGATGTCGCGGTCTTCGACGAGAGCAGCGGAAAGCTCAATTTCGGCAAGGCGCTGTCGACGCCGACCCATCTCGTGGAGGGCATCAACAACGGGGTTGCCAAGGCCGGCGCTGATTACAAGAGCGTCGGCCTCCTCCTGCACGGCTCGACGATCGGCATCAACACCATCCTCGAGCGGCGCGGCGCCAAGACCGCGCTCATCATCACCAAAGGCTTCCGCGACATTTATGAGATCGGCCGCATCAACCGGCCCGATTCCTACAATCTCTTCTTCCAGAAGCATGAGCCGCTGGTCGAGCGCGCGCTGCGCTTCGAGGTGAACGAACGCATCCTCGCCGACGGCGAGGTCGAGACGCCGCTCGAGGACAAGGAGATCGAGGCGCTCGGCGATCATCTTGCCAGCCTCGGCATGGAAGCGATCGCGATCCTCTTCCTCCATTGCTATCGCAAGCCCGATCACGAGCAGCGCGCCAAGGCGATCCTGCAGAAGCGGCATCCGAACATCTTCGTGTCGGCGAGCCATGAGCTCTCTCAGGAATATCGCGAATTCGAGCGCTGCTCGACCGTGGTCGCGAATGCCTATATCGGCCCGATCGTCGATCGCTATGTCGGCGGCATCGACAATCACATCCGCAAGGAGGGCTTCAAAGGCTCTTTCCTCATCGTGCAATCGACCGGCGGGCTCTATGACAGCTCGCAGGCCCGGCAATACTGCATTCGCATGCTCGAATCGGGCCCCGCGGCCGGCGTCATCGGCACGCGCATGCTGTGCCAGACCCTCGGCCTCAAGAACGCCATCGCTTTCGACATGGGCGGCACCACGGCGAAAGCGGGCGTCATTCATGACGGCGAGCCGCTGACCACCGGATCGGCGCTTTTGGGCGGCTATGAGAAAGCGCTGCCCGTGCAAATCGCGATGATGGACATTTTCGAAGTCGGCACCGGCGGCGGATCGATCGCCAAGGTCGAGGACGGCATGCTGCGCGTCGGCCCGCAAAGCGCCGGCGCCGCGCCCGGTCCGGCCTGTTACGGGCTCGGCGGTACCGAGCCGACGGTGACGGACGCCAATCTCGCGCTCGGCCGTCTCGGCGCCGATCGCTTCCTCGGCGGCGAGATGAAGCTCGACACGGCGGCGGCGAAGAAGGCGCTGACCAGCCATATCGGCGAGCCGCTCGGCATGGATGCGACGCAAGCGGCCGACGGCATCCTGCGCATCGCGGTCACGGCGATGTCCTACGCGGTCAAAGGCGTCACCACCGAGCGCGGCCTCGATGTTGGCGATTACGTGCTCGTCGCTTATGGCGGCGCCGGGCCGCTGCATGCGGTGGAGGTCGCGCGCGAGCTCGGCATGCGCCGCGTCATCGTGCCCGAAGCGCCGGGCGTGTTCTCCGCCTATGGCATGCTGTTCTCGGATCTGCGCTACGATTTCGTGCGCACCTGGTTCACCAGGCTTGACGATGCGTCCTTCGATGAGATCGAGGCGGTCTATAAGGAGCTCGAGGACGAGGGGCGGCGCGATATTGCCCAGACCTCCGTGAAGCCCGACCAGATCACGATCAAGCGCGCCGCCGATATGCGCTATGTCGGCCAAGAGCATGCCGTCACCGTCGATCTGCCGATGGAAGTGTTCGAGAAGCGCGACCGCAAGGCGATCAAGGATCATTTCGACGCGCAGCACGAGCAGCGCTACGGCACGCACGCGCCGGCCGAGCGCGCCGAAATCGTCTCCCTGCGCACCGCCGTGACCGGCGTGATGCGCAAGCCGCCGCAAGAGAAGATCAAGGCGGGCGGGCCGGAGCCCGCGAAGG
>DATNGE010000056.1:0-23908 GCA_035606035.1 Allostellaceae bacterium
TGCATCCGGTACTCCCGTTCAAAGCCTCGGGACAGAACAACCGGACCAAAATCCCCGTTCCGATGCCGACGCTCTAGCCATCCTCGCGCGGCGTCGGATATCCCTTGCGGCGCTTGAACTCGGCGATGCGCTCTTTGACCAGTACTGAGAGCGGTAGGCTGAGTCCACTCGCCGCCGCCTCCTGCAGCACGATGCGCATGTCTTTCTCGGCCCAGGGCGTCGGGCGCTCATCGGCCCGCGCGCTCAGCGAGAAATTCTCGGCGCTCGAATGGGTGAGCGCGTTGCGCAGCTTTTCGGCGTCGATGCCAAGGGCCTCGCCCAATCGCAGCCCTTCGTCATTCGCCGTCATGCATGCCCAGAGGATGAGGTTGTTGACCATCTTCCCGACCTGGCCCGCACCGAACGGGCCGAGATGGAAGATGTCGGCCGCAAAGCAGCGGAGCACCGGCTCACATGCGGCGAACGCCGCTTCGTCGCCGCCGCCCAGCACCAGCATCGTCCCTGCTTCGGCGAAAGGCTCGCCGCGTGTCAGCGCCATGTCGATCAGCATCACGCCGCTGCCCTCGAGCCGCTGCGCGAGATCGCGTGCAAAGGACGGCGCGACGGTCGAGCCCATGCCGAGGATCAGCCCCGGCCGCGCCGCCTCGCGGATGCCATCCGCGCCAAAAACCGCGCGCTCGACCTGCGCATCGAAGCCGACGACGATCAGCACCGCATCGCTCTGCGTAGCGAGATCGCGCGGCGTTGCGGCGATGGTGGCGCCGAGCGCGGCCACACTCTCGCAAGCGACCGGCGCGACATCATAGCCCGCAACGGTGAAGCCCTTGGCGATGAGATGCCGCGCCATCGGTCGGCCCATCGCGCCAAGGCCCAAGATGCCGATCCGTTTCGGCGTTTCCATCCGCTCTTCCTCCCGAAGCACTCCGCGCACTATAACCTGCCTGCGGATTGGGGAGCATGGGTGTGGCGTCGGGCGAAGCCGCAAAGGGCGATTGGTCGGAACTGTTCCGCGGCGGCCGCGGACTCTACTCCGCGCTGATCATCGGCGGGATCGCGATGCACGCGACCCAGATGCTGGTGATCGCGATCATTATGCCGACCGTGGTCGGCGATATCGGCGGCGCGGCGTATTACACCTGGGCCGCGATGCTCTACACCATGGGTTCGATCGTCGGCTCGTCCTCGACGGGCGTGATCTGGTCGCGTTTTGGCGCGCGCAAGGGCTACACGCTCGGCGCCAGCATCCTCGCGCTCGGCACGATCGGTTGCGCCCTCGCGCCCGATATGCTCAGCCTTATCGCGGCGCGCGGCATCCAGGGCTGGGCCGGCGGCCTCGTCTCGGGCGGCGGCACAGCGCTGATCGCCAGCCTTTACGATGCGCGGCTGCGCACACGGATCCTCGCGATCTCGCAAGGCACCTTCACCTGCTGCCATCTCGGAGGACCGGTCGTTGGCGGGCTCTTCGCCGCGGTCCATTGGTGGCGCGGCTCGTTCTGGCTGATGGCGCCTTTCATGATCGCCTTCGCGGTGATCGCGCTAATCAAGATCCCGACACGGCTCGATACCGAGGCGGAGCGCGGCGCAATACCTGCCTTCCCGTTCTTTCGTCTCGCCATGCTCGCGAGCGGCGTCTGCGCGGTCGCGGCCATCGGCACGATCAACAACGCGCTGTGGGAGGGTTTTTGCCTCATCCTCGCGGTCGTGCTGATCGCGGCGGTCTTCCGACTCGATCGCGAGGCCGGCAACAGGCTTTTTCCCTCGCACGCACTCTCGTTTCGCGTGCCGATCGGCCTTTGCCTCTGGACACTGACCCTGCACGCGATGGCGCAGACCTCGCTGACGCTGTTTCTGCCGCTGCTGCTGCAAGTGGTGCACGGCGTCTCGCCGGTCTTCGTCAATTTCGTGACAATCGTGATCTCGTTCTCCTGGACAGTCGGCACCGTGGCAGTCTCCGGCTG
The DNA here is from genome assembly GCA_035606035.1 of Allostellaceae bacterium. Lineage (GTDB taxonomy): Bacteria > Pseudomonadota > Alphaproteobacteria > ATCC43930 > CGMCC-115725 > CAIKMD01. The sequence continues at coordinate 1,959 of DATNGE010000056.1, forward strand.
GTCGGGCGCGCGCGAGCGTCTGGCACTCGCCTTCGGCCCGCTGCTTGCTTTCACGGCGTTCGTCGGCATCACCCTCGTTGCGACCCAGCCGCAACTCGCGTTGCTCACCGTCGCGGCGGCCGCGCTGGGGCTCGGGATCGGCATGTACAATGTGCATCTCGTCGCCCGGACCCTCGATCGCGCGCCGGCCGGCGAGCAGCGCACCACCGCGGCAGCGCTCAACTCCGTGCGCTCGCTCGGCACGGCGTTCGGTGCCGCCATCGCCGGGGTTATCGCGAATGCGGCGGGGCTCGGCGACGCGACCGATCCGGTCGCGGTCGGCCACGCCGTCTCGATCGTCTATGCCTCCTGTTGCATACCCTTCGGCGTCGCGGCGATCTGCGTGCTGCGCTTCATCCGCATCGCGGTGCCGCGCGAGCGCTCTGTCGAGGCTGTCGCCGGCGAGTAAGTGTCCGAGCGGCTGGCCCGAGGCGCAAGGGTCGGGTTTTACAGATCGAGCGTTGATGAAGGAGCACGCATGAGCGAGGCGCAAGGGTCGGCACGAGCGGGGGCGCATTGGCCCGACGGCGTGCGGCTTGCGATTTCCATCTCGATGATGTGGGAGGCGGGATCGGAGCCGATGCCGATGATCCCGGCGCAGGTCACTCCACCCGAGGCCGCTGGCAAGCGCTTCCTCAATCTGGCCGCTTATACCGAGGAGCAATACGGCTGGCGCGAGGGCATCCCGCGCCTCCTCGACATGTTCGAGCGGCGCCGCATCAAGGTATCGTCGTTCCTCTCGGCAAAGGGCCTCGAAAAGGCGCCGCAGCTCGCGCGCGAAATCGCCGAGCGCGGCCATGAATGCGCCGCCCACGGCATCACCCACACGCAGCAATTCCATCTCTCGCGCGAGGACGAACGGAAATTCATCCTCGACGGCGTCGAGCTCCAGGAACGGCTCATCGGACAGCACCCGGCCGGCTACAATGCCCAGGGCGTCTGGCGCAGCGCGAATACGCTCTCGCTGCTGCAAGAGCTCGGCTTCCTCTATCACATCGACGATTTCAGCCGCGACGAGCCCTTCATCGTGCCCGTCAACGGCAAGCCCTTCGTGGTCATGCCCTATACGCGTTACCTCAACGACCTCGTCCATTACCAGCTGCAGCCCGGCGATCTCGCCGGCTTCGAACGTACCCTCAACGAGGAGTTCGCCGCACTCTACGACGAGGCGGAAACGCGCCGGCGCATGATGGTGATAAGCTTCCATGACAAGCTCGCGCGCCCGGCACGGGTGAGGATCGTCGAAGCGTTCATCGCGCGGGCGCAGACCCAGAAAGGCGTCTGGTTCGCACGCAAGGACGAGCTCGCGCGCTTCGTCCTCGACAGCCCCATGACGATCCGCGAGGCGGAGGCGACCTAGCGCGGCGCCCGCTCCGGCCCGCAACGCTAAACTCCGCCTAGCCAACGCGCGCGCCTAAGCGTTACAGTCGGCGTTGACGGGCATTCATGGGAGGGGGCGATGAGAAAGAATGAGAAGCCGCGCGACGCGCAAGCAGGAATGGTGCGCCGCGATTTCCTCAAAGCGACAGGCGCGGTGGTCGCGGCAAGCGCTCTCAGCGGCGCCCCGTCCGAGGCTCTTGCAGCGAATGCCGCGCCGCGGACCCTGCTCAAGGGCGGCTGCGTGCTGAGCTTCGATCCGGCGCTCGGCGATTTCGAGAAGGCCGATGTCCTGATCGAAGGAAAAAAGATCGCGGCGGTTGGGCCGAATGTGGCGGCGGCGAACGCCAATGTCATCGATGCAAGCGGGACGATCGTGCTTCCCGGTTTCATCGACACTCATCACCATCTCTACCAGGCGCTGCTCCGCAATGTGCAGGGCAATGGGCTGCTCGCGGACTATTTCCGCGACATTGCCAACGGGCCGAAATCGGCGACGCCGTTCTTCCGGCCCCAGGATGCCTATATCGGGGGCCTCAGCGGCGCGCTGCGCTCGCTTGATTCCGGCGTCACCACGATTGCCGATGTCTCGCAGGTCAATAACAGCCCCGAGCACAGCGACGAGCTCATTCGCGGCTTTCAGCAATCGGGCGCGCGCATCGTCTACGCGTATACCTCGGGCGCCGGTCCTAACGTGAAATGGCCGCAGGATTTGGAGCGCCTGCTCAAGCGCTATTTCTCGTCAAGCGACCAGCTGGTGACTCCAGCCTTCAGCGGCAGCGTCAATCGCGACGCGTTCGCCACGGGGCGCAAATACGGCATGCGGATCTGGTCCCATATCGTCGGGACGTTGCCGAACAGCTTCCCGAAAGATTTCGAGCAGATGGCGGCTGAGGGCGTGCTGCGCGCGGACAACGTCTACATCCATTTCACCGGCGCGACCTCCCAACAGGTGAAGCTGGTCAAGGATACGGGCGGCGCGGTTTCCGCGGCGGTGCCCATCGAGATGACGATGCGGCACGGCATGCCCATCCTGCAGCAATGCCTCGACAACGGCCTGACCCCCAGCCTCTCGAGCGATGTTGAAACCTCGATGTCGGCCGACATGTTTACGATGATGCGCTCGTGCTTCGTGCTGCAGCGCGCACTCCTCAACGAACGCTCGATTCAAGGCGAGAAGGATCTGCCCAAGCTGCTGACGGCGCGCGAGGTGATCGCGATGGCGACCGTGCAAGGCGCGCGCGATTGCGCTCTCGACAAGAAGATCGGCACCCTCACTCCCGGCAAGGAGGCTGACATCGTCATCCTCCGCGCCGATACGATCGATGCCTTCCCGCTCAACAATGCCTATGGGGCGATCGTGACCGGGATGGATACGAGCAATGTCGATACCGTGATGGTGGCCGGCAAAGTCGTGAAGCGACACGGCCGGCTCGTCGGCGTCGACCTTTCGCGCCTGCGCAAACAAGCGACGCAGGCGCGCGACTATATCGCGGGCAAGATGAACTGGCCGACCTCGGTCATCGACACGAGCGCGCCGGGCCGCTGAGGCAAGCAGGAGAGATCCTAGGCTTTGTGGCCGTAAAGCCAATCGAGCGGCGCGTAATCTGTCGGCTTGCGCGCCGCCATCATCGCATTGCGCAGTTGCGCGTTGACGCCATCGAGATGAAAGAACGCGCCCATCGCGCGCGCGGTGAGCTGGACGCGCGCTGTGCGCAAATAGCGCTCCTGGCGATAGGCTTCGAGCGCCTGTGCCGCGTCGGGTGTCGTTGTCACTTCACGCGCCAGGCAGAAACCGTCCTCGATCGCCTGGCAGGCGCCTTGCGCGATGTATTGGAACATCGGATGCGCGGCATCGCCCAACAGCGCGATGCGACCCCTCACCCAGTCGCTGATCGGCTCGCGGTCGTACATCGGCCAGCGGATATGGCGCCACATCAGTTTGGCGGATTCGCGCACATAGCTGCAGCATTGCGCGAAATGCGCGTCGAGCTGCTCGGGCGTGCCCCAATCGTTGTCGTTCGTCGAATAGGTCGGGGCCTTGAAAACCGCGACCTGATTGAACTCTTCGCCGGCGCGGATCGAATATTGCACGAAATGCATGTTCGGCCCGACCCACATCACCACCGTGTCGGCACCGGCATGGGCCGATACGCCTTTCATCGGCAGGGTGCCGCGATAGGCGACGTAGGGTACGCGCGACGGCTCGTCCGGATGCAGCATTTTGCGAATGCCGGACCACAACCCGTCCGCACCGATCAGCATCTCGGTCTCGAATGTATCGCCATTGGCGCAGCGCGCCAGCGCCGTGCCGCCGCGATCCTCGACCGCGACGACGTCCCGCGAGGCTTCTAGCGTCACGCGGCCAGAGGCGCGGCAGGCTTCGAGCAAGGCGGTTAGCAGATCGCCGCGATGCATCACGAGATAGGGATAGCCGAAATGCTGCCGAAAGGGGGCGCCGAGATCGACCGAGGTGATCGGCTTTTCCGCGAGTGCATCCATCCATAAGAGCCGCGCCGGAGCCACCGCATGCACCATCAAAGCGTCCATCACGCCGAGCTCGGTCAAAACGCGCGTGGCATTGGGCGCGAGCTGCAGCCCGGCGCCGATCTCGGTGAAGGCATCGGCTTTCTCGAGCACATGCACGTCGCGGCCACGGCGCGCGAGCGCCAACGCGGCGGTCAAGCCGCCGATCCCGCCGCCAACAATGAGGCAAGGCACTTTGTCCGCCGTCATACGCCTCCTTCGTAGCGCAAGAGAGGCGCGGCGGGAATGGTCCGCGGCAAAGGAGGATGCGATCGCCTTAGCGCAGACGCTTAGGCGGCGAGGCCGGCGCGTGCGTAGTCGAAACGCGCCGGTGCAATCTCGCCGCGGAAGATCGCGGCGATGCGCTGCTCCGAGAGCGGCCGGCTGAATTGCGCATTCCGCATATGAATGCGCTGCTTCATCTGCGCAACCACGAGCTCGCCCAAGAGGCGCCAATCGGCGACGCCGAGCCCTTCATCGGCGATGCCGGCGATGCCTGCCAGCATGTGGTCGATCTCGTCTTCATAGACGAGACTGCAAGCGGCTGCGATCTTATCGTCGACACCGCCACGGCCGGCGAGCGCCTTGCCTTCGGCAAAAAGCGCGCAATAGCCGCCCTCGGTGAACTTGCAGGCGCGCATGCCAAGCGCGCCGTGCTCATCCTGATGCCCATAACGTAACTTGGTCAGCGCGTCTTCTTCGGGCCAGCTCTCGAGCTGGGCGGGGTTGAGTCGTGGCGCGCCTTCCGGCCGCAGCCCGTCATAACAATCGGCGAAGGCGCAGTAATGCGCGAATTCCGCCTTGATACCCTCGATCCAATCGAGCAACTCGTGGCGATGGATCGTGACGTCGATATCGGCCTCGCGGGCCAGGATATTCTTCATCGCGCCAAGCACCACCCCACCGCGATCCATCTTGCTGACGCCTGAGCCCCAGAACTCCTTGAAGCATTGGCGCGCCAGCCACAGACGATCGGTCTCGCGGTTGCGGATCGGCGCGGTCCAATAGGTGCGCACGACCTCGGCCTCGCCCGCCCAATAGGGCGCCGCGAGGTCGATCAGCCGCGCGAGGTTGGGATCGGTGCTCATCTCGCCCTCTTCACGTCGCGGGCGCGAATTCGTAGCTGAGGCCTTTGCGCACGACATGCCCAAAGCCGGGCGCGTTCACATGCGCGCCCGCCACCATCAGCTTCTCATTCGCCGCCATATCGAGCACGCGCTTGCGCGCCGCGACCGCTTTGTCCGCATCAAGATCGTAGGCGAGCTTGGTGTCGGGATGCGAGATCTGCACCGCCGAGAGATGGACGAGATCGCCCCAGGAGATGAAGGCCTCGCCGCCGGCGGCAATGCGCCACACGGTGTGGCCCGGCGAATGACCGGCGGCGAGTACGACCCCGCAGCCGAGGAATTCCTCGCCATCCTTCATGCGGCGGACGCGCGACATATAGGGCTTGAGATCGATCAGCGCGCGCTGATGCATCGGCCGGGTGCGCTCGCTGGCCCCGGCCTTGTCGGCGCCGAGCCAGAAATCGCATTCGGTCTCGTGTACGACGAGCTCTGCGTTCGGGTAATGCGGCGCGCCGGCATCATCGACGAGACCGTTCGCGTGATCGGGATGGATATGCGTCAGGAGGATATGCGTGATCGAGGCCGGATCAATGCCGCCCTTGCGCAGATTCGCCGGCAGCTTGCCGAGCGTCGGCTGCATCGTATTGCCGGCGCCCGCATCGATCATGATCGTCTTGCCGTCGCGCTCGAAAACGAAGTTGTTGACCGGGATATAGAGCGCGCCTTTATCGTCGGCGCCAGTGAGCTGGGTCGCTTGCGCGCGATCCATGTTGAGCACGAGATCGAGCGAGGTCTTCAGGATGCCGTCGCTGAAAGCTTTGACCTCGAGATTGCCAACCCGAAATACCGGCTCCATCGGCGCGACCTCCTCTTGCTGGTTTTGCTCCAGATTCGAGGAAAAACCGCGCCGTGTCTATCCCGACAGCCGTCGGTCGCGACGCCGATGCTCAGCGACGGTGAAAGCCGCCGTGGAAGCCGCGGTGGAAGCCGAACCCTATGCCGACGAAGGCCGGGCCGTAATACGCGGGACCATAGTAGTAGGGATAGGCCGGGTAATATGGATAATAACCGGGATACGCATAGGCCGGCGGCGCGGCATAGGCCGTTTGTGTCGCCGGCATTTGCGGCACGCTGTCGCCCTTTGCCGACATGCACTGCACATAGCCGGTGTCATAGCGATACTGCACCGAGCCGGCCGAGTACTGCGCCGCGCCGGCGCCGTAGCCAGTGCCGAGCACCGCACCGCTGCCGGCGCCGATCGCCGCGCCCGCCGCCGGATTACCGGCGGCAGCGCCGATCGCGGCGCCCGCCGCCGCGCCGAGGACGGTGCCGAGCGCCGCACTCCCGACGAAGCTTTGATTGGCGGCGTCTGCTGGCGTGATGCCGGTTTGCTGCGCGGCATATTGGCGGCAGGCCGCATCGTCGGCCTGGAACGCCTCGAAGCTCTTGCCCTGACCGGGCATCGCTGCAACCGAAGGACCGGGTGGGGGTGCCACCGCGCAACCGGTCAAAGCGAGCACCGCAACGGCGGTCCCAAGACGAACGACACGCATCCCCATTCTCCACCAACGCAACAAGCGCAAGCTAATGAATCATAGGACGCCCGAGGCCGCGCCATCCGCAATAAGGAAATCTCACCTGTAGCGCATGGCCCACCCGCGTCGTCCGCGTTCCATTTTTTCCCAGGTTAGCCATAGCGCTAAGGTAGTTCCCTTTTTGTTCTTCTTGCGTTATACTCCCTTTCCGCTTGTCCGATGAGGCTAAAACCATGACCCAGAGCCAGATCGCTGCCGCCGATGCCCCGGTCTCCGACGCCAAGACCGTCGATGATTTTCTCCAGGCGCAGTTCGGGCTCGGGCTCGAAGACGTGCTCTGTGATGGTTGCCTGATGGGCCGACTCGACCAGCGGCTCGGCGTCGGCGCGCGCCTCGTGCTCCGCGAGCAGCGGATCGAGCGCGAGGATGACGGCGGGGAATTCGGCGCCTATGCCGGCGTGCTCATTCTCGACGGGCTGTGGTACCGCTTCGCCTGCCACATCTTCGTCGACGCCGGCGGGCAATGTTTCGTCGCCGATATCGGCACTTTCGAAGCGGTCGAATGGAAGCTCCGCATGGCGGTTTAGCCGGAGCATGGCATAACTTGCCGTTCGCTACGAAACCGCGTCGCCGCGCACGCACCAACCAACCTATCGAAGATCTGAGCGTCGCCGGCTGAGTGAGCCCGTGACCCAGCGCGTCACTTCTTGGTCGAGGGGTAATCCGCCTTCGGGCGCGTCAGCTTTTCGGGATGGACAATGGTCTTGTTCACCGCCGCGCGCGCCGCGCCGAGATTGGGGAATTCCGTCTCTGCCCCATCGCGCTTCAGGATATATTGTGCCGAAACCGTTTTCGCCGCGCGCTGATCGGCGACGGTGCGCTTGACGATCGTCCAGTCGACGCGCCGCGTCCCGCCTTCGGCCGGCGCTTCGCCTTCGGTGGGCGGCGGCATCGCGACGTCTTCAAAGCCGTGATCCACCACCGATTCGAAGGAATAAAGCTTCGGCGCCGGCTTGTCGCGCCGACCATCGCGGCCGCCGCGATCGCGGTCGCCGCCTTTGCCGAAAGGCTTGCCGCCCTTGCCGCGCCGCGGTCCGCGATCCCGATCGCGGTGTTCGCCGTCGCGCGCTTGGCTGTCGCGTGGCTGGCCTTCGCGCCGCTGCTGATCATCGCGCCGCGGTCCGTCGCTACGCTGACGATCGCCGTCGCGCCGATCGCCCCGGCGTTGATCGCGATTGCCGCGCCGCTGGGGGCCGCGGTCACGGCGCTCTTGCTGCGCACCCTCGCCCGCTGGGACCACTGTGACCTCAGCACCGTGAGCCGCCGCGCCTTCAGGCCGCGCGCCACGCCGACGGCGCCGGCGTCGGCGTGGGCGATCGCTCCCCGGCAGTGCCGCGAGAGTGAACTCCCCGCCGGCAGCAATCGCTTCGATCCGGATGCGGCGCGGCGGCGATTGCACGGCGGGTTTATCGCCTGGAGCCGCAGCAGTAGGCGCCGCTTCATTCGGCGTGCCAGGCAGCGCCGCTGCCTCCGGCGCAGCGCCTTCGGGCTTCGGTCCATGCCGACGCCGGCGACGACGGCGACGACGGCGATGCGGATCGCCGGAAAGATGGAGGGTGCGCGGCGCCTCGCCTCCTGGCGTTGTCTCGGTCGTTGAGGTGGCAGCTCCAGCCTCGTTCGCGCCAGACGTGTCGTTCGCCGGTGCCGTCGCCGGCTCAGGCACAGCAGGCGTCTCGACGGGTGGCGCCGGCGCGGCCGTGGACGCGTTTGTATTTTCGTCATCCCCGATCATTACGGCCGAAACCTAGGACGAGTCGTTGCTCTTGTCACGACTCGGACGGAACAGATCGGAGCGCTCAGCGTTGGCCACGGAGGAAGGCGCCGATTATCAGCGCGGCGCTCTACATGGAGGTTGAATGGCGATGAAGCGTCTCTTGTTGACGACATCCGTACTCGCGCTTGGCTTGGCCGGAACCGCTTTTGCGCAGTCGGGCGCCGGCTCGAGCGCAGGCGCTGGTTCGATGGGCAGCAATCCTGGAAGCCCGTCCTTTTCCAGTCCCAGCACGAGCGGCAGCTCGAGCAGCACCCGTGGCTCGGCGGGATCGAGCATGAATAGCCAAGAAATGAACGGGGCCGGCGCGAATGGCGGGCCGATGGCCGGTGGCACAAGCAGCGGCCGCTCGACTAGCAGCATGAGTGGCAGCAGCATGAGCGGCGGCAGCAGCATGAGCAGCAGTGCGGCTGGCGGCGCTTCGCAGGAAGATATCCGCCAAGCCCAGGAAGCGCTGCAGGATCAAGGTCTCTATCACGGCCAGATCGACGGCAAATGGGGCCCGCAAACCAAGCAGGCGGTCTCGCAATTCCAGAAGAAGAACGGGCTGAAGCAGAGCGCACAGCTCGACCAGCAGACGCTGGACGATCTGCAAAACAATTCGAGCAGCGGCTCGATGAGCGGCGGCTCGAGCAGCAGCGGCCGCAGCCCCAACAGCAGCTCGAGCTTCAATAGCGGCAGCAGCGGATCGAGCAGCGGCGTGAGCGGCGGGAACGGCCCGGCGACAACGCAGACCAATCCGGGCGGCCAGAACCGCTCGAGTGTCCCCTCGGGCGCCCCGGCGCACTAAACAAGCAGCAGTCAAACGAGAGACCGCCGGCAACTCCGGCGGTCTCTTATTTTTTTGCCGGGGGGTTTGATCCACGCGCCAGCTGCTCGGCTTCGCCTACGCGACAGCGCGCGACCCTGGCCCCGCAACCCTGAAAATTCTGCCTATCCGGTAAAAACGGGCGCGGCAAAACTTGCCGCGCCTCAGCCTTCTTGCGCTCGAACCTTGCGGTTCCGCGCTGGCACGCGGTTTGCGTTTTCACGATTGACCCTTTCGGTCCTTCGTGAGTTGACGTCGCCACGCGCGTAGGAAGAATTCCTCGCGCTGGTCACGCACCCCTTCTTCAGGAAATCCCTAGTACTTGATCCCCAGCCAGGTATGCGCCGGCTCGGAAATATCGAAGATGATGCCGTGCGGATCCGCATACTTGGTCTCGAGCGCCTGGCCGGCGGTCGCCTTGGCGTGGAATTCGCCGCCATTCGCCTTGATGCGCTCATCCATCGCCGCATATTCCTTCGGATCGTCGATAACGAAACCGATGTGGTCGACGCCGATCACCGCATTGCCCTGCGGCTTATCCGCATAGCGATCGGCTGTGTACAGCAGCAGCGTCACGTTCATCACACCGTCCGAGAGGCTGATCGCCCGCTCGGTCTCGCTATTTTTGGTGAAGCCGAAGACCTGCTCGAAGAAAGCCGCCTCGCGCTTGATATCGGGCACGGTGAGCGCGATGTGCCGGAGCTTTGCTGTCGCCATCTGTTTCCTCCGAATGAGGAAGGAAGGCCGCCTGACGGCGGCCTTCTCATGATCCTTGCTATTCCGCGGCGACTTTCGCGGTATCGACGAATTGCGAGAGCCAGGATTTGCGGCGCTTCAAGCCTTCGCGATACATGCCCTCGAATTCCGGCTCCGGGAACGAATGCACGCTCGGCCGCGCCAAGAGGGCCTTGGCCCAAGCCTGGACGCGGGGGAATTTCTCGATCGCGCCGACGCGCTTCACGCGGTCGAGATAGTAGTAACGCTGCAGGAAGGGCGCGTAGCTCGCATCGACCAGCGAGAATTTCTCGCCGTTGAAGAAGGGACCTTTGCCCTGTTTCTCCAGCGCCTTCTCCAGCCGCTCGAACGACTGCACGCCTTTCTCGAGCGCCTTGTTGTAGCCTTCTTCCGTCGGCGCGTAGCCGGCACCGGTCACGCTTTCTGCGAAGGTCGGGACGTAGTCGGTCCAAGCGCGGTTGATCGCGCGCTCGATCGGGTCTTCGGGATGGAGCCGCGGCTGGATCGTCTCGTCGAGATATTCGGCGATCGCATTCGATTCGAAAAGCGAGATCTTGTCGTCGAGACGGAGCACCGGCACCTTCTTGTGCGGTGAGATCGCGAGGAACCAGTCAGGCCGGTTGTCCGGCTCGATGTGGCGAAATTCGAAATCGATCTTCTTCTCGCGCAGCACGATCGCGGCGCGCTGCACCCAGGGACAGGTCTTGAAGCTGACCAACATATACTTCGCCATGGTTCCTCCGCGGATTTCGATAAGGGATGATGGCACGGGCCGTTAGCCCACGCAAATCGGCTATTTGATGAGCCTTTCCGCCTTCATGGCCTCGACCACATGCGGCCGATGGCGCACGCGATCCTGGAAACCGACGACATTGGGATAGGGCGTTAGATCGAATTTCACCAGCCGGGCCCAATTGGTTACTGTGAAGAGATAGGCGTCGGCGACGGTGAACTGCTTGCCCATCAGATAGGATTTGCCGGCGAGCTTCTCCTCGACGAAGGCATAGCGCTCGGCCAGCGTCGCACGCGCGACCGTCTTGTAGGCCTCGGGCGCGTCCGGATTGAACAGCGGCGAATAGGTCTTGTGCAACTCCGAGGTCACGAAATTGAGCCACTCCATCAGGTGATAACGCGCCATCGTGCCGCAAGCCGGCGCCAAGCCTGAGTCCGGCTTCTGATCGGCGATCCATTGCACGATGGCCGGGCCTTCGGTCAGCACCTCGCCGCTGTCGAGGACCAGCACGGGGACCATGCCTTTGGGATTTTCTGTACGGATATCGCCGCCCGATCCGATCTGCTTGCTCTTGAGGTCGACTTTCTCGAGCGTGAAATCGAGCCCGGCCTCGCGCAGCGCGATATGGGGCGAGAGCGAGCACGCGCCGATGGAATAATAGAGCTTCATGCTCACAGCGCCCTCGCTCGGCTCAAGGCTTCAGCGCACGCGTCGTGTCGTCGAACAGCTCGTCGACCGAGAAGCGCTTCGGGATCAGCTTCTGCTCGAACGAATAATCGATGATGCGCTCGAGCGAGGTGCGGCACGCCTCGACACCGAATCGGATCCCCGCCGCCATCTCCGTGCCCGGTTGCACGCCTTGCCTGGCGCTCTCGACCAGCATGCGGAAGGTCTCGCGCACCACATCCGGCCGCTCTTTCGAGATCGATTGGCGCACGACATACATGTGATTGATCGGCACGCCGCCATTCCTGTCGGCAAAGCGCTTGTTGGCGGCTTCGTGATCGGCGACGAGGTATTTGAGGCGTGGGTCAGGAATCGTCTCGCCGACGATGGCGGCGACGGTCTCGCCTTCGAGCACCATCTTCGGAATGCTCTTGTCGTCGGCGACACGCAAGACCATCCCGGGCGGATCCTGGTATTCGGCGAGATGCGGATCCTCGGTCGTGACCCAGGTGATGCCATTGACGTCCACGCCGTAATCATCCTGCAGGATGCCGCGCACCCAGGCGCCGGTCGTTTGCGTATAGGCGCGCACACCGACTTTCTTGCCGGCGATGTCCTTGGGCATCATCGTCCCGCGCTCACCGTCATAGGCGATGGTCTGAAGCTGGCCGCGCGATACCGCGACCGCCGGCATCAGCACATAGGGCTTGCCGTAGACCTTGGCCTGTAGAAAGGTGACGATGGCGAGCTCGCTGACATCGTATTTCGCCTCGCGCACGACCGCTTTGAAATGCTGGTTCGCGATCTTCACATCGACGAAATCGAAATTCACCAGCGGCGACGCGATCTTGCCGCCTTTCAGCGGCTCTGTGTTGGGATAATTGCCCGTCATCAGGCTGAGCTTCGCCGCCGCGTCGGCCATCGCGTCCCTCCATTTTGCTGCGAAAGAAAATACAGGCCACGTCGAGAGAGGGGAAGCTCAGGCGACCGAGAGCGTCGGCAATGCAGTGCGCGTGCCCGCGTAGCGGGCCTCGTGATCGAGCAGCCAGCGCTTGCGCGGCAAGCCGCTGCCGAAGCCGGTCAGCGATCCGCCCGCGCCGATCACGCGATGGCACGGAACGACGATCGGCACCGGGTTGGCGCCGTTGGCAAGCCCGACCGCGCGCGAGGCTGTCGGCCGGCCGAGCTTTGCCGCGAGTTCGCCATAGCTCAGCGTCTCCCCCACCGGAATGCGGCGCAGCCCCGCCCAGACGAGGCGCTGGAAATCGGTGCCGGCTTGTGCGGTCTCGAGCGCGGCAACCGCATCGAGCTCGCCCTCGAAATAGGCTTGCAGGGCACGCCGCGCCGGTGCCGGTTGCGGCGCTTCGCGCAGAGCGAAATCCTCGGCGCCGTAATAGCGGCACAGCAGCTTCTCGAGGCGCGGCCGATGGTCTTCCCATTCGATGCCGCGCAAGCGCTGCGCGTCACCGGTGACGATCAGCAGCGGCCCGATCGGCGTGGCGATGCGGTCGAGAGAGAAGATCATTTGAGACATCGCAGATCGCTCCTTCATGCGAAGCGAGATATGGTCCCGGCGCCTCGCTCTTGCTGGCGGCTTTCGGACATCAATGGGCGAATTCTGACGATGTCCGAAAACCGCTAGACCTCGACCGCTTGCCGGCCCACCCTCTAGGCCATGGACCTCGATCACGATGCCTGCTACCGCGCCCTCGCGCAACGCGATCCGCGTTTCGATGGCCGCTTTTTCACCGGCGTGAAGACGACGGGCATCTACTGCCGGCCGATCTGCCCGGCGCGCACGCCGCACAAGGAGAATGTCACCTTCTTTCCGACCGCCGCCGCCGCGCAGGAAGCGGGCTTCCGTCCCTGCCTGCGCTGTCGTCCGGAGACGGCGCCTGACCTCGGCGCCTGGCGCGGCACCTCCAACACGGTCTCGCGGGCGCTGGCGCTGATCGAGCTTGGCGCGCTCGACGAGGCACGGCTTGACGCCTTTGCCGAGCGGCTTGGCATGGGCGAGCGCCATCTGCGCCGGCTGTTCCAGCAGCATCTCGGCGCCTCGCCGATCGCCGTCGCGCAGACCCGCCGCGTGCTGCTGGCGAAACAGCTCATCCATGAAACGAAATTGCCCATGGCGGAGATCGCTTTCGCCGCCGGCTTCGGCAGCATCCGGCGCTTCAATGAAACATTCCAGACGCTGTTCGGCCGCGCCCCGCGTGAATTGCGACGCACGAGCGCGGAGGACGTATCGGCGGGGCCAAGCGGCGAGATCGCGCTGCTGCTGCGTTACCATCCGCCCTACGACTGGCCGACGGTTCTCGATTTCCTGCGCCGGCGCGCTATCGCCGGAATCGAAGTCGTCAGCGAAACGGTTTATCGTCGCTCCATCGCCCTCGATGGCGCGCAAGGCATCGTGACGGTCGAGCACGCACCCGAAGCCAATGCGCTGCGCGCGACGGTGCGTTTTCCGAAATTATCGTCACTGCCGCCGATCATCGCACGGCTGCGCCGCGTTTTCGATCTCGGCGCCGATCCGGCTGCGATCGCCGCGCATCTCGCGCAAGACCCCGTGCTGTCGCCGCTTGTCAAAGCGCGGCCTGGGTTGCGCGTGCCCGGCAATTGGGATGGTTTCGAATTGGCGATCCGTGCCGTCCTCGGCCAGCAGATCACCGTCGTCGCGGCGCGCGGCCTCGCGGGCAAGCTTGTCGCGCAATACGGCAAGAAGCTGCGCACGCCGGAGGGCGCGCTGACGCATGTCTTTCCTGAGGCCAAGGCATTGGTCAAAGCCGACCTCACCACCCTCGGCATGCCGCGCAGCCGCGCCGCAACGCTCTCGGCCGTGGCGAAAAGCGCGCTCGCGCATCCGCAAATCTTCGAGGCAAGCAGCGATCTCGAAGACGCGATCGAGCGGCTCTGCGCGATCCGGGGCGTCGGCGAATGGACCGCGCAATACATCGCCTTGCGGCAATTGCGCGAGCCGGATGCGTTCCCGGCCAGCGATATCGCGTTGATCCGCGCTATCGCTAAGCATGAAGGCCGCAGCTTTTCCGCCGCCGAGCTCTTGAGCCGCGCCGATCCGTGGCGGCCCTGGCGCGCCTATGCGGCGCAACATCTTTGGTCGGCGTAAGCCCTAGTTCGCCCGCGGCGCCGGCTCGAAGAAGAGCTCGTCGACATAGCACCAGCCCCAATCTTCATCCGGCTGGAAGCTCTTCATCATCGCATGCTGCGTCGCGTGGAAATGCTTGGTGGCGTGCTTGCCGGGCGATTGGTCGCAGCAACCGACATGACCGCAAACCAGGCAAATCCGCAGGTGAACCCAGCGGCCATGCGTCTTCAGGCATTCCTCGCAACCTTGCGGGGTACGCGGGGCGACGTTGCGGATCTGATCGAAGTGCGGGCAGGATGCGGTCATTGGCATGATCCTTTCGGCGGTCCCGGCTTCATGCCATTCTGGGCGGGAAGCGCGCGCTTCTCAATCCGCCGCGCCAGAGAACCATGGCGACAATCGATACCCGTCGCGACCAGATGTATCCGGTGCTCAATGCCGCGCAAATCGCGATCGCCAAGCGTTTTGCCAGCAGCCCGGAACGCGAGTTTGCCCCGGGCGAAATGATTTTCGCGATCGGACAGCGCAACGCCGCTTCCTGGCTGGTCCTCAAAGGCAGCATCGCCGTCACGCGGCATGAGGGGGTCGATCGCACGGTTTCCGTTATCCGTGAAAGGGTCGGGCAATTTTCGGGCGAGCTCAGCCAGCTCAGCGGCCGCGCTTCGCTCGCCGAAGGCCGCGCGGGCCCGGAAGGCTGCACCGCTCTGCCCTTCGATGCGGCGCATCTGCGCGCCTTGATGATCGGCTCCGCCGAGATCGGCGAGGTGGTGATGCGCGCGTTCATTTTGCGCCGTGTCGCGCTGCTCGAAGCCGGCAGCTCGGGATCGGTGCTGATAGGCCGGCCTGGTATGCCCGATCTGATCCGGCTCGAGGATTTCTTGCGGCGAAATTCCTACCCATTCACGGTGCTCGATGCCCATGACGATGCCGAAGGACGGGCGGTGATCGAGCGCTTCGGCATCCATCCGGAAGATCTCCCGCTGATGATCTGCCCGAATGGCGCGGTGCTGAAGCATCCCACGGAGACGCAGGCCGGCATCTGTCTCGGCATCACGCCCGAGCTCGATGCCGAGAAAACCTACGACGTCGCCGTGGTCGGCGCTGGGCCCGCAGGATTGGCGACCGCGGTCTATGGCGCATCGGAGGGCTTGTCGGTGATCGTCCTCGACCAGCACGCTTTCGGCGGCCAGGCCGGCGCATCGGCGCGGATCGAGAATTATCTCGGCTTCCCGACCGGCATCTCCGGCCTCGCCCTGACCGCGCGCGCCTTCAACCAGGCGTTGAAATTCGGCGCCGAGCTCGCGATCCCTGTGGAGGTCGAGAAGCTCGATTGCGACGCGCGGCTGAACGACCGGAAAGCTCCCTTGCTGCTCCATCTCACCCATGGCGAAACCATCCGAGCGCGCAGCGTCGTCATCGCCTCGGGCGCGCGCTATCGCCCGCTCGCCGTGCCGAACCTCGCGCTATTTGAGAGCGCCGGGATTTCCTATTGGGCCTCGGCGATCGAGGCGAAGCTCTGCGAAGGGCAAGAGATCGCTTTGGTTGGAGGCGGCAATTCGGCCGGCCAGGCGGCGGTCTTCCTCGCACCCCAGGTGCAAAAGCTGCATCTCGTAGTACGCGCCAACGGGCTGGAAGCGGCGATGTCGCGTTATCTCATCGATCGTATCGCCGCGCTGCCCAATGTCGAGCTGCATACCGGCTGCGAGATCGTCGCGCTCGCGGGCGACGCGACGACGGGCCTCAGCAGCGCGACCTTCCGTTATCGCGCCGGCGGCGACACGGTCGAGCGCGCGCTGCGTCATGTGTTTCTCTTCATCGGCGCCGATCCTAACGCCGAGTGGCTGCGCGGCTGCGTTGATCTCGATGACAAGGGCTTCGTTATCACCGGCGCGCGCGGCAGCGACGGCAGCGCGCGGCTGCCGCTCGAGACCAGCCTGCCTGGCATTTTCGCGATCGGCGATGTCCGCGCCGGCTCGACCAAGCGCGTCGCCGCCGCGGTCGGCGAAGGCGCCGCGGCGGTCGCGCAGATTCACAGCGTACTCGGCGGGATCGTCTCGCGCGCGTGATGCGTGACGAGCCGACTCAGAACTCCTTGCCGATCATCTGATCCGCCGAGGCCTTGCCGCCGCCGCCGAAGAGGAAGGCGAGGCAGCAGAGGCCGAGCAACAGCTCGAATTCGAAGCCGCCGGGCACCATGCCCGGGAACCCCGGCTGGATCGCTTTCGGCGCGAAAGCAAAGAGGCCATTTGCCCATTTGACGACGAAGACGATCACGGTGAACTCGATCACCAGCGCAAAGGACGCAAGCCGCGTCAGCAAGCCGATGGCGATCAGGATGCCGCCGCCGAATTCGACGCAGCCAACCAGCCATCCCCATAAAATGCCCGGCTCCAAACCGAGCTTGCCCGAAAGAAAGCCCGCGAGTCCGGCCGCACCGCCTTCGAATATTTTCGGATAGCCATGGCGCGCGATCCCGGCGCCGACACAGAGACGGATGAAACTGTAGGCGTAGGGCGCGAGCGATGCGTAGAGGCGGCGCAGCGCCGGTATATATGGTTGAGTTTCAGTAGCAGCGTCCGTCATGCCATTCCCCTTTGAAATTTCGTTCTGAAAAAAACGGGCTTTACCAGCGCGAAAATCTTAAACGCAGCGATTTCGCCCCGTCGATCACAAATGCGTTGACCGTGCCCTCGCCCATGCGAGGCTCCTCGCTTGCCCGGCACGGGGCCGGGGTTGTAGAGGTGGGCAATGCCGGTCATCCGAGGGAGGAAATCATGGCGATGAGTGCGAAGGCCGAAAACCGCGTCCGCCGCTGGCGCGAGCAACGCTGGCTGCTCGATATGGCGGTCGCCGAGCAAGGCGTCGAATTCGATCAGGCGCGCATCAACTACACCGCCGGCCCGGCCGGGCTCGAGGCCATGGGCGAGTTCCGTATGACCGCGGCGCGCTGCAAGAAGATCAACGACATCGCGCGCGAATACGCGATCCAGGCGCAGCGCCGTGAGGCCAAGGCGCGCGCCTTCGAGGAACAAGGCCGCGCCGTCGCCGCCCGCGAGAGCTACATGATCGCGGCGATGCTGTGGTCGATCGCGCGCTGGCCGATCTTCGAGATGAACGCCGAGCTCGAGCATCTCGAAAAGAAGATGAACGAGTGCTACGCGAAATACATCAAATATGCGGCGCATCCGATCGAGCGGGTCGAGGTGCCTTTCGGCAACGGCCAGTTTCTCCCCGCTTATCTCCATCTGCCGCACAAGCCGGCAGCAGGCGAGAAATTCCCCTGCATCATCGCGGTCGGCGGCATGGACGGCACCAAAGAGAATTCCTGCGCCATGTATGGCGACAAGCTCTTGGAGCGCGGCATCGCGATCTTCGCGGTCGACGGACCGGGCCAGGGCGAATGTTTTGCGCGCCGCGTCCTCGTCACCCACACCGCGCATATGGAAGCGGCCGAGGCGAATTACAAATTCGTCGCCAACCATCCGGCGATCGACAAGTCGAAGATCGTGCTGCGCGGCTCATCGATGGGCACGTTCTTCTCGACCCAGGCCGCCTCGGTGCTCGGCAATCGCATCATCGCGCTATCGCAATCGGCGGTTTGCCACGAGCCGGGCCACGACACGATCTTCAACCACGCGCCGCCATCATTCAAAATGCGGTTTATGTATATGGCGGGGTTCGAGGATGAAGACGCTTTCGACGAATGGGTGAAGAAATGCGATCTCCGCCCGCTCGCCAAGGACATCGTCGTGCCCTATCAGGTAATCGCCGGCGAGGATGACCAGCTCTCGCCGCTGCAATACACGCGCGAGCTCTTGTCGCTGGTGAAGACGCCGCGGCAATTCGTGATCTATCAAAGCGCCGTGCACGGCGTCTACAACGCGCCCTCGACGGTCGTCGGCGAGAATCCGCAAACCTTGCAGGCGGATTGGATCGCGGACCGCGTCGCCGGCAAGTCGATCGCGCGCTCGGAAGAGATCTTCATCGGCAATGACGGCCGCGCGACGGTGAAGCCGCTGGAGTAAGTCCGGCAAACCCAAAAATATTGTCATTCCCGCGTAAGCGGGAATCCAGAAGCAACAGCTTATTTGTAGCCCTGGATCCCCGCTTTCGCGGGGATGACATTTACTAGGGCAACAACTTCTCCGTATAGAGCGTCGTCATGTCGGGCTCGGCGGGCAGCGTCTTCATGTCGACGAAGGAGCGCGCCAGCACGCTCAGCGCTTTCGGATCGAAGCGGCCGGTAGTCGAGAAGTCGTTCATCGTCTGGTCGTAATTCATCGCGACGATCTCTTTATCCTGATGCATGACCGGCGCGGCGAGCGCGACCGTCTCGTCCTTATGCGCGCGCATCCAGTTGATCGTCTCGAACCAGCCGGCGAGAAAGCGCTTCAGCACATCGGGCTTGTCCGCGATCGCCTTGTTGGTTGCAAAGATCGCATGGATGATGAAATCCGGCGCGACCGTGCCGAAATGCACCACGATGCGACCAGTCTTCTCCTTCTCGAGCTTCGCTGCCGTCGCAACATCGATCACCATCCCGTCAGTCGAGCCGGCGCGCAGCGACGCGGTGCGGCCGGACTCCGAGCCGAGCGGCACGCCCTGGATTCCCTCGGGTCCCCATCCTTGCTGGCGCGAGAGCTCGCGTACCAGCCAGTCGGTCAATGAGCCGACGGTCGAGAGGCCGATCTTCTTGTCTTTAAGATCGGCGACTGCGTGGACCGGCCCGTCGGCACGCACGATGAGCACCTGGCTGTTGGGCGGACCGGCGAAGACCGCGAGGGCGAGATCGGTGTTGCCTTTGGCGACGAAAGCGAGTTCCGGCCCCGAGCCAAGACCGACATCGATCGCATCGGCCCCGAGGCCTTGCTGCAGCTTCGCGCTGCCGTCGAAATCGATTTCCTCGACATCGATGCCGTGCCCTTTGAAGAAGCCTTTCTCCATCCCAATGTCGAGCGGCACGAAATCGAAGGGTCCCGCGACCGCCTTGCCGACGCGCAGCTTGTCATCGGCATGGGCGTGAGTGCTCGCTAGGGCAACGACGAGCAAGATGGGCAACAGGTGAATCCGGATGCGCATGCGTGCTCTCTCTCCCGAACTATCCTATTCGTCACCCCCGCGAAAGCGGGGGTCCAGCGCAGCAGCTCGATAGTGCTCTGGATTCCCGCTTTCGCGGGAATGACAGGGTTGGTTTATCCGATCAGCTCTTCACCTCAACTTCGGCGAAGGATTCGAAGAACTGCACGAGGTGCTGCACGTCGCGCGCCACTGCGGCGTTCCAGATCTCGGCGATGTTAGAGCCAACGAAGGACGGCAGGCCGAGCGCATGCGCCGTCTCCGCATAGAGCTTCATATCTTTCGACATGATGCGCATCGCGTTGCCGCCGAAGTTCCGCGCCAGCACTGTGCGCGCGAAACGCTCTTCGGTAGTGACATTCCGGCCGCTGCCGGCATTGACGATATCGAGCAATAACTTTGCGTCGATACCGGCCTTGACGCCCATCACCATCGCCTCGCAAGCGATGGTCAGGCCGGTAATGGCGAGCGCGGCATTGACGCATTTGCAGATTTGCGCCAGGCCCGGCTTCTCGCCCGCATAGAAGACGTTGCGCGTCAATGATTTCAGAATCGGCTCGATGCGTTCGAAAGCATCGCGCGGCCCCGCGGTGATGGTCGCTGCCTTGCCATCGGCAATGCCGGCACCGCCACCGCCGCCGACGATCGGATTATCGAGGAAACGGATTTTGCGCGCGGCGAGCCCGGCCGCGATTGCATCGATCGCCGCCAGGCCGAGAGTCGAAGTCTCGACATAGATCTCGATCGCCTTGCCGGCGGCGACACCGTCTTCGGCGAGCGCAACCGCTTGGCAGATCTCGGGCGTCGGCAGGCACGCAAAGACGATCGCGGCTTCATCGCCGACGGCGTGCGCCGAGGCAAGCGGCCGCGCGCCCTTCTCTTTCAACGCTGCCATCACCCTCGCGTCGCTGTCAAAGATCGCGACTTCGTAACCCGCTTTCAGCAGCGCGGTGACAATGGCGCCGCCGAGATGGCCCGTGCCGATGAAGCCGACGAGGGTTTCGCTCATTTTGCCGCCGCACTCCCATCAAACAGGCACGACGCGCAGAAAGTAGATGGGAAAGCGTGCATCGCCAAGTTCGACGAAATGCTTGGCTGACCGCATCGGCCTGCGATATCGTGCTGCGGGCGCTCACGCGTCAGACGCCGATATCCGGAGCAAAATCCGGCGACGCAGCAACGGGGAGAAACGTCCATGGCCAGCACGGCGACAATCGAAGATCGCGGCGATGCGCGACACATTGCGGCACGCCTTGAGCGTCTGCCCTACTGCTCGTGGCATTTCAAGATGCGCCTCATCATCTGCACGGCGTGGTTCTTCGATGCTTTTGATTCCGTCGCGATCGCTTACGTATTGCCGGTGCTGATCGGCGAATGGCATCTCAACCCGCAGCAGATCGGCTCGCTCATCAGCATCGGCTTTGCCGGCCAGCTTGTCGGTGCGCTGGGCTTCGGGTGGATCGCGGAACGCTGGGGCCGCCTCAACTCGATGATCATCACCCTCCTGCTCTTCACCTTGGCGGCCCTCGCCTGCGCCTTTGCAAGGAATTACGAAACCTTGCTCGGCTTGCGCTTCATCCAGGGCGTCGGCCTGGGCGGCGAAGTGCCGCTCATGGCAGCCTATGTCAACGAATTCGCCAAAGCGACGAATCGCGGTCGCTTCTCGGTCTCGATCCAGGTGCTGTTCTCGATCGCGCTATTCTTCGTCGCGCTCACCGGCGTCTGGGTCGTGCCGCATCTGGGCTGGCAATGGCTGTTCGTGATCGGCGCGGTCCCGGCGTTGCTCGCCCTTCCCCTGCGCTTCATCCTCCCCGAATCGCCACGCTGGCTCGCGAGCCAGGGGCGCTTCGCCGAAGCGGACGCCGCGCTGGGGCGCATCGAGGCGATCGCCGCGCGCGAGGGCAAAACCCCGGCGGCATTGCCGGTAAGCTTGCCCGCGGTCGCTGAGGTCCGCCCACGGATCGCCGATCTCTTCAAGGGAATCTATTTACGGCGCACAATCGCGGTGTGGTTCATGTGGATCGGCGCTTATTTCGTGTCTTACGCCCTCAACGCCTGGGCGCCCTCGCTCTATCGCACCGTCTATCACCTGCCCGTCGAGACCGCGCTGCAATACGGGCTCTTCACCAGCGCGATCGGGCTCTGCGCCTCGGGGCTCACCATCTGGCTGATCGAGGCGTGGGGCCGCAAGCCGATGCTGATCATGAGCTTCAGCGGCTGCTGCGTGTTCATGTTGTCTTTCGCGTTTCTGCCGCAGCTGAGCGCGATCGGCACGTTGCTGGTCACTACCAGCGGCTTCTTCTTCCTCGGCTTCGCACTCTTGAGCCTCGCGACCTACACCGCCGAGATCTATCCGACGCATCTGCGCGCCTTGGGCGGCGGCGTCGCGAGCGCGTGGCAGCGCGGCGCGTCGATGGTCGGCACGTACTTGGTCGGCTTTATCCTGCCCAATTG
>DATNGE010000057.1:0-8464 GCA_035606035.1 Allostellaceae bacterium
CCCGGCGACCCCATTCGCGCGGAAATGGCCGTCGAGCCGCCGCGGAAACAGCCTTGGCCTCGGCGCTTTTCGGTCCCCGCCCCGTTGCAGCGCGGGAGGGGCGCACACATATATGAGCGGCACAGGCCGGGGTTCTTCCCGGCCTAAACCAATCCGCGGGGGATGCCGCAGTGCCTTCGGGGCTGTGGGACCCTGCCGCAAAAAGGGGTTAGAGAATGGCAAAAGTCATCGGCATCGATCTCGGCACGACCAATTCCTGCGTCGCCGTGATGGAAGGCAAGAATGCGAAGGTGATCGAGAACAGCGAGGGCGCCCGGACCACGCCTTCCATGGTCGCCTTTACCGAGAGCGGCGAGCGCCTCGTCGGCCAGGCGGCCAAGCGCCAGGCCGTCACCAATCCGGACAGCACGTTCTACGGCGTCAAGCGCCTGATCGGCCGGCGCATGAGCGACCCGATGGTCGCGAAGGAAAAGGACCTCGTCCCGTTCAAGATCGTCGCGGGCGATAATGGCGACGCGTGGGTCGAGAGCCGCGGCAAGAAATACGCGCCGTCCCAGGTCAGCGCCTTCGTCCTGCAGAAGATGAAAGAGACCGCCGAGGCTTATCTCGGCGAGACGGTCACCGAAGCTGTCATTACGGTTCCGGCCTACTTCAACGACAGCCAGCGCCAGGCGACCAAGGACGCCGGCAAGATCGCCGGACTCGAGGTCCTGCGCATCATCAACGAGCCGACGGCCGCGGCGCTCGCCTATGGGCTCGAGCAGAAGAAGACCGGCACGATCGCGGTCTACGACCTCGGCGGCGGCACCTTCGACATTTCCGTGCTCGAGATCGGCGACGGCGTATTCGAGGTCAAATCGACCAACGGCGACACCTTCCTCGGCGGCGAGGATTTCGACAAACGCGTCATCGACTATCTCGCCGACGAGTTCAAGAAGGAGCAGGGCATCGACCTGCGCAACGACCGGCTCGCTCTGCAGCGCCTCAAAGAGGCCGCCGAGAAGGCGAAGATCGAACTCTCCTCGTCGATGCAGACCGAGGTCAATCTGCCGTTCATCACGGCCGATCAGAACGGGCCGAAGCATCTCAACATCAAGCTGACGCGCGCCAAGCTCGAAGCGCTGGTCGACGATCTCATCCAGAAGACCATCGATCCGTGCCGCAACGCGCTGAAGGATGCCGGGCTCAAAGCCTCGGAAATCAACGAAGTCATCCTCGTCGGCGGCATGACCCGCATGCCGAAGGTGATCGAGACGGTGAAGCAGTTCTTCGGCAAGGACCCGAACCGCTCGGTCAACCCGGACGAAGTGGTCGCGGTCGGCGCCGCCATCCAAGCCGGCGTGCTGAAGGGCGAGGTGAAGGACGTCCTCCTGCTCGATGTGACGCCGCTGTCCTTGGGCATCGAGACCTTGGGCGGCGTGTTCACGCGCCTCATCGACCGCAACACAACGATCCCGACCAAGAAGGGCCAGACCTTCTCGACCGCCGAGGACAATCAGACCGCGGTCACGATCCGCGTCTTCCAGGGCGAGCGCGAGATGGCTGCCGACAACAAGCTGCTTGGCCAGTTTGACCTCGTCGGCATTCCGCCGGCGCCGCGCGGCATGCCGCAGATCGAAGTCACCTTCGATATCGACGCCAACGGCATCGTCTCGGTCCAGGCCAAGGACAAGGCCACCGGCAAAGAGCAGCAGATCCGCATCCAGGCTTCGGGCGGTCTGTCGCAAGCCGACATCGACAAGATGGTGAAGGATGCGGAATCGCATGCCGAGGACGACAAGAAGCGGCGCGAGCTCGTCGAAGCGCGGAACCAGGCCGAGGGCCTGATCCACACCACCGAGCGCACGCTGAAGGAATCCGGCGACAAGATCCCGGCCGGCGACAAGCAAGCGGTGGAATCGGCGATCGCCGCGCTCAAAGGTGCGACGAGCGGCGAGGATGTCGGCGAGATCCGCTCGAAGACCGAAGCCTTGGCGCAAGTCTCGATGAAGATCGGCGAGGCGATGTACAAGCAGCAAGGCGCGCCGGGGGGCGAAGCCGGGCCGCAAGCCGAGCCCGGCGCGAGCCAGGGCACCTCGTCCGGCGCGGGCGACGAGAAAGTGGTCGATGCCGATTTCGAAGAGGTCGACGAGAACAAGAAGCGCGGTTCGGGTTGAGCGGTCCGCGCCAGTAACCGACACCGCCCCGGCATGCCGGGGCGGTTCGTCGTCGGGGGTGGAGTCGGGGGATTAGGTAGTTAGGATGGCGAAACAGGACTTCTATGAGCTGCTCGGCGTGGGGCGTGAGGCCTCAGGCGACGACATCAAGAAGGCTTTCCGCAAGCTCGCCATGCAGTATCACCCGGATCGCAATCCGGGGGACAAACAGGCCGAGCAGCGTTTCAAGGACATCAACGAAGCCTACGACGTCCTGAAGGACGATCAGAAGCGCGCCGCTTACGATCGTTTCGGCCACGCGGCTTTCGAGCAAGGCGGCGGCCGCGGCGATTTCGGCTTCGGCGGCGGCGGCTTCGCCGACATCTTCGAGGAGATGTTCGGCTCAATGATGGGCGGCGGCGGCCGCGGCGCGAATAATCGCGGCAGCGACCTGCGCTACAATCTCGAGATCACGCTCGAGGAAGCGTTCAAGGGGCGCGAGACGCAGATCCGCGTGCCGACGCTCGGACTGTGCGAAGCCTGCCACGGCAGCGGCGCGGAAGCGGGGTCGAAGCCGGTCAATTGCCCGACCTGCCGCGGCGCCGGCCGCGTCCGCACGCAGCAAGGCTTCTTCACCATGGAGCGCACCTGCCCCGCCTGTCACGGCGCCGGCAAGGTCATTGACAAGCCGTGCCGCTCCTGCGGCGGCCAGGGCCGCACGCGCAAAGAAAAGACGCTCAACGTCACCATCCCGCCCGGGGTCGAGGACGGCACGCGCATCCGCCTCGCCGGCGAAGGCGAAGCGGGTCTGCGCGGCGGCGGCAATGGCGATCTCTACATCTTCCTCGCGGTCAAGGCGCATCCGCTGTTCCAGCGCGACGGCGCGAATGTCCATTGCCGCGTGCCGATCTCGATGCCGACGGCGGCGCTCGGCGGCACGATCGAAGTGCCGACCATCGACGGCACGCGCGCCAAGGTGACGATCCCGGCCGGCACGCAATCCGGCCATCAGTTCCGCTTGCGCGGCAAGGGAATGTCGGTGCTGCGCAGCGCCGCGCGCGGCGACATGTTCGCGCAGGTCAGTGTCGAGACGCCGGTCCACCTGACCAAGCGGCAGCAAGAACTCTTGCGCGAATTCGAGAAGGAAGGGGACGCGCGCAGGACCAATCCCGAAAGCGAAGGCTTTTTCGCCAAGGTGAAGGAGTTCTTCGAGGATCTGCGCGATTAGCGATCGTGACGGACACGACACCGTCCTCGACTGTCAACCGCGACGTCACCACGCTTATCCTGCTGTGGCTCGCCGGAACCGGCTTGCGCATCACCTTGCTCGCGGTGCCGCCGCTCATTCCGCTGATCCATAGCGAACTGCATCTCACCGAGACCGAAATCGGCACTCTGGGCACTTTGCCCTCGCTGCTGCTCGCGGCCGTCGCGATCCCGGGCTCGGCGCTGATCGCACGGTTCGGCGCGCGCGCCGCGCTGATCATCGGCTTGCTGCTCGTCGGCTTCGGCTCGGCGGCGCGCGGCGCCGCGGTCGATGTCGCAACGCTCTACCTCACGACGATCCTCACCGCCGCGGGCGTCGCGATCATGCAGCCGGCGATGCCGCCGCTGGTGCGCTCCTGGCTGCCGCATCGGGTGCCGGTCTCAACCGCCGTCTACACCAACGGCCTCCTCGTCGGCGAGACGCTGGCCGTCGGTCTGACCCTGCCGCTGGTGCTGCCGCTCGCCCATGGGTCGTGGCGATTGAGCTTCGTCTATTGGGGCGTGCCGGCGGTGCTGACGGCGCTGCTCATCGCCTTCCTCGCGCCGCGTGACCAGCCGCGGACCGCCCATGCGCTGCCGCTGCGCTGGTGGCCGAATTGGCGCGACAAGCTGCTGTGGCGTCTGGCGTTCTGCCTCGGCTGCATCAACACCTGCTACTTCGCGACCAATACCTTCCTGCCCGATTATCTGACGTCGGTTGGCCGTGAGGAGCTGATCAGCGCGGCGCTGACCTCGCTCAACATCTGTCAGTTGCCTGCCTCGCTCATCATGCTGGCCTTAGCGCCGCGTCTCGTGCGCCTGCCGGCCGCTTATATCAGCGTCGGCGTGCTCAGCCTGGTCAGCGTCATCGGCATGGCGCTGATGCCGGGCTGGCCCGTGGTTGCCTGGGCGGGACTCTTGGGTTTCGCCGGCGCCGGCGGGCTTATTCTCTTCCTCGCATTGCCGCCGCTCCTCAGCGCGCCCGGCGATGTGCACCGCCTTGCCTCGGCGATGTTCACCATCTCCTATCCCTGCGCCGTGCTCATGTCGATCTTGAGCGGTTATCTCTGGGACAAGACCGACATCTCCTGGATCGCGTTCGTGCCGATCGGCTTCGCGGCCGCAGCGCTGGCCGTCTTGCCGCTCGGCATCGATCTCGGCCGCAGGCCGCCGGCGGCGCCGCACTAAGGGCGGCGCCCTCGTCATTCCCCACTGCCTCGTCTAGACTCGCGGCGAATGCCCGACACGGTCACCGCTCCGGCGCCGATCCGCTTCACGCATCGCGAAATCATGCTGATGCTGAGCGGCACGATGTGCGGCATGTTCTTGGGCGCGATCGACCAGACCATCGTCGCGACCGCCCTGCCGGCAATGGCGGGCGAGCTGCACGGCATCGAATACATGTCCTGGGCGGTCGCCGCCTATCTCCTCACCTCGACGTCCTCGACGCCGATCTACGGCAAGCTCAGCGATCTCTATGGCCGCCGGCCGCTCTTCGTTTCGGCGATCGCGATCTTCCTCTTGGGCTCGGTCATCTGCGGCGCGGCGCAGAGCATGGCGATGCTGATCGGCGGGCGCGCGATCCAGGGCCTGGGCGGCGGCGGTCTCTTGTCGCTGTCGCAGACGATCATGGCCGATCTCGTGCCGCCGCGCGAACGCGGCCGCTACCAGGCCTATTACTCGACGATCTGGAGCACCTCGACCCTGGGCGGACCGATGCTCGGCGGCTTCCTCGTCGATGTCGCCTCGTGGCGCTGGGTGTTCTGGATCAATCTGCCCGTCGCGCTTGCCGGCCTGCTCATCTGCAACAAGCAGCTGAAGCGGCTGCCGATCCGCGGCGGCCCTAAGAAGATCGATTATCTCGGCGCGGGCTTGCTCGTGCCGGGGATCGTCGCGCTGCTGCTCATCACCACCTGGGGCGGCAATGAATTCGCCTGGACCTCGCCCGAGATCTTGGGTCTTGCGGTCGCCGCGCTGCTGCTGATCGCGCTGCTGATCGTGCAAGAGAGGCGCGCCGAGGATCCGCTGCTGCCCTTGCGGCTCTTCGGCAATAACGTCTTCGTCATCGGCAACAGCCTCGGATTCCTGATGGGCGCGGCGGCAGTCGGGGCGACGATCTTCCTGCCGCTGTTCATGCAGGTCGTGATCGGCGCGACGGCGAGCAATTCCGGCCTCCTCATCACGCCGCTGATGATCGGCATTACCTTCGGCGCGCTCTTCACCGGCCGCTTCATCCGCTGGACCGGGCGTTACCGCATCATCCCGATCGTCAGCCTCAGCATCGCCGCGCTCTCTTTCGTCGCCTTCATCGATGTGACGCGTTCAACACCGGTCATCTATTACGTTCTGGCGATGACGACGATGGGCCTCGGCCTCGGCCCTTCGGGGCCTATGGTCTCGATCTCGGTGCAAAACGCGGTCGAGATGCGCGATCTCGGCACCGCGACCTCGCTCACCTCCTTCTTCCGCTCGATGGGCGGATCCTTCGGCGTCGCAATCATGGGCGCGATCCTCTTCGCCGGGCTGACCAGCCAAGGCGCCGGCGCGCCGGGCGTCAGCGCGAGCGGGCTTTTGCATGGCGGGCCCGCGGTGATCCAATCGCTGCCCGAGAATGTCCGCGCGGTCATCGTCGCGAGCTTCGGCCACTCCTTCCGCTACGTTTATATGGTCGGCGCCGCGATCTGCATCGTCGGTGTCACGCTCGCGATCTTCATGAAGGAATTGCCTCTGCGCCGCTGGGGCCCACAAGCGCAAAACGCCGACGCCGCCCCACAAGCCACCCGCGAGCCCGGTGCCGTGTCGGCCTTCGCCAAGAGTGATAGCGAAGCTTAGCGCCTAGGCAGGACGGCCTTTCTTGGGCTTGATCGGCAGCATGTAGCTGCCGCCCGGATGCTTCGACTTGCAGGCGGCGGTCTTGCAGGTCTTGCGCACGAAATGCGTGCCCGCCGGCAGCGGCTTGCGCGTCGCCGTGGCGTGACCCGCCGACGCGTTGCGCGATGAGCTGCTATGCGAGGACGTGCTGTGGCTTGAGCCGCTCGACTTTGCGCCCGCTGGCGCGGCTGCCAGCGCGACAGCAACAAGTGCGACCGACAAGGCCCAAGCGAGTTTGGTTTTCACCATCGTAATCCCCCCAAAGGTTACGAATCGCGAGAGAATAGAGGCTATTCGGCTGCGGCGATATCGCTCTTTTCCGGCGCTTTCGATGCGTCGAGCGCCGCCGGATCGGCGAGCGCCGCGGCCAGGCGCTCGCGGATGTCGGCAAGCCGCTTCTCGTGATCGATCTTGTGGCCGAAGAGATCCTTCACATAGAAGACGTCGACCACTTTCTCGCCATAGGTCGAGATCTTTGCGCTCGAGATCTGCAGATTGAGCTGCGTCAGCGCGCGCGTCACCTCGTAGAGCAGCCCCGTGCGGTCGCGGCCGTTCACCTCGATGACCGTATGCGTGCTCGAGGCCTTGTTGTCGATCAAGACGCGCGGCGGCACGGTGAAGACGCGCGTGCGGCTCGGCACGCTCGGGGGCGCCGCGAGGTCGATATGCGGCTTGAGCTTGCCGACGAGCACGTTCTCGAACATCACCGACAACTTGGCGAGCTTCTGCGGCTGATCGACGGCGCCGCCATCGCGGTCCTGCACCCAGAAGGTATCGAGCGCCATGCCGTTCGAGAGCGTGTGGATCTTCGCGTCGACGATGTTGGCGCCGGCGAGCGCCAGCGCGCCGGCGATGCGCGAGAAGAGCCCGGCATGATCGGCGGTATAGAGCGTGACCTCGGTGACCGCGCGCTCGGTGTCGACGCGCGTCTCGACGGTGAGCGGCGCGCCGCTGCGCTCGGCCTCGCGCACCAGCCGCGCATGCCGCGACTGCGTCTCGGCATCGAAAGAGAGCCAGTAGAAGGGATAGCCCTTGGCCGTGAAGGAATCGATCTCGGCGGCGCTGAAATCGGGCAGCAGTCTCTTCGCCGCCTCTTGCGCCTGGCGCACACGCTCCTCGCGCGCCGTCGCATCGATGCCGCCCGACATCAGCTCGAAAGCGCGGTGATAGAGCTCGCGCAAGAGCGCCGCCTTCCAGCCGTTCCACACCTTGGGGCCGACAGCGCGGATATCGGCGACGGTCAAGAGCAGCAGCAGCTTCAAGCGCTCGGGCGATTGCACCCGCGCGACGAAATCCTGGATCGTTTTCGGATCGTCGATATCGAATTTGAAGGCCGTGTTGCTCATCAAGAGATGCCAGCGGATGAGCCAGGCGATGGTCTCGGTCTCTTCCGCGGTGAAGCCGAGCCGCGGCCCCAATTTTTCCGCAACCTGCGCGCCTAAGACCGAGTGATCGCCGCCGCGGCCCTTGGCGATATCGTGGAGCAGCACAGCGAGATAAAGCGCGCGCCGCGAATCGATCGTCGGAAAGAGGCTCGTCGGCAGCGGCAGCTCGTCTTTCAGATTGCCGCGCTCGATATCCGAGAGAATGCCGATTGCGAAGATCGTGTGCTCGTCAACCGTATAGGTGTGATACATGTCGTATTGCATCTGCGCGACGACACGGCCGAAATCGGGAATGAAGCGGCCGAACACGCCCGATTCATTCATCCAGCGCAAAGCGATCTCGGGATTGACGCTGCTCGCCGTCAGAATCTCCACGAAAAGCCGGTTCGCCTCGGCATTGCTGCGCAGCTCGGCATCGACGAGCTTCAGCGAATGAGCGATGAGGCGCAGCGCGTGCGGATGGATGTCGAGCCCTTCCATCTGCGCGACATGGAAAAGCCTGAGGAGCGCGACCGGGTCTTTGGCGAACTGATCCTCGCTCGCGACATCGAGCCGACCGGCATCGACGGTGAAGCCCGCGACCGATTTCTTGCCGAAGCCCCAGCGCTTCAAAGAGAATTTCGGCTGATGGCGATGCTCCGATTCGAGCACGGCGCAGAAGATGCGAGTCAGATCGCCGACATCCTTCGCAATCAGGAAGTAATGCTTCATGAAGCGCTCGACGCCGCGCGCGCCTGCATGATCGCGATAGCCCATGCGGCGCCCGACCTCGGCTTGATGGTCGAAGGTCAAGCGGTCTTCGGCGCGGCCGGCGATGAAATGGAGGTG
>DATNGE010000058.1:0-2277 GCA_035606035.1 Allostellaceae bacterium
CATTCCGACCTCGATCAAGGATCTCTTCGCGCATTCGGCGTTTCCGACCTATGCCGGCTCGCCCAAGCGCCTGCCGGCGAAGTTCGAAGAGGATGGACCGATCATCGCGAACCTCCGGCGCCAACTCGCCACCGTGACCGGCAAGACGCATATGGTCGAATTCGCTTTCGGCGGCACCGGCCATAACGCGCATTACGGCAGCCCGCGAAATCCGTGGGATGCGAAAGCGCATCGCTCGCCCGGCGGCTCCTCGAGCGGCGCGGGCGTCAGCCTCTGCGAAGGCTCGGCGCTGCTCGCCTTCGGCAGTGACACGGCGGCCTCGGTGCGATTGCCGGCATCCTTCACCGGCAATGCGGGCTTGAAATTCACCAAGGATCGTTGGTCCTCCGACGGCATCGTCACCTTGAGCCACACTTTCGATACGCCCGGCATCCTGGCGCGGCGGATGGAAGATGCGGCCTTCAGTTTCGCGGCGCTCGATCCGCGCCTCGGCGACGGTTTCGATTTCCTCAGCCGCGTGCCGCGCGGCATCGACGGTATTCGCATTGGCGTGGCCGATTCGTTCTTCTGGGATGGCTGCGAGAACGGCATCGCCGAAGCGGTGAAGCTCGCCATTGATCAGCTCGGCCGCGCCGGCGCCATCGTCAAGCAAGCACCGCTGCCCGAGGCGCAAGAGGCTTACGCCATCTTCTGCGAAGGCGGCGTTTCGGCGATCGAGCTGCGCGCCTTCCTCGATCACGCGCTGCCCGATTGGCTCGCGACGATCGATCCGGTCAACGCGCCGCCGCTCAAAGCCGCCGGCGCGGTGCCGGCGCGCGATTATCTGCTGCGGCTGTGGCGTCTGAAGGCTGCGGCGAAGGCGGCACGCGCGCGGTTCGATGACGTCGACGTCATCGCTTGCCCGACGGTGCAGGTGACGCCGCCGGTGATGACGCCGCCGACGCCCGAGACCTTCTGGGCGACCAATCGCGCGACCGTGCACAATCTCGTGCCCGGCAATTTCCTCGTGCTTTGCGCTGCCACTTTGCCGGTCGGCCTCGACCGGCTCGGCATGCCGGTAGGCTTGCAGCTCATCGCCAAGAGCGGCAATGACGAGCGCATGGTCGCGATCGCCTGCGCCGCCGAGCGCGTGCTCGGCACGCCGCGCGAGCGGCTCGGCCTGCCGCCGATGTGCCAATAGCGGGCGGCGATCGTGAGCGGTCTGCGTTACATGACCGGCTTCGGTAATGAATTCGCCACCGAAGCGATTGCCGGTGCGCTGCCGGAAGGCCAGAACTCGCCGAAACAGGCGCCGCTCGGGCTTTACGCCGAGCAGCTCAGCGGCACGCCGTTCACAGCGCCGCGCGCCGTCAATCGCCGCTCCTGGCTTTATCGAATCCGTCCCTCGGCGATGCATCGCGCTTATCGGCGCATCGATGATGGCCTCATGCGCAGCACGCCTTTCAGCGAGGCGGAAGCATCGCCCAATCGTTTGCGCTGGGACCCGCTGCCGCTGCCGAGCACGCCGACCGATTTCATCGCCGGCCTTGTGACGATCTGCGGCAATGGCGACGTGGCGGCGAATGCCGGCATGGCGGTGCACATCTATCGCGCCAATCGCTCGATGGATGCATCGCGCGTTTTCGTCGATGCCGACGGCGAGCTGCTGCTGGTGCCGGAGCAAGGCGGCATCCGCCTCGTCACCGAGCTCGGCATCATCGAAGCGCTGCCGGGCCATATCGCGGTGATCCCGCGCGGCGTGCGCTTCCGCGTCGAGCTCTTGGGACAAGCCGCGCGCGGCTATGTCTGCGAGAATTATGGGAGCCTGCTGCGCCTGCCCGAGCTCGGGCCGATCGGCGCCAACGGCCTCGCCAATCCGCGCGATATCGAGACGCCGGTCGCCGCTTTCGAAGAGCGCGACGGCAAGGTCGAGCTCGTGCAGAAATTCGCCGGCCATCTCTGGACAACCGAGCTCGATCATTCGCCGCTCGACGTCGTCGCTTGGCATGGCAGCTACGCGCCTTATCGTTACGATCTCGCGCGCTTCAACACCATCAACACAGTGAGCTTCGATCACATCGACCCGTCGATCTTCACCGTGCTGACCTCACCCAGCGAAATGCTAGGCACCGCCAACTGCGATTTCGTGATCTTCGGCCCACGCTGGATGGTCGCCGAGGACACCTTCCGTCCGCCGTGGTTTCACCGCAACGTGATGAGCGAGTTCATGGGTCTGATCCACGGCGTGTACGATGCCAAGGAAGGCGGGGGGTTCGAGCCCGGCGGCGCCTCCTTGCA
>DATNGE010000059.1:0-2117 GCA_035606035.1 Allostellaceae bacterium
AGCAGGATCGGGTAGATCACCCGCCGCAACGTCACCGTGAAGGCGATCAGGATCGCGAGCGGCAACGAGATCGCGAGCGCCACCACGAAACCGAACACGGTTTCGGCCAGCGTCACCAGACTGTGGTGAAGTAGGTCCGGAGCCCAATCGACCGCCGTTGTGACGATCGCCGACGGCGCCGGCAGCATCCAGCCCGGTATTTTGAAGGCGCGGACACTGGCCTCCCAGGCGACAAGCAGAAGCAGATAGAGCAGCGGCGTCGTTGCGCGCGCCATGACGGTGTTGAAAGGCTGCGCAGCCATGGCGGTTAGCTTTTGTCTCGCGCGAACAACAGATCGCGCGCCGCCTGCTTGATCTCCAGGAAGCGCGGATGATTTTCGGTATTGACATCGCGCGGCCGCGGCAGATCGATGGGCATGTCCAGTCCGATACGGCCCGGGCGGCGTGACATGACGATCAGCCTGTCGCCCAGCAACACCGCCTCGTCGATCGAGTGAGTGATGAGCAGCGCGGTACGGCGCAACTCCTGCCACAGCCTCGAAAGCTCGAGCGACAGCTCCTCGCGCGTCAAGGCGTCGAGCGCGGCAAACGGCTCGTCGAGCAGCAGCATGGTCGGATCGGCCAGCAGGGCGCGGCAAAAGGCGGCGCGCTGCTTCATGCCGCCGGACAGCATGTCGGGCCGATGACCGGCGAAATCCTTCAACCCCGTCAGCTCAAGAAGCCACTCGGCTCGCTTGCGGGCCTCCTGCCGCGGCAGCCCCATCACGTCGGCGGGCAGCATCACGTTGTCCAGGATGCTGGCCCACGGAAACAACACGTGATCCTGAAAGACGATGCCGACCTCGCGCGAAGGACCGTCAAGCGCCGCACCGCTGCGCCGCAGCTGTCCTTGCGTCGGCGTTTCCAGACCGGCGATCAGCCGCAGCAAGGTCGACTTGCCGCAGCCCGACGGCCCGACAATGGAGACGAAGCTGCCGGCTTCGATCGCGAGATCGAGCGGCCCCAGCGCATGGGTGGTTTGTTCGCCGCTGCCGAAGGTCTTGCTGACGCCCGCGAGCTCGACGATCGGGGCGACGCGTTCGCTATGTTGCTCCGCCGCAGACGATCGCGCAGCGAGCGGCTCGGAATTCATTCCACGAAGCCCGGCACGTACATGTCTTGAGGCTTGACCGGATGCTTGATCGGATACGCTTTCTGCATCACCGCGATGGTGCGTTCGATGCGGGCTTCTTCGATCAGGCCAAGCGACTGGCCCGACACGACCGCAAGTTCACGCACTTTCTCGGTTTCGCCCGCCGCGACCTCGGCCGAAATTTCCTTATGATATTTGTGCATGATGGCGCCGGCCGCCGCCGGATCCGCGAAGGCATCGCGCATGCCCTTGAGCGTGGCGCGGACAAAACCCTTGAGCAGCTTCGGGTCTTCCTTGATCGTCTGCTCGGTCGCGACGATGCCGTTGCCGTAATAATCGAGCCCCGCATCCTTGTAGGCGAACCGCACGAGCTTCTTCGGCTTGACCGCGTCGGCCAACAGCGGCTCGCCGACGGTGAACTGGCCGATGCCGTCAACGCGGCCGGTCGCGAGCAGCGACGGCAGCGACGACACCTCGGCCGTAATCCACTTGACCTTTTTGACGTCGATGCCGGCCGCCGGCGCGTAGGCATTGAAGATCAGCGGAATGGCGCTGAAGGCGCTGTCGGCCAGCGTCTTGCCTTCCAGATCCTTCGGCGCCTTGATGCCGCTGTCGGCGAGCGCAAACACCGCATGTGGCGGGCTCGCGTAAACGATGGCGAGCAGCTTCACCGGAATGCCGTCGTTGCCGCGCGCCAGCACCAGCGCGCCGGCATCGGCGAAACCGATCTTCGCAGCGCCTGAGGCCACTTTCTTGATGGCATCGATCGAGCCTTGGCCGCGCAGAAAGTTGAGATCGATGCCTTCCTGCTTGTAGTAGCCTTTGTCGTAGGCGACATAAAAATACGACTGGCGGCCGTAAAAGCCGAAATCGGTGGTGAAATTGATCTCGACTGCTTGCGCCGCCGGCGGAAGCGCGGCGGCGGCGAGCAGCATCGCACCAAACAATCGAGCGAACATTCGCATTGCGGCAACCCCTAATAAGC
>DATNGE010000060.1:0-29018 GCA_035606035.1 Allostellaceae bacterium
ACGGCGGGGGCCCTGGTGGCGGAATTGGTAGACGCGCTAGATTCAGGTTCTAGTGATCGAAAGGTCGTGGAAGTTCGAGTCTTCTCCAGGGCACCACACCATCTCGGCGCGCCCCATGGATAGCAGCGGCAGAACGTGACGATCCATCTTCATCAAGGCGATCTTCCAGCCGGTATCGATTTCGGCGCGAGCGTCGCCATCGACACCGAAACAATGGGCCTCAACCCGCTGCGCGACCGCCTTTGCCTGGCGCAGCTTTCGGCCGGCGACGGTGAGAGCCACCTCGTGCAATTCCCGCCCGGCCAATACAACGCGCCCAATCTGCGCGCGCTGCTGGCCGATCCGAAGGTGCTGAAGATCTTCCATTTCGGCCGCTTCGACATCGCGGTGCTCGCGCATTATCTCGGCGTCGTCGCGGCCCCGGTCTATTGCACCAAGATTGCCTCGAAGCTCGCGCGCACTTTCACCGACAAGCATGGGCTCAAGGATCTCTGCCGTGAGCTTCTCAATATCGAAGTGTCGAAACAGCAGCAAAGCTCGGATTGGGGCGCACCGACCTTGACCGAAGAGCAGAAACGCTACGCCGCGTCCGACGTCCTGCACCTCCACGCGCTCAAGGCCAAGCTCGATACCATGCTGGTGCGCGAAAACCGCCAGCAACTCGCCCTCGCCTGTTTCGCCTTTTTGCCGACGCGGGCGTTCCTCGACCTCACCGGTTACGAGAACGCTGATATTTTCGAGCATTAGAGGGTTTTCTTGCGGTGCGGCATAAGCGCCGGCTACCTGCCATGCGTTGACCGGGTAAGGGAGGTGGCGGCATAGTGCGTCCTATAGACGATTGCCAGGTCGCCTTATCGCGGGGGTGGTCATGGCAAGCCCTCTTTCGCAGCAGCAAAAGGCGTGGTCCCTCGGGGAATGCCGAAAGACGCAGTCGATAACACGCTGACCGTCGCCCGCCGCGTTCTCAAGACCGAGATCGCCGGGTTGAACGCGCTTGCCGCCGAGCTGAACGGACGCTTCTCCGCAGCGGTCAACCTGCTGGCCGCAGCCAAAGGCCGGGTCACCGTGACCGGCATGGGCAAGAGCGGCCATATCGCGCGCAAGATCGCCGCGACTTTCGCCTCGACCGGCACGCCGGCGCAATTCGTCCATCCCGCCGAAGCGAGCCATGGCGATCTCGGCATGATCGCGCCCGGCGATGCCGTGCTCGCTCTCTCCAATTCGGGCGAGACCGCCGAGCTCGCCGACATCGTCGCCTATACGCGGCGTTTCCGCATTCCGCTGGTGGCGGTGACCCGCCGCGACGGCAGCGCGCTCGGCGAAGCCGCCGATGTCACCCTCGTCCTGCCGGCGACCGAGGAAGGCTGCCCGATGGGCCTCGCGCCGATGAGCTCGACGACCATGATGCTTGCTCTCGGTGACGCGCTCGCCGCCGCGATGATGGAGCGCAAGGGCTTCTCGAGTTCCGATTTCCATAGCCTCCATCCCGGCGGCCAGCTCGGCCGGCAACTGCTCACCGTGCGCGACATCATGCATGTCGGCGACGCGTTGCCGCTGGTGCCGCTCGGAACGAAAATGGCCGACGCCATCCTCACCATGTCGGAAAAGACCTTTGGCTGCGTCGGGGTCACCGACATCTCGCGCCGGCTGGTCGGCATCATCACCGATGGCGATTTGCGCCGCCATATGGCAGATGATTTGCTGCGCTCGACCGTTGATCAGGTGATGACGAAACAGCCGAAGACCATCCGGCCGCAGGCGCTCGCCGCCGAGGCGCTGGGCCGCATGAACCAGCAGGCGATCACCAGCCTCTTTGCCGTCGATGAGGAGAGTCGGCCGCTCGGCATCGTGCGCATCCACGACTGCTTGCGCGCAGGCATCGCATGAGCAGCCGGCAAGCCGCTTTCGCGGTCAACCTGCGCGGCTCGCTGCGGCGCCGTCTGCGCTTCGGCGATACACGCAGCCATAGCCGCTTCGTCCAGCGCACCAAATGGATCCTGCCCAGCCTCGCGGTGAGTCTGTTGCTGTTGGTCGCGGTCTGGCCGCAGCTCAGGTCGGTGGTCGATCACCTTCATTTCATCGTGCCACGCATCGATCCCAGCGACGCGAGGAATCTGCGCATGCTCGATCCTCATTATAGCGGCATCGATCGCGACAACCGTCCCTATGTGTTGACCGCATCGGCCGCCACGCAACTTTCGGCTGCGGACGATATCGTCTCGCTCACCCAGCCGAAAGCCGACATGACCACCAACAGCGGCGCTTGGGTCGAAGTGACGTCCTACACCGGCACCTATCAGCCGCAGCCGCAGCTGCTCGATCTCTATGGCGATGTCGAGCTCTATCAGGATCGCGGCAACGAGTTCCACACCGACAGCGCGCGCATCGACGTGGCCAACGGCACGGCGCACAGCGATCAGCCCGTGACGGGCCAAGGTCCGTTCGGCCATGTCACCGCCGATGGCTTCACCATGCTCGATCGCGGCGCCGTCATCCTATTCACCGGCAAGACCAACCTCGTGCTGCTGCCGCGGCCCAAGGACGCGGAATGATACGGGGCGCCGTCGCGCTCCTCGCCGCTCTCGCCTTGCTGACGCCCGCGCCGGCTCTGCATGCGCAAGCGCAATCGAACGCGCTCGGCCTCTCCGGCGACACCAACAACAAGCCGGTCAATATCGAGGCCCAAAACGGCATCGAATGGCAGCAGAACAACAAAGTCTATATCGCGCGCGGCAACGCCAAGGCGACGCGTGGCGATGACGCCGTCACCGCCGACACGCTTTACGCCTATTACCGCAGTGCGCAGCCGCAACAGGCGACCGCAGCATCGCCGCAGCTGCGCGGCAATTCGTCCTCGGACACTCTCGATAGTGGTTCGACCCAGATCTACCGCATCGAAGCGGACGGTCACGTGGTTTTCACGACGCCGACCCAAACCGCCTATGGCGACCATGCCGTCTATGACGTCGACCAGACGCTGCTGGTGGTGACCGGCAAGAATCTGAAGATCGTCACGCCGCAGGATGTCATCACGGCGCGCGACAGTTTCGAATGGTACGATCAGAAGCAGCTCGGCGTGGCGCGCGGCAACGCGACGGCGACGCGGCAGGGGCCGCAGCACAAATCGATTCGCGGCGATGTCCTGACCGCCGAAGTGACAAAGCCCGCCAACCAACCCTCAAAGATCAGCAAGCTCAATGCGCAAGGTCACGTTATCCTGGTATCCCAGGATCAGATCGCGCGCGGCGACAGCGGCGTGTATAATCTTGACACAGGGATTGCCACGCTGAGCGGGCATGTCTCGTTAACACGGGGGGACAACGAGTTGCGCGGCCAATATGCCGTCTTCGACACGAACGCCAATGTCGCGCGCCTCCTGGCTGCGCCGCCCTCGGCGCAAGTGACGGGCCCGCGGCCGCGCGTCGAAGGCTTGCTCATCCCACGCCAGGACCAGTCTGGCGCCGCCGCACCCGGGCAGCCGGGCAAAGGCAAGCCCAACCAACCCGCTCCCGCCACCCGACCCTAGCCCTTCCGCCTCGATGTCCTCGCCGCCCAGCCGCCCTCATGCCTTCCAGGCGACGCCCCATAGCGCGCCGCGTCTCGTCACGAGCAATGCCGGTCTCGCCGCTTTCAATCTCGGCAAGAGCTTCAAGAAACGCCCGGTCCTGCGCGAAGTGAACGTCTCGGTCCAGCGCGGCGAGGCGGTCGGCCTCCTGGGACCGAACGGTGCCGGCAAGACGACCTGTTTCTACATCATCACCGGCCTGATCCGCGCCGATGTCGGCCGCATCACGCTCGACGGCGAGGACATCACCGATCTGCCGATGTATCGCCGCGCCCGGCTCGGCATCGGCTATCTCCCGCAGGAGGCGTCGATCTTCCGCGGGCTCACGGTCGAGCAGAATATCCGCGCCGTGCTCGAAGTCTCGGAGCCCGAGCCGGAGCTGCGCGAGGCGGCGATCGACGATCTCCTCGCCGAGTTCTCGATCAGCCATTTGCGCCGCGCCCCGGCCATGGCGCTCTCCGGCGGCGAGCGGCGCCGCGTCGAGATCGCCCGTGCGCTCGCGACCCAGCCCCATTTCATCCTGTTGGACGAGCCGCTGGCCGGCATCGACCCGATCGCGGTCAGCGACATCCGGGACCTCGTCGCCCATCTCAAGGATCGCGGCATCGGCGTGCTGATCACCGACCACAATGTCCGCGAGACGCTGGGCATCGTCGACCGCGCCTATATCCTCCATGAGGGCCAAGTCCTGATGGACGGCCAGCCCGAGGACATCGTCAACGACCCGAATGTCCGCCGGGTCTATCTCGGCGAGCGCTTCAGCCTCTAGGCCTTGCGCTAAGCCCTTTTATCCCAGGGCTTTTCCCGCACTTTTTTTGAGCAGTCGGGGGTTTTCCGTTGACATGCTTAACGGAAAATAAGGGAGTTGGTACGAAGTTTGCAGGGTTCGTGCCCTTCCTCTAAGAGCAGCTTCGTCCGTACCCGTCATGGCACTCGTTCAAAGACTCGATATCCGGCAAGGCCAGGCTCTGGTCATGACGCCGCAATTGCAGCAGGCAATCAAGCTGCTGCAGCTCTCGAATATCGAGCTCAACACCTATGTCGAGGGCGAGGTCGAGCAGAACCCGCTCCTCGAGCGCGACGAATCCCCGCTCGATGTGCCTTCCGATCCGGTCCCGGCCGAGGCGCCGGCGCCCGAGGCCCCTGCGCCGAACGAAGCGACCCCTGAGGAAACCGCCGAGACCTGGAATGAGATCGCCGGCAGCGAGGGCGACGGTAGCGCGGATTACGCGAGCGATCCCGATACGTGGCGGACGCGCGGCCCGCGCGCCGACAGCGATGACCTGCCTGGTATCGACCAAACCCTCGCCCGCGCCGTGACCTTGCGCGAGCATCTTCTCGCGCAGCTCGCCGAAGAGATCAAAGACCCGGTCGATCGCGTGATCGGCGCCCATCTCGTCGATCAGCTCGACGAAGCGGGCTATCTCACCGTGCCGCTCGACGGCGTCGCGGCGACCATGGGCTGCGACGTCGCGCGCGTCGAAGCCGTGCTGCGTCAACTTCAGCGTTTCGAGCCGACCGGCATCTTCGCGCGCGATCTCGCCGAATGCCTCGCGCTCCAGCTCAAAGAGCGCGATCGCTATGATCCTGCGATGCAGACGCTAGTCGAGAATCTCTCGCTCCTCGCCTGCCGTGATGTCCCGGCGCTGTTGCGTCTCTGCCATGTCGATGCCGCCGATCTCGCGGAGATGGCGGCGGAGATCCGCGCGCTCGATCCCAAGCCCGGCTTGCAGTTCGACGGCGCCATCGCGCAGCCCGTCGTGCCTGATGTCTTCGTGCGCGCGCAAGGCGCGAGCTGGATCGTCGAGCTCAACAGCGACAGCCTGCCGCGGGTGCTCATCAACACGCGCTATTACGCCGAAGTCAGCGCCGCGGCGCGCAACAAGTCAGAAAAGGATTATCTCGCCGATAAATATCAGTCGGCCAATTGGCTCGTGAAGGCGCTGCATCAGCGCGCGACGACGATCCTCAAGGTCTCGCGCGAGATCATCCGCCAGCAGGACGCCTTCCTCCGTCACGGCGTGCAATATCTGAAGCCGCTGGTGCTGCGCGATATCGCGCAGGCTATCGGCATGCACGAGAGCACGGTCAGCCGCGTCACGACCAACAAATACATGCTGACGCCGCGCGGGATTTTCGAGCTGAAATATTTCTTCACCGCGGCGATCGCCGCCGCAAGCGGCGGCGACGCGCTTTCCGCCGAAGCCGTGCGTTTCCGCATCAAATCCCTCATCGAGGCGGAAGCGAACGACGTTCTCTCGGACGACAAGCTTGTGGATATCTTGATGAAGGAAGGCGTCGATATCGCGCGCCGCACTGTGGCGAAATACCGCGAGGCGATGAATATCCCCTCATCGGTGCAGCGGCGACGTGAGCGCGCCCTACAGGTTTAATTCGAATTCGGCCGCTTTAATCTACTTACGTGTCGAGGTTGCTTGACTTGCGCGCGACGCGTTCGTACGTTGCCGCGCGCATTGATGGCATAGGATCCGTGATGGAAGTCACCGATCTCCTCGATCCCTCCGGCGTCATTTCGAATCTTCGCGTCACCAGCAAGCGGCAGGCGCTGCAAGAGCTGGGGCGACGCGCGGCAGCGCTGACCGGCGAGGACGAGCACAAGATCTTCGAATCGCTGTGGGAGCGCGAGCAGCTCGGCAGCACCGGCATCGGCAATGGTACGGCCGTGCCGCATGGCCGCATTCCGGGATTCAAGCGCGCGCTGACGATGTTCGCGCGGCTGGAGAAGCCGATCGATTTCGACGCGATCGACAATCAGCCCGCTGATTTGATTTTCCTGCTGCTGACGCCGGCGGATGCCGGCGCCGATCATCTGAAAGCGCTCGCGCGTATCTCGCGCCTGCTGCGCAATCGCGCGATGTGCTCGAAGCTCCGCAGCACCGAGAACGTCGACGCGATCTATGCGCTCCTGACCGATCGCGCCGCGAGCCACGCGGCCTGACCCTGCCTGCTCGCGCTACCGCGGCCTGATCACCCTACTGCAAGCTGACGGGTTCGAGCTCGTGCTGCTTCACCGCCGCGAAGGCGATGTCGCGCGACGGCGCCATGCCGATCTGCGTGCCGTCGGCCGCATGGATCGAGAAGCCGGCCACGCCGTTGACGACGCTGGGCTTGATATAAGCGAGCTGCTGCATTCCGACGAGGGCGAAATCCTGGGGCGACATCTCGCGAAGTTTCTCGGTGATCGTCATGTTCCACTCCTTTCGCCGCCAACCGGCTTTTTGATGCCGTTTCCGGCCGGCGTCCTGATCTCAATAGCGCGCACCATGCCTTCGGCTGCGCGCCGGCGCAGATCGATATTCAAGAGCCCGCTGTCGAGGGCCGCTCCTACCACTTCAATGCCGTCGGCCAGCACAAAGCTCCGCTGGAACTGACGTGCCGCGATGCCGCGGTGAAGGTAGACGCGGTCGGTCTCGTCGGTTTGTTTGCCGCGAACGACGAGCTGATTGTCCTCGATATGGACCGACAGCTCGTCGGGCTTGAAGCCGGCCACTGCCAGCGTCAGCCTGAGCGCGTTCTCGCCGATTTGCTCAACATTGTAAGGAGGATAGCCATCAGCCGTCGCTTTGCTGACCCGATCGAGCGCACGCTCGAATTGGTCAAAGCCGAGGAGAAGCGGCGAGCTGAAGAGCGAAAGGCGTGACATCGAACCTCCTCGAACGAGCGAGTCGACGATTCCGAGCCCCGGAGCGGCGGCTCTTGAACCTCGGGGACGACCCTGACGGCATCGCCCACGGTAAATAGGTGGGGAGCCGGCCCCCTTCGATCAAGCCAGGCTAAGTCCTTGATACAAAAGGGCCCGGCATGCGGCTGCCGGGCCCTTTCGGAAATTGGTGGAGCCACGGGGATTCGAACCCCGGACCTCTACAATGCCATTGTAGCGCTCTCCCAACTGAGCTATGACCCCAAAGAGGCCGCCGCGGGCGCTATGACGTGAATTCTAGCCCCAAAACCAACAATCGGCGAGCCCAAACCCGGTCAAAATCGCCGGAGCGGGTCACGGGAGGCATGGAAGCACCATCGAACCACCGGACCCGTCGGCAAATCGCGCAAAAATGAGCGAGAATCGCCCTCGTCCTGCCGAGCTTTACCGCCGCGCCGAAGCTTTAATCCCTGTCCTCGCCAGCCGCGCGCGGCACTGCGAGGACATGCGTTGCTGCCCGTCCGAGACGATCGCCGATCTCGAGCAGGCCGGCTTGCTGCAGATCTGCCGCCCGGCGCGCTATGACGGCTATGAATACGCCTGGGACGTGCTGAGCGAGGTCAATCGC
Source organism: Allostellaceae bacterium (assembly GCA_035606035.1). GTDB lineage: Bacteria > Pseudomonadota > Alphaproteobacteria > ATCC43930 > CGMCC-115725 > CAIKMD01. The sequence goes on from DATNGE010000060.1 coordinate 7,855, forward strand.
ATCCTGGCCCGTGGCTGCGGCTCGCAAGCCTGGGTGGCCAATGTCCTCAATGATCATACCCAGCTCGTCGGCGCCTTCGCGCTGGAAGCCCAAGAGGAGATTTGGGGCAAGAACCCCACAACCCGCATCGCTGCCAGCGTCGCGCCCTCGGGCCGCGCCAAGCGCGCACCGGGCGGCGCGAGGCTCGCCGGTAAATTCGGCTTCGCCAGCGGCATCGACTACGCCGAGTGGCTGATCTGCGGCGCCTTCCTCGAGGATGAAGGGAAGCCCCCGACGTGGTGGGATTTCCTGGTGCCGAAAGCGTCGGTGACCGTCGTCGACGATTGGCATGTCGCGGGTCTCGCCGGCACCGGCAGCAAGAGCTTCGTCGTCGAGGACGTGCTCATCCCGCCGCATCGCTTCCAGGATCATGTCCACAGCGATGATGGCACCGGACCCGGCACCCAACTCAATCGTGCCTCGGTGTTCCGGACGCCGCGGGCCTCGGTCGCGGCGCTCGGCTTCACCGCGCTCGCCGTCGGCATCGCCGAGGCGTTCCTTGCGGCCTATCTCGCTCACACCCGTGCGCGCAATAGCCGCGGCCTTGCTGTCGCCGAATTCGGCAGCACCCAGATGGGGCTCGCGAAGGCGACCGGGCAGATCGAAGGTGCCGCCGCGCATCTGACGGCGACGCTCAGGCGCTGGGTCGACCTGATGGAGACCGGCGGCCAACTCGACGCGCATGAGAAGCTCAAGGCGCGTTTCGAGGCCGCCTTCATCGCACGGCAATGCCTCGATGCGGTCGAGGCGCTGTTCGCGGCTTCCGGCGGGCACGCGATCTTCAACGACAATCCGCTGCAGCGGCAACTCCGCGATCTCATCGCGGTCTGCACGCATCGCGGACTCTATCTCGATGAATCGGGTCTCAACTACGGCAAGAGCGCACTGGGCCTCGGCCGGTTCTGACCGCGGCTCAAAACAGCGCGAACGGGGAGATTGGGGATGAAGAAGAGATTACCGGCGCTATTCGGCGCACTGACGCTGCTTGCTCTGGCGCTCACGGCATCGGCGGGACGAGCCGAAGAACCCATCAAGCTGACGCTCGGCTACGGCCTCACCTCAGATTATCTCCCGGCCTATATCGCCAAGGACAACGGCATCTTCGAGAAACACGGTCTCGATGTGACGATGAAGGCCGTGACCTCGAGCTCGCTCGCGCCGCCGGCGCGCGTCAGCAACAGCCTGCAGATTTCGCAGGCGACGCCGCCCAATCTGCTGCTCGCCAATGACGGCGGCATGGATCTGGTCGCCGTCGCGGGCGTCGGCCGCCTCACCGCGGCGCATCCGCATACCAGCCTCGTCACCCATCAGGGCTTCACCATCGCGAAACCGCAGGACCTCGTCGGCAAGAAGATCGCCGTTCCCGGCATCAGCAGCGCAATGGATTTGGTGCTCCGCAAATGGCTGCTCGACGGCCATGTGAAGCTCGATCAGGTGACGATCGTCGAAGCGCCCTTCCAGCAGATGGGCGATTTGCTGAAATCGGGTCAGCTCGACGCCGCATTCCAGTTCGAGCCGCTGCTCTCGCGCATTCTCGCGGCCGGCTCGGCGACAAAATCGCTCGACATCATGTCTGCGGCCAATCCTGACGTGCTCGGCGCGATCTATGCCTCGACACGCGAGTGGGCGAATGCGCATCGCGGCGCGGTCGCCGCCTTCAACCAGTCGCTCGCCGAAGCGATCGCCTGGGAGAAAGCCAATCCGGAAGAGGCACATAAGATCGAGGCAAAATATATCGGTTATGCGACCACCGGCCTGCCCGATGTGGCGATCGAAGTGAAAGCGCAGGATTTCAAATTCTGGGCCGATGTCTGCGACGAGGTCGGCGTGCTGCATCGCCCGGTCGACGCTGCAACGCTCATCTTCAAATAGGAACAGTGAAATGCGCAAAGCAATCGGTCTTCTCGCGGTCCTGAGCGTCTTCACTGCTCTCGGCAGCGCCAGCGCCGCGGAGATGACGAAGTTGACGGTCAGCTATTCGGCGACGGCGGATTTTGCGCCCGCCTTCATCGCCAAGGATGCAGGGATTTTCGAAAAGCACGGGCTCGACGTCACGTTGACGAATCTCGCGACCACCTCGCTCAGCCCGCCGGCGCTGATGTCCGGCAGCTTGCAGATCGCCTCGAACTCGCCGCCGCTGCTGCTGCTCGCCAATGACGGCGGCATGGATCTCGTCGCCGTCGCCGGCGTCGCCGCGATGGACGAAAGGCATCCGCGCTCCAGCCTCGTCACGCGCACCGGCTTCACCGCGGTGAAGGCGCAGGACTTCATCGGCAAGAAGATCGCGCGGCCGGGCATCAACAGCGCCATCGATCTTGTCTTGAAGAAATGGCTCTTGGATCGCGGCGTCGCTCTCAACCAGGTGACCCTGGTGGAGACACCGTTCACGCAGATGGGCGATCTCTTGAAGGCCGGCCAGATCGACGCGGCTTTCGAATTGGAGCCGCTCAGGACACGCATCATCGAAAGCGGCGCGGGGCAGAAATCGGTCGACATTTTCTCCGAGACCAAGCCGCACATCCTCGCCTCCATGTACGCCTCGAGCCGGTCTTGGGCGGAATCGCATCGCGACGAGCTCAAATCCTTCCGCGCGGCGCTCAAGGATGCGGCCGTCTTCCAGAAGGACCATCCGGACGAGGCGCGCGATATCCAGAAGAAATATGTCGGCGCGGCGAGCACGCCCGACGCGCTGGAGCTCGAGCTCGATCCCGCCGATTTCGATTTCTGGATCGGCGTGCTCCATCAACTGAATCTCTTGCAGCAACCGCCGCCGCCAGCGGCGAAACTGATTATTCAGTGAGTGTCGTGAGAAGCCGATAACAGCGTTATTCCCGCGAAAGCGGGAATCCAGGAAACATCGAGATGTGAACCCTGGACCCACCCCCGCTTTCGCGGGAGTGACGACCGAAGGTCCGCGTTAAATCGAAGAGCCCGGCTCTGATGAGCCGGGCTCTTCCTATCTGGTGGAGCCACGGGGAATCGAACCCCGGACCTCTACAATGCCATTGTAGCGCTCTCCCATCTGAGCTATGACCCCAAACTTTTCTAAATGGGCGCCCTTCAATAAGGGCTTATTCTTCATCCTCGTCGACGTTCTCGATCACCTCGGCCATATCGTCTTCGTCCTCGCCGAGCTCGGAGGCATCTTCGAGGACTTCTTCCTCTTCCTCCTCGCCTTCGGTCTCCTCGGCGTCTTCCTCCTCGGTCTCGGCCTCGGCATCATCCGGCAAGGCGGCATCGGCCTCCGCCGGCTCGGCAACTTCTTCGGCGCCAAGATCCGGCTCGATCTCCTCATCGGCCACCGGCTCGGCGACCGGCGCGGCGGCGCGCGTGCGCCGCGTCTTGAGCAACGCCTCCGGATCGAAAGGCGAGCCGCAATGCGGGCAGACGATCGGGTCGCGCCGCATGTCGTAATAGCGCGTGCCGCAATTCGGGCACAGCCGCTTCATTCCCCATTCCGCTTTAGCCACCTTTGCCTCCCTTCGGCTAGGACTGCACATCTCGCCGGTCGGCAGCGGAGCGCCGTTTGCCACGGCGCGCGCCCGCTGTCAAAAAATATTTCCGGCGGCACGGCGCCGGCCCCGCTTTTCGGTGCGGCCCCATTGCCGCAAAGCTCTGTTTTGGTAAACATTCGTCAATCATGTCAGCGACAGCCGCACAGCCTCTCACCTCCGGGACGGCCGACCGCCTCAGCGGCACTTGCCGTGTGCCCGGAGACAAATCGCTGTCGCACCGCGCCCTGATTCTCGGCGGCCTCGCGATAGGGCGCACGCGCGTCACTGGGCTCCTGGAAGGCGAGGACGTGCTCGCCACCGCCGGCGCCATGCGCGCCCTCGGCGCGGGCGTCACACGGCAAGCCGATGGCGAATGGATCGTCAGCGGCGTCGGCATCGGCGGTTTGCAAGAGCCCGACACGCTGCTCGATATGGGGAATTCCGGCACCGGTGCAAGGCTCGTAATGGGCGCGGTCGCCGGCCACGACGTCACGGCGTTTTTCACCGGCGATGCCTCCCTGCGCCGCCGGCCGATGGCGCGGGTGACCGAGCCCTTATCGCGCATGGGCGCGAAAGTCGTGGCGCGTGAAGGTGGCCGCTTGCCCCTCGCCCTGACCGGCGCCGCCGCGCCGATGCCGATCATCTATGCCTCGCCGGTCGCATCGGCACAGGTGAAATCGGCGATCCTGCTCGCGGGCCTCTCGGCACCCGGCGATACGACCGTGATCGAGCCGCTGGCGTCGCGCGATCATACCGAAAATCTGCTGCGCCATTTCGGCGCAACCGTGACCTCGACTCCGACCAATGAAGGCGGCCGCCGCATCACCGTGACCGGCCAGCCCGAGCTCAAAGCCGGCGACATCGTCATTCCCGGCGATCCATCTTCGGCGGCGTTTCCCGCAATCGCCGCGCTGCTGGTGCCACAATCGGAGATCACGATCGAAGGCGTCGGCATCAACCCGCTGCGCGCCGGCCTCTTCGAAACGCTTCATGAAATGGGCGCCAACATTACTTTCGCCAAGCGACGCATCGCCGGGGGCGAGCCGGTCGCCGATCTCGTCATCCGCGCCGGCGCGTTGAAAGCCGTGACCGTGCCGGCCGAACGCGCGCCAAGCATGATCGATGAATACCCGATCCTCGCGGTCGCTGCCGCCTTCGCGAAAGGTCGCACCGCGATGCACGGCCTCGCTGAGTTGCGCGTCAAGGAGAGCGACCGCCTCAGCGCCATCGCCAAGGGCTTGAGCGATTGCGGCGTCACGGTTGCGATCGAGGGTGACACGCTGATCGTCGAGGGCAAGGGCGGCAAGGTGCGCGGCGGCGCGGCCGTCGCCTCTGCCTTGGATCATCGCATTGCGATGTCGTTCCTCATGCTCGGCATGGCGGCGGAGAAGCCGGTGACGATCGATGACGGCGCCACCATCGCCACCAGCTTCCCGGGGTTCGTTGCGCTCGTGAACCGTCTCGGCGGCTCGATCGCTCCCGCGTGAAGCTGGCGAGCCCATCTCATGAAAGCGGGCGCGTGATCATCGCCATCGACGGACCGGCGGCCGCCGGCAAGGGCACGCTCGGCCGCCGCCTCGCGCAGCATTTCAATCTCGCTTTCCTCGATACCGGCGGCCTTTACCGCGCGGTCGCGTTGAAGGTCCTGGATCAGGGCGGCGATCCGGCTGACCCGATGGCCGCTGAAGCTGCCGCCAAGACGATCCGGCCGCCGGATCTCGAATCACCCCGATTGCGGGAAGATCGTATATCCGATGCCGCTTCGGTTGTGGCAGCCCAGCCTGCTGTCCGCGCGGCTCTGCTCGCCTTCCAGCGCGATTTCGCCCACCACCCGGCCACCGGCTTTGCCGGCACCCTGCTCGATGGCCGCGATATCGGGACCATCGTCTGCCCGGATGCGACCGTGAAGCTCTTCGTCACGGCCAGCGCGGAAGCCCGAGCTATAAGGCGTTTCAAAGAGTTGCAGGCTGCCGGAGTCGGGACTATATACCAGCGCGTTCTGCAAGATATCGAGCAGCGCGACGCCCGCGACCGGGAGCGCCCCACGGCGCCTCTGCGGCCCGCCGGCGATGCCATTGAACTCGATACCACGGCGCTCGATGCCGACGCCGCCTTCGCCAAGGCCGCCGACCTCATCGCCCGGAAGCTCAAGGGTTAGCCGCTTCGGCGCCCGCGCGCTCGGCTTGCAGGAACACGGGTTCATGCCGCCGCACCCGCGCAAGCCGGTGGCTCATGGCGTTCCGCTCACCCCGGCGGTCGCCGTGACGAAAAGAGGGGCAGTCTGGAGATCGGATGGCAGTCGCAACCGAAACCGCGTCGCGTAAGGAAAGCTTCGCCGCGTTACTCGATGAATCGCTCGGCACCGCGAGCGGATTGGAAGGAACCGTTATCAAAGGCCGGGTGCTGGCCATCGAAAACGACACCGTGCTGATCGATGTCGGATTGAAATCGGAGGGCCGCGTCGCGCTGCGCGAATTCGCGCCGCCCGGCCGGCAAGCTGAGATCAAGCCGGGTGACACCGTCGAGGTCTATCTCGAGCGGATGGAAGACAAGAACGGCGAGGCGCAGCTCTCACGCGAGAAAGCCCGCCGCGAAGAAGCGTGGACGCTTTTGGAGAAAAACTTCCAATCGAACGAGCGCGTCAATGGCGTGATCTTCGGTCGCGTCAAAGGCGGCTTCACCGTCGATCTTTCCGGCGCCGTCGCGTTCCTCCCGGGCAGCCAGGTCGATATCCGCCCGGTGCGCGATATCACGCCGCTCCTCGGCACGCCGCAGCCTTTCCAGATCCTCAAGATGGATCGCTCGCGCGGCAACATCGTCGTCTCGCGCCGCGCGGTGCTCGAAGAGAGCCGCGCCGAAGCGCGCTCGGAGCTGGTTGCTTCCCTCAAGGAAGGCCAGATCCTCACCGGCGTCGTCAAGAACATCACCGATTACGGTGCCTTCGTCGATCTCGGCGGCGTCGATGGCTTGCTGCACGTCACCGATATCGCGTGGCGGCGCATCAATCACCCGTCGGAAGCGCTGCATATCGGCCAGAGCGTCAAAGTTCAGGTCATCCGCTTCAATGCCGAGACGCAGCGCATTTCGCTCGGCATGAAGCAGCTCGAAGCGGATCCGTGGGAAGGCGTCGAGCTCAAATACCCGGCCAATGCGCGCTTCAAGGGCCGTGTCACCAACATCACCGATTACGGCGCGTTCGTCGAGCTGGAGCCCGGCGTCGAAGGCCTCGTCCATGTCTCCGAGATGAGCTGGACCAAGAAGAACGTCCATCCCGGCAAGATCGTCTCGACCAGCCAGGAAGTCGAAGTCCAGGTGCTCGACGTCGATCCGGCGAAGCGCCGCATCAGCCTCGGCCTCAAGCAAACGATGGCCAATCCGTGGGAGGCGTTTCTCGAGAAATATCCGCCGGGCAGCGAGATCGAGGGCGAGATCAAGAACATCACCGAATTCGGTCTGTTCATCGGGCTGCCGGGCGAGATCGACGGCATGGTCCATCTCTCCGACCTCGATTGGAAGAAGCCGGGCGAGCAGGCGATTGCCGATTATCACAAGGGCGACATGGTGAAGGTGCGCGTCCTCGACGTCGACGCCGAGAAAGAGCGCATCAGCCTCGGCATCAAGCAGCTCCAGGCCGATCCGCTCGAGAGCGGCAGCACCCAAATCAAGAAGGGCGATGTCGTGACCTGCACGGTCACCGGCAGCAACGATAGCGGCGTCGAGGTCGAGATGGCCGGCGGCTTCCCCGGATTCATCCGCAAATCGGAGCTGTCGCGCGACCGCGCCGAGCAGCGGCCTGACCGTTTCGCCGTCGGCGAGAAGGTCGATGCCAAGATCACCGCTTTCGATCGCGCCACCCGCAAGGCGACGCTCTCGATCAAGGCGAAGGAGTTCGACGAAGAGAAAGAGGCGATGGCCGAATACGGCTCGTCCGATAGCGGCGCCTCGCTCGGCGACATCCTGGGCGCGGCCCTCAGCCGCCGCGAGCGGGACGAAAAGACCGACAAGTAGGAATGGCTCGGCTTGCCGTCGCGGGCGGCCGCAAGGCCCTGCCGCGGCGGCAAGCGGGGCGCCCATTTGACGCCAACCTTGACGCCAAGTCATTGGTTTGGCAGGCTTCCTCCCCATCAAGGCGGGAATGGGCGGGGCCATGACAAAATCCGAGCTGATACAACATTTGGCTGAGCGCAACCCGCATCTGTATCAGCGCGATGTCGAGCGCATCGTTACCACGATCTTCGATGAAATCTCCAACGCCCTGTCGCGCGGCGACCGCGTCGAATTGCGCGGCTTCGGTGCGTTTTCGGTGAAGCGCCGCGAGGCCCGGCAAGGCCGCAATCCGCGCACTGGCGAGAGCGTGAAAGTCGCCGAGAAGCACATTCCCTTCTTCAAGACCGGCAAGGAAATGCGCGCCCGTCTCAACAACGGCGCCGGTTGAGGAGCGGATCGAAGGTCCGCGTTTTGCGAACATTTCGCTGGGTTCTGATCGGGCTGGTCGCGCTGGCCCTCATCATTTTTGCGGTCGACAATCGCGAGACCGTCACGGTCAGCTTGTGGCCGCTGCCGATCGAGGCGAGCGCAGGTCTCTACCTCGTCGTGCTGCTGACACTGCTTGCGGGCTTTCTCCTGGGCGAGCTCATCGCATGGATGAACGGCCATCGCTGGCGGCGCGAGGCGCGGCTGAAAGCCAAGCGCATCGATGAGCTCGAGCGCGAGCTCGCGGCGCAATCGCCGCCGAAGGAAGCTGCGCGCGAATTGACGCGCCCCTGAGGTATCTCCCTTGACCCGTGAGCCTCGCACGCGGTACGCCGCCTGATGCGTGTGCTCGGCTATGACGAAACTGTAGCGGCGCTTGAATTTCCTCCGCTGGTCGAAGCGTTGCGGCAAGCATTCCGCAAAACCGATTTCGCGACGCCGCCGGCCGATCTCCACACGCTCGCCGTGCCGGGCGAGGCCGCTGGCTCGCTGATCGTGCTGCCGGCTTGGCTGCCGGGGAAGAATTTCGGCGTGCGGCTCACGACGAATTTTCCCGGCAACGCTGCCCGTAACAAGAGGCTGCGCGCGGGCTGTTATCTGCTCGGCGATGGCCGTACCGGCGAGATCCTCGCGCTCTTCGACGGGCCGGCCCTGACGCTCCGTCGCACCGCCGCCGCCTCGGCGCTCGCCGCAACTTATCTCGCCCGCGCCGAAAGCGAGCGCATGCTGATGATCGGTACCGGCGCGCTTGCCGCGCATCTCATCGTCGCGCATGCCAGCGTGCGGCCAATCCATAACGTGCTGGTCTGGGGCCGCGATCAGGACAAGGCAGCGCGGCTCGCGCAGCGCATGACCCGCCGCAACCTCAAAGTCGCACCGGCCGAAGATCTCGAAAAAGCCGTGCGCGGCGCGGATATCGTCTGCTGCGCCACATCGGCGCGCGAGCCGGTTCTCAAAGGCGCGTGGCTGCCCGAAGGCGTGCATGTCGATCTCGTGGGCGGGCGCACGCCGCAAATGCGCGAGGCCGACGACGAAGTGATGAGGCGCGCCCGCATCTTTGTCGATGTGCGCGAAGCGGCGGAGCAGCAGGCAGGCGATATCGTGCAGCCGCTCGCCACCGGCGTCATCACCGCTTTCGACATCACCGGCGACCTCTTCGAGCTGACGCGCGGCGATCGCGCCGGCCGCCGCTTCCATAATCAGATCACGCTTTTTAAGTCTGTCGGCCACGCACTCGAGGATTTGACGGCAGCACAGGTGGCGCTCGACAATAGCGTCAACGGCTGAGTTCAACCGATGTCTTCTAAAGGCGACCGCAACCCGATCCTCTGCGCCATCGACACCAACCAGCTGGCGCGCGCGCAATCGCTCATCGCGGCGACCGGCGGTGCCGTCGGCGGCGTTAAGCTCGGCCTCGAATTCTTCGTGGCGCACGGGCCCGACGGCATCCGCCAGGCGGCCGCCGGGCAGAAGAACGTGTTCCTCGATTTGAAGCTGCACGACATCCCGAACACGGTGGCGGGCGCCGTCAAAAGCGCCCTCGCCCTCGATCCGCTGCTGTTGACCATTCATTGCAGCGGCGGTCCGGCGATGATGCGCGCCGCGATCGAGGCGCGGGGCTCAGCCCGCACCAAGATCGTCGGCGTCACCGTGCTCACCAGCATCGATGACAACGACCTTGCCGCGGTCGGCCAAAGCGCTCCCGCGGCAGCGCAAGTGCGGCGCCTCGCACTGCTGGCGCAAGAGAGCGGTCTCGACGGCGTCGTGTGCTCGCCGCAGGAAGTCGCGATGCTGCGCCAGGCCTGCAGCAGGGACTTCCTCCTCGTCGTGCCCGGCATTCGCCCGGCAGGCGCGGCGGCGGGTGATCAAAAACGCGTGCAGACGCCGCGCGACGCGATCGCCGCCGGCGCCGATTACCTCGTTATCGGCCGGCCGATCACCGAAGCGCCCGATCCCGGCGCGGCCGCACGCGCGATCCTCGGCGAGATACCGTGAGCGTCGCAGCGAAGATTTGCGGCCTGACCAGCGAAGAAGCGGTGCAGGCGGCGGTGGCCGGCGGCGCGCGTTTCACGGGCTTCGTTTTTTATCCGCCGAGTCCCAGGAGCCTCGGTATCGCCAAGGCGGCAGCGCTCGTCAGCGCCGTCGCGCCCGGCGTCACCCGCGTCGGCGTCTTCGTCGATCCCGACGACACCCTGCTCGAGAACGTGCTGGCCAAGATGCCGCTCGACATGGTGCAACTCCATGGCGGCGAGACGCCCGAGCGCGCGGCAGTGATCAAGCGCCGCTTCGGCATCAAGGTAATGAAAGCGATCAAGGTCGCGAGCGCGCTTGATCTGCAGGGGGCGAAGGAATTCCTCGGCCGTGTCGACTGGCTGATGTTCGACGCCAAGCCGCCGAAGGACATGGCGGGCGCCCTCCCTGGCGGCAACGCCCTCGCCTTCGATTGGGAACTGCTGCGTCAAAAGAGCTGGCCGCTGCCCTGGATGCTCTCGGGCGGCCTCACGCCTGAGAATCTCGCGGAAGCGGTGAAAATCTCGCGCGCCGAAGCGGTCGACGTCTCCTCGGGCGTCGAGCGCAAGCCCGGCGAGAAGGATCCGGCCAAGATCCGCGCCTTCCTGGAAAGGGCGCAGGCGCTCTAATCGCTTCGTTTGAGCAGCGTGGGTTTTCCCCCTAAAACCAAGCACATGGCCTCGCCCAATACCTTTCGCGCGGGACCCGACGAGCGCGGGCTCTTCGGCATGTTCGGCGGCCGCTACGTCGCCGAGACCCTGATGCCCTTGGTCCTCGAGGTCGAGCGCGCCTATGACGCCGCCAAGCGCGATCCCGAATTCGCCAAGGCGATGGCATATTACTTCGAGCATTACGTCGGCCGCCCTTCGCCGCTTTATCTCGCGCAGCGCCTCAGCGAGCATTGCGGCGGCGCGAAGATTTACTTGAAGCGCGAGGACCTCAACCACACCGGCGCGCATAAGATCAACAATACGATCGGCCAGATTCTTTTGGCGCAGCGCATGGGCAAGCGCCGCATCATCGCCGAGACCGGCGCCGGCCAGCACGGGGTCGCCACTGCGACGGTCTGCGCGCTCTTCAATCTGCCCTGCGTCGTCTATATGGGCGCGACCGATATCGAGCGGCAGAAGCCCAATGTCTTCCGCATGAAGCTCCTGGGCGCCGAGGTGCGGCCGGTCACCTCCGGCACAGCGACCCTGAAAGACGCGATGAACGAGGCGTTGCGCGACTGGGTCGCGAATGTCGAGGATACCTACTACCTGATCGGGACGGTCGCGGGCCCGCATCCCTATCCCGCGATGGTGCGCGATTTCCAGAACGTCATCGGCGATGAAACACGCCAGCAGATGCGACAAGCCGAAGGCCGCCTGCCCGATACCCTGGTTGCCTGTGTCGGCGGCGGGTCCAATGCGATGGGGCTCTTCCATCCCTTCCTCGACGAGCCGAGCGTCAAGATGATCGGCGTCGAAGCGGCTGGCTTGGGTATTCCAACCGGCAAGCACGCGGCCTCGCTCAACGGCGGCACGCCCGGCGTGCTGCACGGCAATCGCACCTATCTGCTGCAGACCAATGACGGGCAAATCATCGATGCGCATTCGATCTCGGCGGGGCTCGATTATCCCGGCATCGGCCCGGAGCACGCTTATCTCTTCGACAAGAAGCGCGTCGACTACGTCGCGATCAGCGATGACGAGGCAATCGAGGCTTTCCATCTGCTGACGCGCCTCGAAGGCATCATCCCGGCACTCGAATCCGCGCATGCTATTGCCGAGGTAACGAAGATCGCCGGCAAGCTGCCGAAAAATCACCTCATCGTTGTCAACCTGTCGGGCCGCGGCGATAAGGACATCAACACCGTCGCGGCGTTGCAAGGGATCAAGCTGTGACGCGGATCGAGCAACGCTTTGCCGCGTTGAAGCGCGAAGGTCGCGCCGGTCTCGTGACTTATTTCACTTGCGGCGATCCCGATGCCGAAAGCTTCGCGCGGATTCTTGCAGGGCTACCGCAGGCTGGCGCCGATCTCATCGAGGTCGGTATGCCATTCTCCGATCCGATGGCGGATGGTCCCGCGATCCAAGCGGCAGGTCTGCGCGCCCTCAAAGCCGGCATGACCTTGCCGAAGGTGCTCGCCATCGTGCGCGGCTTTCGCGCCAAGGACGAGCAAACGCCCATCGTGCTGATGGGCTATTACAACCCGATCTACCATTACGGCGTTGCGAAATTCCTCGCCGATGCGACAGCCGCCGGCGTCGACGGGCTCATCGTCGTCGATCTGCCGCCCGAGCACGACGAGGAGCTGTGCCTGCCGGCGCAGCGGGCGGGGCTCGATTTCATCCGCCTCGCCACGCCGACGACCGACGACAAGCGCCTGCCGCAGGTGCTGAAGAACACGCAAGGCTTTCTTTATTACGTCGCCGTCGCCGGCGTCACCGGCACGAAATCGGCGGCGGGCGACGTGATCACCGCGGCGGTGACGCGGCTCAAAAAACACACCGATCTGCCGGTCGCGGTCGGTTTCGGCATTCGCACGCCGGCGCAAGCCGCCGCCGTGGCCAAGGTCGCCGACGCGGCCGTCGTCGGCTCGGCGCTGGTCGAGCGCGTCGCCGCCTCGCTCGATGCGAGCGGCAAAGCGACGCCGGCCCTCATCAAAGCCGTGCTCGGCGATGTCCAGGCGCTGAGCAAAGGCGTCAGAGGCGCGCGCGCATGAACTGGCTGACGAATTTCGTCCTGCCCAAGATCCGCGCGGTCAAGGAGACCGTCGCGAAGAAAGAAGTGCCGGAGAATCTCTGGACCAAATGCGGCAATTGCGGACAGATGCTGTTCAGCCGCGATCTCGAAGCCAATCTCCATGTCTGCAACACCTGCGGCTTCCATTTGCGTCTCGCGCCGGCGCAGCGCTTTGCGGCACTGTTCGACGACGGCAAATACACGACGATCGAGCTGCCGAAGCCCGCGAGCGATCCGCTGCGCTTCCGCGACGTAAAGCGCTATGGCGACCGCCTCAAAGAAGCCCATGCGAAGAATGGCACCGCGAGCGACGCGGTGGTCGTGGCGCATGGCGCGATCGGCGGCTTGCCGGCGGTACTGGCCTGCTTCGATTTCTCTTTCATGGGCGGCTCGATGGGGGTTGCAGTCGGCGAGGCGCTGCTCGCCGCGGGACGGCTCGCCGTGCTGCAGGAGGCAGCGCTGATCGTTGTCCCTGCCTCGGGCGGCGCGCGCATGCAGGAAGGCATCCTGTCGCTGATGCAGATGCCGCGCACGACACTGGCGGTCGAGATGGTGAAGGATGCGGGCCTGCCCTACATCGTGCTCCTGACGCATCCGACCACCGGCGGCGTTTCGGCCTCTTTCGCGATGCTGGGCGATATCACCCTGGCTGAGCCCGGCGCGGTGATCGGCTTCGCCGGCGCGCGGGTCATCGAAGAGACCATCCGCGAGAAGCTGCCTGAAGGCTTCCAGCGCTCGGAATATCTCTTGGAGCACGGCATGGTCGACATGGTCGTGCCGCGCAAGGACTTGAAGAACACGCTCGCCCGGATCGTGCGGCTGCTCATGAGCCCGGCGCCGAGTGTTGCAGAACGCGCATCATCCTAAGTTCGTCATTGCGAGCGAAGCGAAGCACTCCAGGATACGGCGCGATTTCTCTGGATCGCCACGGCCGCTCCGCGGCCTCACGATGACAACGTCGTAAGATGGTCAGCGACGAAATCCTTGCCCGGCTTCTGACGCTTCACCCGAAGCTCATCGATTTGAGCCTCGATCGGGTGGTGCGGCTGCTTGCCGCGCTCGGCAACCCGCAAGAAAAGCTGGCGCCGGTGGTCCATGTCGCCGGCACGAACGGCAAGGGTTCGACGATCGCCTTCCTGCGCTCTTGCCTCGAAGCCGCCGGCAAGCGCGCCCATGTCTATACCTCGCCGCATCTGGTGCGTTTCGCCGAGCGCATCCGCCTCGCCGGTAAGCTGATCGACGAGCCGGCGCTGGTCGCCGTGCTGGAAGAATGCGAACGCGCCAATGAGGGCCGGCCGATCACCTATTTCGAGATCACCACCGCGGCGGCATTCCTCGCCTTCTCGCGCCAGCCCGCCGATTACGTTCTGCTCGAGGTCGGGCTCGGCGGGCGCTTCGACGCGACGAATGTCGTCGCCCAGCCTGCGGTAACCGCGATCACCCCGATCTCGCTCGATCATCAGCAGTTCCTCGGCGACACGGTGGCGAAGATCGCCTTCGAAAAAGCCGGCATCTTGAAGCCCGGTGTACCGGCTGTGATCGCGCCCCAAAGCAAAGAAGCGGCAGCCGTCATCGTCGCGCACGCTGATGAGATCGGGGCGCCGCTTTATCGTGCCGGCGAGGAATGGAATGCGACGGCGCGACGGGATCGCTGGCTCGCCTACCGCGGCCGCAACCGCTTCGTCCTGCCGCGCCCTGGTCTGCTGGGCCCCCATCAATATGACAATGCGGGGACGGCGCTCGCCTGTCTCGAGCACCTGCCCGGATTCGTACCGTCGGCGCAAAGCCTCGCGCGCGGCGTCACGGCAGTCGAATGGCCGGCCCGACTGCAGCATTTGATGCAGGGCAAGCTGGCGCGACTGATGCCGCCCGATGGCGAGCTCTGGGTCGACGGTGGACATAACACGGCCGGCGGCGACGTCCTGGCAGAGCAGGCAAAAGCCTGGCGCGACAAAAAGCTCAACCTCGTCTTCGGCATGCTGAAGACGCATGACGCAAACGGCTTCCTTTCCGCCCTCGCGCCTTACGCCGCACGCGTCGATGCGCTCACCATTCCCGGCGAAGAGAATGCCCGCCGCGCCGACGACATAGCCGCTATCGCCAAGCGCATCGGCCTGCGCGCAGCAGCGCATCCCGGCATCGCCGAAGCGGTCACCGCCGCGGCCGAGGCCGGCACGCGCGTCCTGATCTGCGGCTCGCTCTATCTCGCTGGCCGGGTGTTGGCGGAGAATGGGACCGCAGTCTAACGTCGGGGAAAAGGAGAAAGCGATGCGCCTCGGGCTTTTCATGATGCCGGTCCATCCGCCGCTGCGGCCGATGCATGAGCATCTCGCCGAGGATATCGAGAAATCGCTCCTCGCCGACCGTCTCGGCTTCGATGAGATGTTTTTGGGCGAGCACTATTCCGCCTCGACCGAGCCTTATCCCTCGCCGCTGATGTTCATGGCGAGCCTCATCCCGCGGACCCGTAAGCTTGCCTTCGGCACCGGCGTGATCTCGCTGCCCAATCGCCATCCCGCCATCATCGCCGGCGAGGCGGCGCAGTTTGATCAGATGAGCCGCGGCCGCTTCATTCTCGGCATTGGCACGGGCAGCCTGCTCTCCGATTTCGAGCTATTGGGCAATGATGATCCAGCGCAGCGCAATCGCATGCTCGTCGAATCGATCGACATGATCGAGAAGATCTGGTCGTCGGACCCGCCTTACGACATCAAGGGTGAATTCTGGACAACGCACATCGCCAAGACGGTCAACACCAAGCTCGGCATTGGCGTCATGCCCAAACCCTATCAGAAGCCGCGGCCGCCGATTTGCGTTACCGCGGCGAGCCCCGGCTCGCAGACCGTACGCCTGGCCGGGAGGCGCGGCTGGGGGCCGATCTCGAGCTCTTTCCTCACCGAGACCGGTCTTGCCTCGCATTGGGAGATGCTGCGCCAGGGCGCGGCCGAAGCCGGCCAGCGGCCGAGCGGCGAGAATTGGCGCGTCGTCCGCTGCGTCCATGTTGCGCCAAGCGATGCCGAAGCGCGCGAGCGCGTGATGAGTCCCGATTCCGCTTATCAGTACTATTTCGGATATATGAGCGAAATCCTCCGCGGCCTCGGGCGCTTGATCGCCCTAAAGCCGCGGCCCGATATGCCGGATGACGAGGTAACGGTCGAGAAGATCATCGAATCGCGCGTGATCTTCGGCTCGCCCGGCACCGTGCTCGAGAAGCTCGCGCGTTTGCGCGACCGTGCCGGCCCGTTCGGCAGCTTGCTCATGACCGGCGTCGATTGGAGTGGACCGAACGAGGCCTGGGAGCGGCAATCGATGCAGCTTCTGGCGCAAGAAGTCACGCCGCGTTTGGCGCAGCACGCCGCCGCCAAGGCGGCAGAGTAAATCGCGCCGAGGATGGCCGACGGGAATGGCGAAATTCACCGCGACCGCAGGTTCAAGCGGCCGGGCGTGAAGATTTAGCTTCGGGGTTGGCCTTTTCCGCACCCGGCAGCGGGAAGTAGAGATCGAGGCGCGTCCCCTTGCCGGGGGCGCTCTTCACCTCGATGCGCCCGCCATGGCTCGAGACGATGCCGTGGACGATCGAGAGGCCGAGACCAGTGCCCTGGCCCACCGCTTTGGTCGTGAAGAACGGCTCGAAAATGCGCTGCTGCGTTGCCTCGTCCATGCCGCAGCCGGTATCGGCGACCGAGAGGCGGATTTCCTTGGGCGCTTTCTTGACCGATGCGAGGCCAAGTGAAACGGTGATCGTTCCCATCCCGTTGGTCATCGCGCCGGCGGCATTGGAGACGAGATTCGTAATCACCTGGTGTATCTGCGACGCGTCGGCGCGGATGCTCGGCACATCGGCGATCTCGGAATCGAGCTGGATCGAGGTCGGAACCGTGGCGCGCATCAGCTTCAAGGCCTCGCGGACGACTTCCGCAAGATTCGCCTCCTGCTGCCGGTCCGGCTCTTCCTTGCGGCTGAAGGCGAGGACGCGCCGGACGAGATCGCGCGCCCGCTCGCTCGCCTCATAGATGGTGTCGAGGTTGTTGCGGACCGGCGTGCCCGATTCGAAGCGCCGCGCCGTCAGCTTCGAGAGGGCCATGATCGGCACCAGCGTGTTGTTCAGATCGTGCGCGATGCCGCCGGCCAGCGTGCCGAGCGCCTCGAGCTTCTGTGAATGCAGCAGCTGGCGTTCGAGCTCGCGCTCGCGCGCCGCGGCGACGACGCGCTGGGTGACATCGTGCATGGTGCCGAAGATCCGCATGGGGCGGCCATCATCGCTAAAATGCACATCGACCTCGCGGCACAGTACGCGCTCCTGACCGTCCGGGCGGATGATGCGGAATTCGAACAGGTCGGAATTCGCTTCAGTCACGCGCTCCCTAGACTCGATGTAAGCCTCGCGGTCTTCGGGATGGACATATCGCAGCGTCGTCTCCCAGGAGGGCGCCTCCTTGCCTTTTTCGACGCCGAGGATGGCGTACATCTGATCAGACCATGTAATCCGGCCGGTCTGCAGATCGTGATCAAAGCTGCCCATATTCGCGATCTGCTGCGCACGCGCCATGCTCTCGCGGCTTTGCAGCAGCTCGATCTCGGCCTGCTTGCGCTCGGTGATATCCTGCAGCGTGCCGAAGAGGCGGATGGGCCGTTTCTCGGCGTCGAGCGTGACCGCGCTTTCGCGGCGGACGATGCGTTCGACGCCGTCCGGACGGGTAATGCGGTATTCGAGCGGCGGCATCGCCTTGCCCAAGAGCTCGTCCGCCCGCGAATTCCGGAAGCGCTCGCGATCGTCCGGATGGACCAGTTTGATGAGCTCCGCGGGACTCCAGGGGGTGCCGATCTCCAGGCCCATGATCCGATACATTTCATCGGACCATTCGCCGTCGCCGGTGACGAGATCGCGCTCGAAACTGCCAATGCATGCGAGCCGCTGCGCGCGCGCCATGTTCTCCCGGCTGCGACGCATCTCGAGCTCGACCTTTCGCCGCTCGGTGATGTCTTGCAGCGTCGCAACGAGGCGGATCGGCTTGCCATCCGGGTCGCGGACCAGCTCGCATTCGCGATGCAGGATGCGTTCGATGCCATCGGGGCGGATGATGCGAAAATCGGCGGGCGGAATCGGTTTGCCACGCGCGGCGAGATCCCGCACCTGGTCGAATATCCCGCGATCTTCAGGATGAACGAGCTTGCGGAGCGAGGCGACATCCACATGGGGATCGTTCCGCTCGATGCCATGCAGACGATAGAGCTCGTCCGACCATTCCCATTTGCCAGTGACAAGGTCGCGCTCGAAGCTGCCGAGCCCGGCGATGCGCTGCGAATGCGCGAGATTCTCCTGGCTTCGGCGCAGGGCGAGCTCGTTGCGCTTGCGCTCGGTAATGTCCTGCACCGTGCCGAACATGCGCACAGCTTTGCCGTTCTCATCGAACAGCACGCCGTATTCGCGATGCAGGATGCGCTCTTCGCCATCCGGCCGCGTGATGTGAAAATCGAGCGCGCTGTCGGCTGTATTCGTGAGCGCGGCGTCACGGCCCTGCAGGAAGACCTTGCGATCGGCCGGATGCACCATGGCGGCCAGCGTTTCGGCCGTGACAGCTTCGACACCGGCTTCAAGGCCCCAGACGCGCAGGAATTCCTCCGACCATTCGGTTTTGCCGGTGGCGACGTCGCGGCTGAAGCTGCCGATGCCGGCGATCCGTTGAGCGCGCGCCAGGTCTTCCCGACTCCGCCGTAGCTCGGTCTCGATCGCCTTGTTCTCGGTGATGTCCTGCACCGTGCCGAACAGCCGGATGGCTTTGCCGCTGTCGTCATAGAGAACGCCGTATTCGCGATGCAGCACGCGGACCGCACCGTCGGGTCGCGTGATACGGAAATCGATCGCTTTTATCGCCTCGTTCCGCATCGCCGCTTCGCGACCGGCGAGGAATTTCTCGCGATCCTCGGGATGGACGAGGCTCGAGAGAACCTCCTGGGTGGCCTCGTCGGGCGGCCGGGTATTGAGGCCCCAGATCTTGAGGAACTCGTCCGACCACTCGCCGCGGCCGGTGAGGAGATCTCGATCGAAGCTGCCGACCGCCGCGATTCGCTGGGCGCGGGCGAGATTCTCGCGGCTGCGGCGCAGCTCCATCTCGGCGGCTTTGCGTTCCGTGATGTCCTGGGTGATGCCGAACAAGCGCGTCGGCCGGCCATCGGCCGCAAAATCGGCACTGTATTCCTGATTGAGGATGCGCTCTTCGCCATTCGGCAAAACGACGCGGAATTCGCTCGTCGGCATCGTCTTGCCGGACAGCACCGCAACACGGGCGGCGATAAAAGCCTCACGATCTTGCGGCGCGACGCGCTCCATCAGCATCGGCAGGGTCGGATGCGTCACGGCGGGATCGAACCCCCACATGCGCAAGAACTGCTCCGAGCATTCGAGCACGCCGCTGTGCAAATCGCGCTCGAAACTGCCGAGCAGAGCTAGGCGCTGGGCGCGCGCGAGATTCTCGCGGCTGCGGCGCAACGCGCGATCGTTCTCGGCGCGGATCGTGACGTCGCGCATGACCGAGATCAGCTTCGAGCCATCCGGCGCGCGATAGCGGCAGGTGCTGATTTCGACCGGCAGCGTGCTTCCGTCCTTGCGCCGACCATCGCGATGAAGAATGCGAACGGTGCCCTCTTCGCCGCCGGCGACGATGTTCCGCGCAGATTCCTCGTCCTGCGCCTTGACATCGTCCGACATGAGCGCCGCCAAGGGCATGCCGTTCATCTCGCCCGGCGCATAACCAAAGATGCGTTCCGCCACCGGATTGGCGAATTCGATTTGCAGCGATTCGTCAATGATCGCGACGGCATCGGGCAGCGCCGTCATCATGTGACGCTGACGCTGTTCGGCGTTCGAGACTTTCACCAGCAATTCGTCATTGCGCCGGATCTGGCGCCGCAGATATGCGAGGAGCACCAGCGTGACCGCCAAACCGGCCAATGCGCCTCCCGCGATACCGAACGATTCCCGCTGCCATGAGGCGAGTGCCGCGTCCGCATCCCAGCCTGCCGCGATGATGAAGGGTGCATCCTTGCCGCCGATGCCGGCGATGAACCGCTCCATCCCTTTGAGCGTCCGGAAGCGCGCAAAGCTTCCGCCCGCGGGACCCTCGCTCAGGGCGGTAAAGATCGGATGCGTCGTAAAATCCGTGCTTAGATCGACGTCGCCGAGACGGACAGGCGGCGAGCGCACCACGACATGACCGTCGCGATTGAAGGCGGTAATGCTGATGCCCCACGGCATCTGCAACGAATCGAAAATTTGTTGCAGGTAGGCCGCCTCGACGAAGACCGCGGCAACCCCGAGAAAATTGCCGTTCGCATCGGCCAGGCGGCGACTCATGATGATTTCCGCCACGCCGCTGACCGGGTCGGGGACGAGGTCGCTGACCAGCAATTGGTCCGTCCGTGCATTCGCCTGGCGGCGAAAGAAATCGTAAGCGGCGACCGATCCCTTGACCGACTTCTCGGATGTCGAGTTCAGGAAAGGCGTGCCGTTCTTGTCATAGACGGTGATGCGGCTGATCGCGATGCTGAGGCTGTCGCGATAGGTGATGGTTTGACGCAGCGCTTCGGTGGCGAACTCGTCTTTTGTCGTGGTCTGCAAGACCGCCTGGATGTTGCGCAAGGCGGAATCGCCGTTGCGCGCGATCGCGCCGGTCGAATGCGCCATCGCCTGCGCCGGAATTTCGAGGCGGTTGCGAATCGCGGCAACTTCGCTCTGATAGAGCGAAGTGACGAAGTAGCCGCAAACTAGCGGCACGGTGACCAGCAGCAGCGCGCCGATGAGAATGATGAGCTGATCCGGCCGGAGCGAAAGCCCAGGGCGACGAGCGTGCGCGGTCGAAGGGCCGGCGCCAGCCGGCTCGGCGGGCAAAGTCATTTCGTCATCCCTCGACAGGCGGACCGTAGAGATCGACCAGGCTGAACTGGACGACGCCGTGCGGCTGGTCGACCGCCAGCGCAACCGCATCCCCGTCGAGATGCGCAAAGCCCGCGCCCAGCGCGGCGGCCGCAAGGCTGAGCGTGCTGATGCCGCGCAAATAGGTGGCAATACCGGCTTTGGCGGCGCCGCGGCTGAAACGCGCCATGTGCTGCATCAGGGCCAACTCGGACGCGTTTTGCTCGGCGAGATCGCAGCCGACGGCGGCGACGCGCGCCGCGGCGAATTGGCTGAAATCGGTGATGTCAGGACCGAGCCGCGCGATCACCGCTCGGGCGTGTGCACGCAGGGGCGAGCTGATCTCGAGAAGGAGCGCTTCCGGCACGCCGTTTGGCACGCCGATCAGCTCGACGACTAGCAGCGATGCTGCCTCGGGGCTGAGCCGCGTCCGCAATGTTTCGAAATAGCGACGATGATGCGCGGCCACGCACAGTGTCTCGAAGCGAACCGGAACCGTGATGAGAAGC
>DATNGE010000061.1:0-37768 GCA_035606035.1 Allostellaceae bacterium
GTGGGGGTTCAAGTCCCTTCACCGGCACCAGTCGAGAGTATCGCGCGAGCGCCGCCAAGGCGCCGCCAAGACGGATAAGGGAGCTATGCCGATGCGCCGATTTTTCTCCGGCCTGATAGGTTTGTTGCTGCTCGCGCTCGCTCATCCGGCGAGCGCGCAAGACGCGGTCGCGCAATTCTATAAAGGCAAGCAGGTGAAGCTCTATATCGCCTCGACGCCGGGCGGCGGCTATGACAGCTACGGCAGGCTCTTGGGCCAATACATCGGCAAATATATTCCCGGCAATCCGACGATCGTGCCGCAGAATATGCCGGGCGCCGGCGGCAATCGGCTCGCCGCTTATCTCTATACCGTCGCGCCGAAGGACGGGACCGAATTCGGCATCATCTTTCCGGGCGCCGTGCTCGATCCGCTGATCGGCACGCAACAGGTTCAGGACGATCCCTCGAAGCTCATCTATATGGGCAGCGCCAATGTCGAAACTTTCGTCTGCATCATGCGCAGCGATGCGCCGATCAAGACCTATGAGGACGTCTTCAAGACGAAGGCCACCTTGGCGGCGAGCGCGGCGGGCGGCTCGACCGTCGACATGCCGGCGCTCGAGAACAATCTTCTCGGCGCGAAATGGCATGTGGTGAAGGGCTATCCCGGCTCGCGCGAGATCAGCCTCGCGGTCGAGCAGGGCGAGGCGCAAGGCAATTGCGGCGTCGGCGTCTCGAGCGTCGAGATCGAGCATCCGGATTGGCGGACCAGCGACAAATTCAAGATCGTCGTGCAGGAAACCAACAAAGGCCATCCGCTGCTCGATCCCCTGCACATCCCGCTGACCTACAGCTTCGCCAAGACCGACGAGCAGCGCGCGGTGATGGAGCTCGCCTATAGCCAGGAAGTCTTCGGCCGGCCCTTCGTGATGCCGCCGAGTGTGCCGAAAGAGCGCGTCGATGCGCTGCGCAAAGCCTTCATGGACGCTCTCAAGGACAAGGACCTGCTGGCCCAGGCCGCCAAGCAGCACCTCGATATCCAGCCGATTGGCGGCGAGGAGGTGCAGTCGCTGGTGGCAAAGGTCTACGGCATGCCGGCGAACATCGTTGCCAAGGCGAAGGAAGCCCTCGTCTATAAGGAGCAGTGAGCGGCCGGCTTAGAAGGGCTGGAAGTCGCGGAGCTGCGGCATCACCTTCTCGCCGAAGAGGCGGATCGAGCGCATCAGATCGGCCTCGCCGAGATTGCTGAAATTGAACTCGCCGAAGAAGGTGTCGAACATGCCTTCGCTCGCGATCTTCTTGAGTTTCTTTGCCACTGTGTCGGGCGAGCCGATCAGGATCAGATCATGCGCAAGGAGCCAGTCGTGATCGAGGAGATGGAGCGCGATATCCGCAGCGCCGAATTCCTTGCGCTCGATGTAGCGCTGCGCGTGCTCCTGCTGGAAGCGCTTGAGCGCTGCCGGATCGTCGGTGTCGGGTAGGAAGCCGCGATAGGCCTGGCCGGCTTCGACGAGCGCGGTCTTGAGCGCCTTCTCGTCGGTCTCATCGACATAGACGACCGTCGAATAGGCGATGTTGGGCTTGCCCTTATGGCCCGCGTTTTTCCAATCCTCGAGATATTTGCGATATTTCGGAGCGCAATCCTCGCGCGGCGAGATCAGGAAATACCCGACATTGATGCCTTCGCGGGCGCAGAAATCGAGCGTCGCGCTGTCGCGCGTCTCGATCCAGAGCGGCGGGCAGGGCTTTTGCAGGGGCGGCACGGCGAGCGCGACGTTCTCGGCATGGTGATGTTTGCCGTGAAAGGTGAATTCGGGCGTGCCGGCGAAAGCGGCGCGCAGGAATTTGACGAATTCCAAGGTCACCTCGCGGCGGTTTTCGAAATTGACGCCGAAGGGCTCGAAGATCCGCGGCGTGATGCCGGGGACGAGGCCGATATCGAGCCGGCCGCCGAGCATCTGATCGGCGAGGGCGATTTCCTCGGCGAGGCGCAGCGATTGATGCAGCGGCACGACATGGCCCATGCCGCCGAGGCGCATGCGCTTGGTGCGGGCGCCGGCGCCCACGGAGTAGAGGCTCGGCGCCGACATCCAGCTCTCGTTCGGATTGAAATGATGCTCGACACAGAAGCCGTAATCGAAGCCGAGCTCGTCGCAGAGCTGGAGCTCGCGCCAGAGCTGCTCGTAGCGCTGGGCGGGGGTCATGCCCTTCTTGCCCCAGACATGCGCGAAATGGGCGAATTTCATCGTTACACCTGATCTTTGGCCCGACACGGTCTTTTAGCAGGTTGTTGCATGGGATAACGAGTCCGAAGGACGCAGGATGGTCTTGCAACGAGGGCGGGTTGGGGCAAGAATTGGCCATGGTCTCGCGCGACGCCCGTGTCAACATTCTGATCGGCAACGGGCATTTCCTGTCGCATTTCTACATCCTCACCCTGCCGCCGCTCTTCCTGTTCATCCAGCAGGATTTCGACGTCAGTTATGCCGAACTCGGACTGGTGCCGGTGGTGATGTCGGCGGCGGGGGCGATCATGCAGACGCCCTATGGCTTCCTCGTCGATCGTTTCGGCGCGCGCCGCTTCCTCGTCATCAACACGCTGGTGATGTCGCTCTCGGTTTCGCTGATGGGCGTCGCCACCGCCTATTGGCAGATCCTCGTCCTCGCCGGCATCTCGGGCCTCGCTAACGCGGTCTATCACCCCGCCGATTACACGATTCTCTCGGCCTCGATCCGGGCCGAGAAAATGGGCCAGGCATTCGCGATCCATACTTTCACCGGCAATGCCGGCTTCGCGCTGGCGCCGCCGATCGTCGCCATCCTCGCAAGCTGGTTCGGCTGGCGCGAGGCGCTGATCATCGTCGGCCTCGTCGGGATCCCGGTCGCGGCGGCGATCGTCTGGCAGAGCAGTATCCTTAGCGACGTCGCCGCGCAGAAGAAAAAGAAGTCGAAGCCGATGACGCTGAGCGCGCTGATCTTCGATCGCACGCTGGTGCTGTTCTTCTTTTTCTATCTGCTCGGTTCCGCCGCGGGCAGCGGCGTGCAGGCCTGGCTCATCACCTTCCTGCACGAGGTAAAGGGCATCGATCTCGCGCTCGCCTCCTCGGCGCTCACCGCCTACATGCTCGGCACGGTCGGCGGCATCCTCTTCGGCGGCTGGGTGGTCGATCGCTCCAAGCGCTATGTGATGTGGATGATCGCCGGCCTCACCGGGGTGTCCGCGCTGTTGACGCTGTTCGTCGGCATCGCGCCGATGACGGGCGCGCTCGCGATCATCCTGATGTTCTTATCGGGCCTCGGCCTTGGCGGCAGCCGCACGCCGCGCGACATCATGCTGAAAGACGCGGTGCCGCCCTCCGAGATCGGCAAGGTCTTCGGCTTCGTCAGCTCGGGCCTTGCCTTGGGCAGCGCGCTGACGCCGGTGCCCTTCGGCTATCTCATCGACCACGGCTACGGCGATTGGGTGCTGATCCTCGCCTCGATCATCCTCGTCGCGAGCATCTTCTGCATGGGCAGCGCGCGCGCCTCGGGCAAAAGCGCCGCGGCGCTCGCTGCCGAAGCAGCCGAGGCCGCCGAAGCCGCCGAGTAGCGGCTCTACACCACCATCACGATCTTGCCGAAATGCGCATTGCTGCGCATATGCGCCTGCGCCGCCTCGGCCTCGTCGAGCTTGAAAACGCGATCGATCGGGATCGCGAGCTTGCCGGCGCTGACCGCCTCCCAGAGATCGGCGCGCATGTTGCGCACCTCGGCGCGGAGCTCGTCTGGCGAGCGCGTCCGGTGCGTCACGCCGATATAGGCGATGCGCTTATTGGCGTGGAGGTTGTAGTCGAACTCCCCGCGCCCGCCGCCGAGCCGTCCGACATTGATGATGCGGCCGAGCACGGCAGCTGCTTTCATATTCTCGTTCGCGACCGAGGCCGAAACCATGTCGATGATGACATTGACGCCTTTGCCGCCGGTCGCTTGCAGCACCTCTTCCGACCAATTGGGCTTCTTCGTGTCGATCGCGAGATCGGCGCCGTATTCCTTCAAGCGTGCGCGGCGCGCGTCATTGGTCGAGGTGCCGATGACCAGCTTGGCGCCTTTGAGCTTGGCGATCTGCATCCCCATGATGCCGACGCCCGAGCTCGCGCCCTGGATGATGATGCTTTCGCCCGGCTGCAGCCGTCCATTCGTGACGATCGCGTCATGCATGGTGCCGAGCGCGCTCGGCAGGGTCGCGGCCTGCTCCCAGCTCATATTGTTGGCGGGGATGGGTGTGGTGCGGCCCCAATCGACGACGGTGTATTCGGCATAGGTGCCCTGGCCACTGCCCATCACGCGATCGCCCTTCTTGACACCCTGGACCTCGGCGCCGCATTCGACGACCTCGCCCGAGCATTCGATGCCCGGGATCGTGCCGGTGACGCGGTTATGGCCCGAGCCATAGGCGCCGGGCAGCTCGGCGCGGTTGAGGCCGATGGCGCGGACTTTGATCAGCACCTCGTTGGGCTTCGGCTTGGGCATCGGCACATCGCGGATTTCGAGCGCGTTCTCGCCGACCACGGCTGCTTTCATGATGCTCCTCCCGTTGTTGCGCAGATCGCTAGCACAATTGGCGTGCAGCGGGTAGCGGGCTAAGATCGCGCCATGGCAACCGATTATTGGTTCAGCAAGCTCTGCTACGATCTACAACGGCCGGGAGCGGGCGCCGAATATCGCGCCGACCGCGAAAAGGTGCTGGCGCGCTATCCGCTCGCGCCCGAGGTTCTCGCTGCGATCCGCGCCGACGACGTCGCCACGCTGGCGCCCCTCGTCAACGCTTATCTGCTGCGATTTTATTTTGGCGCGGCCGGCATGAACGACGAGACTTTCGTCGCCAAGCTCCACGCGATGCAGAAGGAGCCCGCCCATGGCTGAGCTCGTCGGCGCCTTTGCCGCCAGCCATGCGCCGCTGATCGCGCGCGATTGGGCGAAGCTCCCCGCCGCCAGCCGCGAGATCATCACCGCCGATTTCGCCGAGCTCGGCCGTCGCCTCGCCGCGACGCGGCCGGACGTGCTGATCGAGCTGGCGCCCGATCACTGGACGAATTTCTTCATCGACAATCTGCCCAGCATCTGCATCGGCGTGGGCGCGAGCCATGACGGGCCGCCTGAGCCTTTCATGAAAGACTTCCCGAGGCCAATCGCCGGCGACGCTGCTTTCGCGCAGCACATCGCCAAGACGGCGTTCGAGGAAGATTTCGAGCCGTCGATTTCGCATCACATGGCGCTCGATCACGGTTTCTGCATTCCATTGTCGAAGCTCGGCCTGCCGCGGCTGCCGCGGCTCGTGCCGATCGTCGTCAATAATCTCGAGCCGCCGATGCCGAGCATCCGCCGCTGCTTTGCCTGGGGCCGGCTCCTGGCGAAGGCGATCGCGACCTATCCCGACAACATCCGCGTCGCGATCCTCGGCTCGGGCGGGCTCAGCCATTCGATCGGCGAGCCGACAATGGGCGCGATCGACGAAGCATTCGACCGCGATTGCATCAAGGCGTTCCAAGATGGCGCCGAGGGGCCGCTGACCAGACTGCTCGATGACCGCATGGAAGCGGCCGGCAACGGCACGCATGAGGTGCGCAATTGGGTCATTGCCCATGCCGCCGCCGGCAATCGCGGTTTCGACCTGATCGACTACCGTGTGATGCCGGAAGTCTATGTCGGCTGCGGCTGGGCGTCGTGGCGGGTGTGACGACGTTTCAGGGCGACAGTTCCTCGAGGGTCTTGCCCTTGGTTTCGACGGCGAAGAAGAACGACAGCACGCCGCCGATGAGTGCGAGCCCGCCGAAATAGAGAAACAGCGAGCCGGTGCCGTAGGGCAGCAGCCAGGCGACCACGTTGGTGCCGAGAATGGCGGCGACGCGCTGCCACGCCCCGCCGACGGCGCCGGAGAAAGCGCGTATGCGGGTGGGATAGATTTCGCTCGTGTAGAGATTGATGGCGAGCGCGAGCGAGGAGATGAAGAACGAGCCCGCGGTGACGAAGATCAGGACTTTTTCGGCGGTCTCGGTGCCCACCGGCCAGAGTGTCAGCAAGATCAGCCCGCCGATGATGAAAGCGCCGGTAAACCAGGCGCGGCGCCCGACATAGTCGATAAAGAAAGCGCAACACAACGCTGCGATGATGCCGCCGCAGCTGGTGATCATGCCGTATTTGAGTGAATCGACCACCGAGAGGTGGAAGACGGTGCGATAGAGCGTCGGCAGCCAGGTCGAGAGACCGTAGCTAGTCGAGAAGCAGCAGAACCAGAATGCCCAGTCGCTGAGTGTGCGCTTCAGATAGATGCCCTCGAACATCTCGAACCAACGGCGGCGCTGCGGCGCGGCGGTCGAGACGCTGGCAGGGTTGGGCGGCGGCAGCGTCTTGCCCGAGCGCGTAATCGATTCCTCGATCTCGGTCACGATGCGATCGGCTTCGGCATAGCGGCCTTTCTGGACCAGCCAGCGCGGCGATTCGGGCAGCAGCAAGCGCATGACGAAAGCCAGCAGCGCAGGCAGGGCGCCGATATAGAACATGCTCTGCCAGCCCAGCGTGGGGACCAGGAAATAGCCGAGCACCGAGGCCGTGACGATGCCGACGCCGAACACCATCTGGAACAGCAGGTAGAAGCGGCCGCGCACCTCCGCGCGTGCGATCTCGTTGACATAGGTGTTGGCGATCGGCACTTCGGCACCGAGGCCGATGCCTTGTATGAAGCGAAAGACGATCAGCGAGGTCGGGTCCCAAGCAAAGGCGCAAGCCAGACTCATGACACTGTAGGTGCCGATCGCGAGCGTGGTGACGCGCAGCCGGCCCCAGAGCTCGGCCGCCCAGCCCGCGAGCAGCGCGCCGATGAGCTGGCCCCAGAATGCGGCCGACAGCACGGAGGCGATCTGCTGCGGGTTCATATGCCACGTGCCGGCCAGCACGGGCAGCGCCGAAGCAATGGCGAGAAGGTCGACGGCGTCGAAGAACGTGCCGATGCCGACAATGATGCGCGCCTTCACATGCCACCAAGAGACCGGCAGCCGCTCCATGCGCGCGAGGATTGCGATCGCCGGGCGCGGATCGATTTGTTCTATTGCGGCCATGGTTCCCCCCAACTTTGCCGAAGTTGTGCTTTAGCGCCGAGCTACGTCCGCGAAAAATAGTGATCGGGCGCGATCGCGTGAAAGCGATGATAGCCGAGCTCGTCCATCAGGCGCTCGAAGGCCGGCAAGCGTTCCTCGAAGCATTCGACTTGCATGATGCAGGAATTGTTCCGTAGCAGTTCGCGCATACCGGCGATAGCGCGTCCCTCGTGCCCCTCGATATCGATCTTGAGCGCGATCGTCTCGCCCGTAACCGCGACCATATCGTCGAGCCGGGCCGTTTGCACGAAGCTGTCACCCTGTTCGTCCGGAGCGCAGATCTTGCTCCAGACATCGTTCGGCGGCTCGCCGCGGCGGAATCCTGTCACGCCCTTCGTGTCGCTCACTGCCAGCTTGTGGCTCTCGATGCTGTCGACCATTCGGTTGATGAGAAGATTGGCCTGCAAATGCGCGAAGTTCATCGGATCAGGTTCGAAGGCGATGATCCTCCGGCAATTTGTGTGGCGGCGGATCATCATCGCATAGCTTCCCATATGCGCGCCGATATCGAGAAAGATGCCGGCGCCGCGATCGGTGATCTCGCGCAACAGGAATTCAGTCTGTGGCCGCTCGGCGAGGCCGTGGATTACGGCCGTTTTGTCGGCCCAAGCTGTATAGTCGACAAGAAAGAGCAGCCCCTCGCGCTTGATGAGCCGGTATTGCTGAGGGTCGCCGAGCTCGTGCCGGCGCTTGCGCAGCGAGGGGATCAGCCGCTTCAGGATCGGGATGCCGTCGAAGCTGCTCATTTCGCGATCGTTTCTTCCCGCGCGCCGATTTGGCTCAGCGCCGCAGGCGGCTCGAGGGCACGTTGATCGGGCTCAAGCCCTTTGGCAAGGCGGCGCCGGCGATGATGACCAGCACCACCAACGCACCGGCGACCCAATAGACATTCTGCACCGCGTCGCCGATTCCCGCCATGACGGGCGCGACCTCGCTCGCCGAGAGCTTGTCGCGGAGATTCGGGTCGAGAATCCGATCGACGGCATTGTCGCCGAGCATCTCCGATAAAGTCAGATTGACCACGGCGCCATAGATCGCCGTGCCGACGGTCTGGCCCAGCATGCGCATCAGCGAGATGATCGCGGTGGCCGTGCCGCGTTGGCTCCAATCAACGACGCTCTGCGCTGCCACCATATAGGTGTTCTGGTTGAGGCCCATGCCGATACCGACCAGCCCCGTTCCGGTCGCCGCCCAGATCGGGCCGCGGCTCGGATCGAGCGCGATCAGCATGGCAGTGCCGCTCACCAGGAAAATCCCGCCGACATTCGTCGCAGCGCGATATGAGGCGCGCAGCATGATCTGGCCGCCGGCCCAGGAGCCCGCGATCCAGGTGACGGAGCTGATCGCCAGCGCGTAGCCCGCGACGATGGGGCTGCGACCCATCACGCCCTGGATGTAGGCGGGCAGGAAAGTAGTGCTCGCCATGACGACGCAGCCGACGCAGAAGCAGGCGACGACACCGCTCAGGATGACGCGGTTGCGCCACAAAGTAAGCGGGAGGATCGGTTCGGGGACCCGGTGCTCATAGACGACAAGCACGGCCAAGATCGCCGCCGAAAGGATGAGCAACAACAAGAAGGTCGAGAGCCCGAGGTGATGCGCCTGGATCAGCGTATAGAGGAGCAGGCCGATACCGAACGCCATCAGGAAAGCGCCGAGATAATCGATGCGATGACGGCGATGCTCAATCCGTTCCTGCAGCGCGACAGCGAGCAGCGCGAAGGCGATGAACGCGATCGGCAGGGTGATCCAGAACACCCAATTCCACGCCGTTTCCGCGATGACGAAAGCGCCCAGCACCGGGCCGACGATCGCGGCGATGCCCCAGATGCCGGAGAAGAAGCCAGCCATCTTGGCGCGCTGCGCCGGCGGATAGAGATCGCCGATGACGGTCTGATTGATGGGCTGCACCGCGCCGGCTCCGATGCCCTGGATGACGCGGAAGACCACCAGCCAGAGCATGTTCGGCGCGAAGCCGCAGGCGGTGGTGCCGATGACGAAGACGGTGAGGCCGAAGAATAAGATGCGCTTGCGGCCGTAGAGATCGGCAAGGCGGCCGTAGATCGGGATGGTCACGCCCTGGGCGAGGTAATAGCCGCTGAATACCCAGGAAAAGAGTTCGAAGCCGCCGAGCTGGCTGATGATGGTCGGCATGGCAGTCGCGACGACCGTGCCTTCCATGCCGGTCATGAAGATCAGCACGACGGATGCGATGAGAATCCAGAAGCGCCGCGTCGGTCCGGCAATGAGGCGCGATTCACCGGGAGAGTGGTTCGTGGCGGCGGGCTTTTCGCTTCGCCGCGTCTCTCCGCTCAAGCTTCACCCACCCGGATCATCCCCCGCAGCGTGCCTTAACGATCGCGCGCGGCGTTTGTCGGGCTAAGGCCACGCGGCAGTGTCCGCGTCACCAGAAGACCGACCAGCGCCAGGACGCCGGTCACGAGATAGACATTATGGAGCGCGGCAGCGATAGCCGCCATCAGCGGCCCGATCTCGTCGGCAGGGAGGTGGTCGCGCAAAGCCGGGTCCATGATCTTGGCGACGGCGTTGCTGCCGATGCGGTCGGCAAGGCCGAGATTGACGATGCCGCCGAAGACGGCGCTGCCGACCGACTGTCCAAGGATGCGGGCAAAAAGCGTCGAGGCGGTCGCGGTGCCGCGCTGATCGCGCCCGACCGCGGCTTGCGCGGCGAGAAAGAACGTGTTCTGGAACAGTCCCATGCCGAGCCCGGTCAGTGCCGTGCCGGTACCAGCCCAAAGCGGGCCGTATCCGGGCTCCAAGGTGATAAGGAAACCCGCACCGATGATCACGATCGCACTGCCGATCACGGTCGCGGCGCGATAGGAGCTGCGCAGCATGATGCGGCTGCCGGCCGCCGAGCCGACCATCCAGGTGACCGAGGTGATCGATACGACATAGCCGGCGATCAGCGGCGTCTCGCCCATCACGCCTTGCACATAGGCCGGAAGAAAGGCCGAGGCAGCGATCGTGATCGAGCCGACGGTGAAACAGGCGATCGTACCGCCGAGGACGATCGGATTGCGCCATACCTGGAGCGGCATCACCGGCTCGGCCGCGCCTTGCTCATGGCGATAGAGCAGCACCAGCAGGGCGATGGCCATCGTCACCAATACCAGGAATATGGCGAGGCCGAAGGAGGTCGCCTGGTTGAGCGCGAACATCAGCAGGCCGATGCCTGAAACCAGCAGCACCGCGCCGACATAGTCGATCTGGTGCTCGCGGCGGGAGCGCTGCTCATGGAGGAAGGCGGCGAGCAACGCGAAAGCGGCGATGCCGAGCGGCACGTTGATCCAGAACACCCAACGCCAGCTCAGATGAGTTACCAGGAGCGCGCCCAGCAACGGGCCGCAAATCGCCGCGATCGCCCAGATGCTCGAGAGGTAGCCTTGGATGCGCGCGCGCACCGCCGGGGGATAGATGTCGGAGATGAGGGTTTGCGCGACCGGCATCGTGCAGCCTGCGCCGATGCCTTGCACGATGCGGCAGAGGATGAGCGTCAGCATGTTGGGCGCGAGGCCGCAGGCCGCGGAGCCGGCGAGAAATAGGACAAGGCCGAAGAACAGGAGCGGCTTGCGGCCGAAGAGATCGGCGAAGCGGCCACTCAAGGGGATCGAGACCGACTGTGTCAGAAAATAGGTGCTGAACACCCAGGTGAAGAGCTGGAAATCGCCGAGCTCGCTTACGATGGTCGGCATCGCCGTCGCGACGACCGTGCCTTCGATCGCGGCCATGAAAATGCAGATCACCGCCGCGGTCATGATCCACGGCCGGCTCGCGCCGCGTGCGAAAACCGCGCTTTCTTCGGCGCGGGCAGCTACCGCCGGCTCGGTCACGGATGTCTCAGTATTTTTCGACCCAGGGCCGGAGCTCGATCTCGGCCGTCCAAGCGCTGCGATGCTGGCGATGGACGGCGAGATAGCTGGCCGCGATCGCGTCCGGTTCCAAGAGTGCGTCCGGGCCGCGATCCTGGCCGCGCGTATCGCCGGGCTGGCGGATGCCGCCATCGATCACGAAATGCGCGACATGGATGTTTTGCGGTGCGAGCTCGCGCGCCATGCTTTGCGTCAGGCCGCGCAGCCCGAATTTCCCCATCGCGAAGGCGGCCGAGAGCGCGAAGCCTTTGACGCTGGCCGAAGCGCCCGTGAAAAGGATCGTGCCGTGGCCGGCTTTCAGCATCAGCCGCGCGGCTTGCTGGCCGACGAGGAAGCCGCCATAGCAGCCGACCATGATCGCGTTCTGCACCTCGTCGGGCTTGAGCTCGGCGATCGGGCCGCGCGCCCGCCCGCTCGGGTTGTAGACAACGAGATCGGGCGTCGCGAGATCGCTCGCGACAGAAGCAAAGAGCTTCTCGACATCGGCTGGCTTGGTGGCGTCGCACGCATAGGCGCGCGCCTTCGTCTCGGTGCAAAGGGCGGCGAGCTTGTCCGTCCGTCGCGCCGCCACGGCGACGCGCATGCCTTCTTTATGGAAGAGCCGTGCGAGCGAAGCGCTGAGACCTGCACCAGTACCGACGATAAGTGCGGTCTCAGCCATGGAGCGGGTTCCTTACCTGGCGCGCCGCGAGGGCAGCAGCAGCTCGGCCTCGGCGCGCGCCGCGGCGCGGCTCAACGCCTCGCGCTTCAATTCGACGACGACCTGCTTGGCATGCCGGTCGCGGACCATGCCGCCCATCACCGGGGAATTGGGCGCCAGGTTGAGCAGGCGCAACGCCGTGATCTTCGGCGTCTCCTCGCCGTCCTCGAGCGTCGCTTCGATCTCCTGCCCTTTGAAGAGGCGGGTGAGGCCCGACGCCGTCAGGATATCGCCGTCAATCGGCAAATCGCTGCTGATCCCCTGCAAGCGCAGCGTGCCGCGCGCACTGCGCGTGTCGAACCATTGCACGACGCCGCGCACCGTACCGTTCGTCGGCGGCGCCGCCGTCGGCGCCGGGGCGACTGGCGCGACATGGATCACCTCGGCGCGGCGCAGCAGAGTCGGTTGCGCCGGTTTGATCTCGCTCGGCTCGGCGACAGGTGCGGGCACAACGGCTTTCCCGGCGACCGGCGTGACAACATGCGCCTCACGTCGTTTGCGCAGGCCGCTCGCGGCTTTGGCGCGTGGTTCCGCGGCGGGTTTTGCCTCGGCTGTCTCGGGCTCTTTCTTGATCGACTTGCCGACGTTGCTGTCGAGCGATTGCAATGCGCGCTCGACATTCTCGATGAGCTCAGGAATTTCGTTGATTGATGTGCGACGCTTGGAAAGCAGCTTCGCGACGACGCGCGCGGCTTCGGTTTTTTCTGACATGCGCTGTTCGCTATGTTTGCCCGATGCGGAACTCATAACAAATCCTGTCTCTTTGGCAAGGGTGCCGCCATTTGACCCTGCTATGCGTCGGGCGATAGCGTAAGCGATGATCGGAAATTTGGAGTCCCGCACGCGTCTCGGCGTCGTGGCGATCATTGTGTGTACGTTCGCTCTGTGGCTTATTTTGGGCGCAGGCGCGGAGCTTGCGCGGCTGATCGCGGGGGCGGCGGTCGCGCTCGCCGCCGGCCTCTGGTCTGCACTCGATGCGATGTGATTCCCGCGTCCCGCCGGAACGGGCAGCGGAAAACGCATAGCTGAGCGTCGTTCCGACCGTGCCCTTTGATTGACAGCGGCGGAGCGGTGGTGTTAACGAGCGGCAACTTGTTGCAGCGGACACCGCGAAAACCATCCATGCCGCGGATATCGATCGGCGATTGCGAGCTTTATTATGAGCGGGAAGGCGAAGGCTTTCCCGTGCTCTTCATCACTGGGCTCGCCGGCTATGCGAATTTCTGGCGCGATCAAGTGCCGAGTTTCGCGCGCAGCTACACCGCGATCACCTATGATCATCGCGGCGTCGGGCAAAGCGATCTCAAATGCGCGAGCAATGTGATCGAGCGTCTCGCCGCCGATGCGGTGGCGTTGCTCGACGCGCTCGGCGTCGCCAAGGCGCATATCGTCGGCCACTCGGCCGGCGGCGCCGCCGCGCAGGTTCTCGCCATCGAGCATGCACATCGCGTCGCCAGCGTGGTCATCGTCGCGGGCTGGACGAAACCGGACGCCTATTTCCGCCGCTTCTTCGCTTTGCGCAAGGATCTGCTGTCGCGGCTCGGCCCGTCCTCCTACATCCAGGCGAACACGCTGTTCCTTTATCCGGCGTCTTATATCGCTGCAAATAACGAGAAGCTGCGCCAGATCGAGGCCCAGCATCTCGCGAATTTCCCGTCCCCGGACACGATCGCCAGCCGGATCGATGCGATCATGGCCTTCGACCGCACCGCCGATCTCGGCAGGATCCGCACCCCGACCCTCGTCCTTGGGGCGCAGGACGACGTGATTACCCCGGCCTATTTCTCGGAAGAGCTGGCGCGGCGCATCCCGGGCGCCGAGGCCAAATTTTTTCCACAAGGCGGGCACGATTTTCCCCAAGTCGTGCCGCGCGAGTTCAATCAGGCGGTTTTGCCCTTCCTGCAAGCCCACACGCCCGCGACTTAAGGCATTTCTGGGGCATTTGGCTCGCGGTAAGGTTAAGGGAAACTCGGTTTAATCATTCGTCAAGTCCTGGGTCGCTACTCTCGTGTACGCGTCGCTTTCGTGCGTAGCACCCATTTGGCATGGCCGATTTGACGAAGAAATCCACCGGCACGGCGACCGCCCCGAGCGTCGATGTGAAAACGGACTTGAGCGATGTTCTCGCCGCGCTCGCGTCCGCGGGCGATGTCGCCTATGTCTGGGACATCGAGAGCGATGCCATGACTTGGCACGGCTCGTTGCAGATGCTCGGCTTCGATGCGGAGATCGCCATCGCGACCGGCCAAGCCTTCGCCGAACGAATCAATCCCGATGACCTGCTGCAGCGCCAGCAACAGCTCCATGCGCATTACGCGCGCGGGCAGACCTTCGACTGCGAATATCGCGTGCGGTTGCAAGGCGGCAGCTTCGGCTGGCTGCATGACCGCGGCACCGCGGAGCTCGACCATGTCGGCCGGCCCAAACGGCTGCGCGGCGTGGTGCGCCTCGTTACCAGCCGCAAAACCCAAGAGCAGCGGCTCGAGTTATTGGCGAATTACGACGATCTCACCGGCCACTTCAACAAGAAGCGGCTGCGCGAGGTGCTCGATCATCAGCTCGCCGCGAGTTCTCGCGCCGGGAACTCGGGCGCCTATCTCGCGATCGGCATCGACAAGCTGGCGACCATCAACGACGCTTTCGGCTACGACAACGCCGATCAGATCCTGATCGAGATCGGTCGCCGCCTCGATCGTTGCTTGCGCGTCAGCGACGTCGTCGGCCGCGTCGGCGGCGATCGTTTCGGCGTCATCCTCGCGCATTGCGCCGAAGCGCAGGTCAGCGCCGCGGCCGAAAAGATCCTCGCCACCGTAAGCCGCAGCCCGATCGAAACCGCCGCCGGCCCGATTTACGCGACGGTATCGATCGGCAGCGCGATTTTCCCGGATCAGGCCAAGACTTCGTATGAGGTGATGACCCGTGCCGAATCCGCCCTGTCGGAAGCCAAGCGCGCCGGTCGCGATTGCTTCGTCCCCTACCGCCTCTCGGAAGAGCAGCGCCGGCGTCACCGCGTTGGCATGGCACTCGGCGAGCAGGTGCAGCGCGCGCTGAAGGAAAATCGCCTGCCGCTTGCGTATCAGCCGGTGGTCTCGAGCGCGACCGGCGAAGTCGATTATTACGAATGCCTTTTGCGCATGATCGGCGAGGACGGCCGCACGGTCGCCGCCGGCGCTTTCGTCGCGGCGATCGAGCAGATGGGCTTCATCCGCGTGATCGATCGTTATGTGCTGGAGACGGCGGTCGAGCAGATCGCGTCGCATCCGGGCTTCTGCCTTGGCATAAACATCTCGGGGCTCACCGCGACCGACCGCGCCTGGTTGCGCGCGGTCACGGCGATGCTGAAAGACAAGCCCGAGATCGCGCGCCGCGTCCTGGTCGAGATCACCGAGACCGCAGCGCTCCATGATCTCGAGGAATCGGCGCGTTTCGTTGCGGCATTGCGCGACCTCGGCTGTCGCGTGGCGCTCGACGATTTTGGCGCCGGCTTCACCTCGCTGCGCCACCTGCAGGCGCTCGCCGTCGACACCGTGAAGATCGATGGCTCGTTCGTGCGCAACCTGACGCAGAGCGAAGACAATCAGGTCTTTTTGCGCCATCTCGTCGGCCTCGCCAGCACGCTCGGTCTTCAGACCGTCGCGGAAATGGTTGAGACCGCCGAGGAAGCCGACATCCTCCGCCGCGAGGGCGTCGGGTTCCTGCAAGGCTATTATTTTGGCAAGCCGACGCTCGAGAAGCCGTGGCTCGTGCCTGCAGCGGCGTCACCGCTGGTCGCCGGGAGCAAAGGCTAATCCGCTTTTAAGACAGCGGTCCGACCACGCATGGCGGTCGGCTCTTCTCCAAAACGAAGGCCCTGCCGCGATGCGGCAGGGCCTTTCTGAACGATCACCGCTGGTATACCGGGCGATACTCGATTAGTTGTCGTTTCCTGTCGATTCGCCAGCGTAAGTCGGCGTTGCCACGGAAATCATCGAGATACCCGATGCGGCAAACACTCCAAGTGCCAGCATAATCGCGAATATAAGTCTTGACGACATGATGAACCCCCAAAAAGTGGTTGGATTGCAAAGCGAAGCCACAAACAACCGGCTCGCTGATATCATAAGCAACCGGTTCCCGTCCACATCCCCAACGAAGGTCTGCCATCCTACTGCGCGTGGCAGGCCTCTTGCTTCATCAACGCTCGCGAGCCGAGCGCATGGGCGATTTAGCTGTTGTCGTTTCCCGTATCGGCAGCGAAGGTCGGCGTTGTCGAGGAAATGACGGCGACGCTCGATGCGGCAAAGACGCCGAGCGCCAGTAGGATCGCAAATACAAGCTTGCGTGACATATGGACCCCCGAGTCGTTGGAATAAAAAAGAGCCAGAAACAACGGGCTCTGCTGATATCATACGTAACCGGCGCCCGTCCACATCCCCACAGACGGTCTACCGTCCTACCACGCATCGCGGTAGAGATGGCCTGCACACCCTGATCCTGGGGCGGCATTCTATGCTGCGATTGAACGATCTCGAATACACGCCCAATTTCCAGGCGCTAAGCCTATTCCGCTTGTGCTTTGCGGCTTATCTGCTCGTGCAGTGCGCGTTTGTGTTGCCGTATTCCGGAGATTTCTACGGTCCGGATGGTCTGTTGCCGCTTGCGGCCGTCAAAGACGACGGCGAACTCGCGGCTGCGGTCCTCTTGCCGCTGCTGCGGGCGCTGGAGACCGTCGGCTTTTCGCAGATCGTCTTGGTGCTGTATCCGGCGAGCCTGATCGTGCTCGCGCTTGGCTATCGCACGCGTTGGGCCTGCGGCCTCGTCTTGCTGTGCAACGGCTATCTCTTTTGGCGCAATCCCTATGTCATTTCCGGCGCTGAAGTCCTTGCGCGGCTGTTATTGCTGTGGTGCCTGTTCTTGCCGATCAACCGCTATTGGAGCATCGACGCCGCGCTCGATCGCGAGGCGCGGCGCCGCGCCTGGCCGGCACTGCCGTTTTTTGCAATGCGCTTGCAGCTCAGCTCGCTCTATTTCTTTTCCGGCCTTTTCAAGCTCGAAGGTGCGCCATGGCGCGATGGCACGGCACTGAGCAGCGTGCTGCAAGACACACTCTTCGGCGCGATGCCGGCCGGGCTGTATTTCGTCGCCGAGTTACCGGCGCTTCTGGTCGCGGTGAACTATCTCGTGATCGCGTTTCAGCTTTCATTCCCCTACCTGATCTACAGCCCGTGGCGCAACGAGCTCACGCGTGCGGTCGCGCTCACCGGCTCGGCCGCGATGCATCTCTCTTTTCTCTTGTTTTTGAGCATCGGCGGCTTCCCCTATCTCTGCCTCATCATGCTCATCCTGCTGGTGCCTGATCGCTGGATCGAGATCGCCTTGCGCCGGCGCCGCGAGCGGCTCGGGCGAATGATCCTTTACTATGAGTCCGGTTGCGGCTTTTGCGAAAAGGTCTGTCTGCTGTTCCGCGAATTTCTGTTGGCGCCGAACGTCGCGGTACTCCCGGCCTCGTCCGACTCGACCGCGCAAAGCTTACTGATCGAACACAACTCATGGGTCGTGCGGGCGCCGGACGGGGCCACACGTCTCAAATGGCGGGGCGTTGCCTATGTGCTGCGCCAAAGTGCTCTGACGGCACCGCTTGGTTGGATCAGCGATTGGGGCGGGCTGCGTGTGACGGCAGCCCGCAGCTACGATTTGATCGGCCGCAACCGGCGCGCGCTTGGCACGGTAACTCGCTGGCTGTTGCCGTTCCGTAGCGATCAACCGCCCGGCCCCATCGTCGTCGCGCTCAACGGCATGTTGATGGCGCTTGCCCTCGCTTCGAATCTCTTGAGCCTCGGCCGGCCTTTCACCGATCAGATGCCGGAAGAAATCTACGCGCCGCCAGCGGGTTTGGCGGCGCGCGCGGACGAGATCGTCTCGCTCGCGCAGGTACGCCAGTCTTGGGCATTGTTCGCACCCGGACCGACACACTGGAACTGGTCGTTTCGGTTCGATGCACGACATAAAGATGGCACGACAAACGATGTCACGGCCGCGATGCCGTTCGTCAGCAGCTACGCCGGCGGGCGAGTCGTCTTCGCGCATTCCTTTTGGCAGAAATATTTCTCGCGCGTCGAGATCCTGAGCCAAGCGGATCTCGCCGCGCTCGGTCGCTACCTCTGTCGTGTCGGACCCGCGCAAGCGACGGCAATCGATCTGACCCTCGTTCGAACGCCAGTGACTGCTGCGCCTGGCAGGCGCACCGAGACGGCCCGGCATTTTGCTTGTCACGCGGATGCGCGGCCGGGCACGGCGTTGCCGCGGTCGGTGCGGGGCGATTATGCTGAGGCCGCTGCCGCTTTGGGGGATGCCGGGGGTGCTTGATCCGCTCTATCGGGTTTGCCGCGATTGCGCCGCCGTTGCCGCCCTATTGCTGCTTGCCATTGCGCCGGTCGGGCCGGCGCGTGCCCAGACGCCGGCGACGGATCAGCCGATCCTGCGCATCGAGACAGGAACGCACACGGCGCTTGTCGTCGGCCTCGCGGCGTCGCCCGATGGTCAGCAGGTCGCGAGCGCGTCCGACGACACGACGCTGCGGCTCTGGTCACTGCCCGGGCTCGATCTGCAGCGCACCATCCGCTTGCCTGCGGGTATCGGCACGGAGGGGGAAGCCTATTCCGTCGCCTACTCACCGGACGGCAAATGGCTCGTCACCAGCGGCTGGACGGGCGCTTGGGGAAGCGAGAGCGGCCCGTGGTGTTTCTACGTCATCGCGACGGTAACGGCGGATATTAGCCGCACCGTCTGCGACTTGCCGCAGCGCGTGAATCAGATCGGCTTTTCGCCCGACGGGCAATACATCATCGCGGTGATGAAGGCGGCCGCCCCGAACAAGGACCGCGGCCTGCGCGTCTATCGCATGGTAGATTTTTCGCTTTATCGGACCGATACCGCGTACGGCGATTCCGCGATCGCCTTCGATTTTATCAAGCCCTCGGGCATGCTTGTCACCTCGTCGCTCGACGGCAAGCTGCGTCTCTACGACCAGGATTTCCGCCTGATCAAAGCGCAGGCGCTGCCCGAAGGGCGCAAGCCGCACGGCATCGCCGTCTCGCCCGACGGCAGCCGCGTTGCGGTAGGTTATGCCGAACCGGAAGGGAGCGATCCGGCGTGGCAGCCGGCGATCGACGTGCTCTCGGCCGCTGATCTTTCGGTGCTCCCCCGTCCCGATGCGCGCGGCATGAACAACGGCGCGCTCTGGCGCGTCGCCTGGTCGCCCGACGGCCAGTTCCTTTATGCCGGCGGCACCTGGGAGAAAGGCGAGCGCTTCGCGGTGCGTCGGTGGAGCGATGGCGGCAAGGGCCGGCCATTTGACAATGCCGGCACGACCGACCGGATCATTCGCATGGCGGGCGCGCCACAGGGCATTCTCTTCGCTACCGAGACCGGCGGCGTCGGCTTGCTCGGTTTCGACGATCAGGTCTTGCGCGAGCGGACGCCGGCGACCGCCGACTTCACCGATGTGGGCGATGCGCTTGCCGTTTCGGCCAACGGGACAGCGGTGCAATTCGCGCTCGAGCCGGCCGGTCGCCACATCGTGCACTTTTCGCTGGCCACGCGGCTGCTTGAGGAAGGCAAAGCATCGGCAAGCGCCGGGCTCAGCCATCCGATCACCGATTCGCCAAAGCTCGATGTCCGCGATTGGTCGTGGAGCTACGCGCCGACATTGAACAACGCGCCGCTGCCGATGCGCTTGCACGATCAGTCGTTGTCGATGACGATTTTGACGGGCGACACCGGCGTGTTGCTCGGCACGAGCTGGCAGCTCATTCGCTACGATCCGAGCGGCAAAGTTTTATGGGCGCACGATATTTTCGGGAATGTGCGGGGCGTCGTGACGACGCCGGATAATCGCATCGCCGTTGCCGCGCTCGGCGACGGCACGTTGCGCTGGTACGCGCTCGATACCGGCCGCGAATTGCTGGCGCTTTTTCCGCACCCCGACGGGCGTCGTTGGGTCGCGTGGACGCCGTCCGGCTACTACATGGCGTCGACCGACGGCGATGGTCTGATCGGCTGGCAAGTCAATCGCAGCCGTGAGCAGGTCGGTGATTTCTTTCCGGTGGGCCGTTTCGGGGATCAATATCTGCGGCCGGATATCGTCACCAAGACGCTGGCTCTGGGCGATGAAGCGAAAGCGCTCAAGGCCGCCGCGGCCGAAAGCGGGAAGGGGGCCGCGAGCAAGACCGTCACCCAAATGCTGCCGCCGGTGATCGATATCACCTCGCCGCAGCAGATGATTGTCACGACCGACAAGCTGCTGCGCGTCGGCTACCGCGTGCGCTCGCCATCGGGTGCGCCGATCAAGGACATCACCGCGCGGGTCGACGGGCATCTGCTCGGCCCGTTTGCCGCGCCCGCGCTCGGCGCTGACGGCGCCGGCAGCGCGGATTTGGTTTTCCCGCTGCCGCAACACGACACCGCGATCGTGCTGTTCGCGGAGAACGAATTCGGCGCCAGCGAGCCGGCCAAGCTTGCTGTCACCTGGGAAGGCGAGCGCACCGACCCGGGCGAGGTGCCGCACAAAGTGCATCTGCTCGCGGTCGGCGTCGGTAAATATGCGGATCGCGAGATCCCAACACTCGGCTATGCGGCCAAGGACGCGAACGATTTTCTTCAAGCGGTCGAGCAGCAGACCGGCAAGGCGTTCACCGCGGTCGACAAGAGAATCCTGATCAACGAGGAAGCGACCCTTGAAAATGTGCGCGCCGGCCTTGCCTGGCTCGATCAGCAATCAGGGCCCGATGACATCACCATGCTCTATCTCGCCGGCCA
Organism: Allostellaceae bacterium; assembly: GCA_035606035.1. Lineage (GTDB taxonomy): Bacteria > Pseudomonadota > Alphaproteobacteria > ATCC43930 > CGMCC-115725 > CAIKMD01. Next base: position 20,504 of record DATNGE010000061.1, read on the forward strand.
TGGCTTCAACGAGGATGTCGGAACGTATTATTATCTGCCGCACGATGCCGATCTCGACAAGCTCGCGACGACGGCGCTGCCGAATACCGAGTTGATGGCTGCGCTGAAGAACGCGCCGGGCTATTCGATCCTCTTCATCGATACGTGTTATGCCGCCGCCGTCGCCGGGCCGCGGGGCGGTCTCGCGACCGATGTCGATGCGCTTGTCAATCGCATCGAGAAGCTGCCCAAGGGCATCATCGTCTATGCGGCGACGACCGCCGAGAAGCCGTCGGGCGAATCCGATCTCTGGCGTAACGGCGCGTTCACGCATGTCCTTATCGAGGGCTTCGACGGCGAATGGCGCGACCACAATCGCAACTATGTCACGACGACGATGCTTGCCTATCACGTCCGGGAAAGCGTCAAGGACCTGACGGCGGGAGCGCAGACCGCGACCGTCGAGCTGCCGATCGGCGTGCCCGATCTGCTGATGGCGCGGCTGCCGAAATAAACGGCTGGCAGCGGCGCGGTTTCAGCCTTCGCCTTTTTCCTTTTTGCCGTAGGCTTGGACCTGCTGCTGCAGGTCGTTGATTTGCTTTTGCAGTTCCGAGAGCGATGCTTCCGAGGGCGGCTCTTTCGCCTTCTCGCTCGTTTTGTCGGCCGCGCCCGTCTGTCCAAAGGGCGAGAACATCTTCATCGTCTGCTCGAAAAGCGCGAGGTTCTGCTTGCCCATCTGCTCAAGCGAGCCGAAAGGGAAGAGCCCGCCGAACGCATCCTGCAGGCTTTTACGCATCTGCTCCTGATTCCGGTTGAAGGTGGACATCGCGTGCTCGAGATAGCGCGGCACCAGCCACTGCATGCTGTCGCCATAGAGGCCGATGAGCTGGCGCAGGAAGCTGATCGGCAGGAGATTCTGCCCGCCTTTGCCTTCTTCTTCGACGATGATCTGGGTGAGCACGGCGCGCGTGATGTCTTCGCCGGTCTTCGCGTCGTAGACGACGAAATCGGTGTGCGCTTTGACCATCCGAGCGAGATCGTCGAGCGTCACATAGCTGGACGTCGCGGTGTTGTAGAGCCGGCGATTGGCGTATTTCTTGATGACGATCGGCGGCGTTTCGGCGCCACTCGTGTCGGACATTGCGGCAACTTCCCCTGACGCGTGACAAAGCCAGCATAGCCTGTTGCGGCCCTTGGCTCTAGCGCCGTGATCGGGCGCGCCGGTATACTCGCGGCCATGGCGGAATCGCCCGATCTTGCCGCGCTTGCCCGGCGTTACGTCGATCTGTGGCAGGATCAGCTGACCGCCATGGCCGCCGACCCTGCGCTCGCCGAAAGCACCGCAAGGCTGCTGCAGGCGCTGGTTCCTGTCGGGTGGCCGCCACAACAGCGCCCTCAGGATGACGATGCCAGCATCTTCTCTGCGCCCCGTTCCTCCGCGGCAGGGCCCCAGGCCGCTGGCGCTGCACCTGGCCAACGCGACCGGCGCGTGGATGAGCTCGCGCGCCGCCTTGCCGCTCTTGAGAAGCGGCTTACTGCCTTGGAGACCGGAATTCGCGCTGCAAGGCGGAAGCCTCAGCCTCGCGCTCGGCGCCGCACGAAAAAGTGATTCTTTCGAGACTGCGCTCGATGAGGAGTTGAGGCGCCGCGCCACGCTCTTCCTCGAGGGAGTCGAGCGCTATCGCCAACATCCCTATCGCCGCGATCTCGCCGAGCCGCCACTGCTCTGGCAGGAGGGCACGACGCGGCTGCTCGATTACCGGCCGCTCGGCGGAACGCCGGTGCTGGTCGTGCCGTCGCTGATCAATCGCGCCTATATCCTCGATCTTGGGGCGAGGCAGAGCTTGCTGCGCTATCTCGCCGATCGGGGCCTGCGTCCGCTGCTGGTCGATTGGGGTGCGCCGGGCCCGGAGGAGCGGCGCTTCGATGTCGGCGACTACGTCATGCAGCGGCTCGAGCCCGCGGCGGAAGCCGCGCGGCAAGCGGCGGGCGGGGTGGCGCCGGTGGTCCTCGGCTATTGCATGGGCGGGCTCTTGGCCCTGGCGCTGGCGGCGCGCCGGCCCGAACTCGTTGCAGCCTTGGCATTGCTGGCGACGCCATGGCGCTTCCATGCCGAGCGGGCGGAGCAGGCCCGGCTCTTGGGCGTGCTCGCCGAGCCGATCGCGCGCAGCTACGCCGCTCTCGGCGAAGTGCCGGTCGATGTGCTGCAAGCGCTTTTTGCCGCCCAGGACCCGCTGCTTGTGCTGCGCAAATTCTCCCGCTTCGCCACGACGGTCGAGGATAGCCCCGCCGCGCTGGGCTTCGTCGCACTCGAGGATTGGCTCAATGACGGCGTGCCGCTCGCCATCCCGGTCGCGCGCGAATGTCTCGGCGGCTGGTATGGCGAGGATCGGCCGGGCCGCGGCCAGTGGCGCGTCGGAGGCAAGAGGATGGAGCCGCGCGACCTGAAGATTCCCTCCTTGGTTGTTGTGCCGGCGCAGGACCGGATCGTCCCGCCCGCCACGGCGGCAGCCTTGGCCGATGAATTGCCGGACGCCGAGACCTGGACACCACGCCTCGGCCATATCGGCATGATCGTCGCTCGCGATGCGCCGAGCGCGGTGTGGGAGCCGCTCGCGGCCTGGTTGCTAGCGCGCGGCTGACGGCTTACCAGCGCGTCCAGTTTCGATCGTTGCATCAATCTCGGCGCCGGCGAGGACAACGATCGCGGAGAGCCAGATCCACATCATGAAGCCGATGATCGCGCCGAGTGAGCCGTAGGTCGCGTTATAGGACCCGAAATTCGCGGCGTACCAAGAGAAGGCGAGCGATGCGATGAGCCAGCCGAGCGCGGCAAAGGCGCTCCCCGCCGTAATCCAGCGCCACTGCACGTCGCGGCGATTGGGACCGAAGCGATAGATCAGCGCAAGGCCGATGGCGACGAGGATCAGGAGCGCCGGCCAGCGCAGTATGCGAATCGCCATATCGATGAAGCCGGGTAAGCTGGCGAAGCCGAGCGCGCTCGGTAATACGATCACGGCGACGGCCGCGATCACCACAAAGGCGATCCCGCCGAGGGTCATGGCGAGGGAGATGGCGTTGAGTTTAATGAAGCTGCGCCGCTCTCGCTCGCCATAGACGACATTGAGGGAATCGAACAGCGACTTCGTGCCGCCGTTGGCGCTCCACAGCGAGATGATCAGGCCGATGATCAGGCCAATGCCGAGCTTGCTGTGGTCCTGTTGCGCCAGACGGGTCATCTGGTCGCGAACCACATCGATGGCGCCTCCCGGAAGCACGCTGCTCATGCTGTCGAGCTGCGCGCCGATCTTTCCCGGATCGGCAAACAGCCCGTAGAGCGACACCAGCGCCGCGACCGCGGGGAAAATTGCGAGCAACGAATAGAAAGTCACCCCCGCGGCTTCGGTGACGATGCGGTGACGTGAGAAATCAGCGAGCGCAAGTCGCGCCGTCTCGATCCAGCCGCGTGGTGCGGGGGGTGCGGCAGTCTCGACCCGTTCTTTGCGGTTCGACGGCCTCCGCAGCGCTGCGGCTGGAGTCGAGCGGCGAGGGCGGCGTCGCTGCCGGCGCCCTAAGCCCAATGCGAAGAACGCCGTTGCCAGGGCAACGCGCGCGAAACGCCCTCGGTGTGTCCGGTCGACCTCGCGCTTGGAAGCGGCAGCTTCAAGGGCCGCCGGCATGCGTGCGCTCCGCTTCCTCTGTTGCGTTCGATTGACCGCCGCTCGCCTGCTCCGACTCGTTGTGAACACCGGGACCGGGCCCGAATTCGTGCGCTTCCTGCACCCCGGCGCCCTCATGTTCGTGAGAGGATGCATCTGTCGCGCCGCTCGCATGGTCGTGAGACGACGATTCGCTAATGCCACTCGCCTCGAGTGCCGCTTCGGTCGTGCGCACGGCGACGTCTTTCGCCTTCTCATATTGCTCGCCGGCCATTTCGCGCAGCCGTTCTTTCGCCGCATCGCTGGTCTCCCCGACAAGCTCGTCTTCGAGCTGAGTCGAAGGCAGTAAGGCGCCGATGATCGCACCGAGGACAAGTCCCGTCGCAGCGACGATCAGCGGTTGCTCGCGGCCGAAATCGAGAAGGGCGCGGCTCGCGCCCCGGCTACTTTTCGCAATGCCGGTCGCGGCGTCGCCCATCGCCCTGGCACTGCTCCGCACGCCATCCGTCAGGTTGTCGCCGGCGGCTGCGAGATTTGCGCCCGCAGCGGATGCGGCGCCGCGCATGCGCTCGCCGACGCGGGCGGCCGCGGCATTCGCTTGCTCCGCAACGTTGGCCATCCGGTCCGAAGCTTGTCCGGCAATCGTGCCGGCCTGGTCGGCAGCACGGCCGGCGATCTCGCTCGCACGGTCGGCGGCATATCCGGCCATTTCGCCCGCGCGATCGGTTGCGCGTCTGGCTATGTCGCTGGCCCCGTCGGCTGCATACCCGGCCATGTCGCTCGCCCGGTCAGCCATATCGCTGGCGCGGTCGACTGTGCGTCCGGCTATGTCGCTTGCCCGGTCGGTCGCCCGGTCCGCGATATCGCGGGCCTGCCCGGCGGCGCGCATGCGCATGTCATCGGCGCGGTCGGCGAAGGCGCGCCCGGTTTCGCGCGCATCCGCGGCGAATTCGTCCGTCCTGCGAGCGAGACGATCGCCCGCCGCCGTGCCCGCCGCGCGCATCCGCTGACCATTGCGTCTGCCGAAGGCGCTCGCCGCCACCAGCCACGCGACGCTCACGCCCATGAGGCCGAGGGGCAACGGATTGTCGATCACTTGCCGCCGGAAATTGCGCAGAAAATCGCCGACCTCGCCATCGCTCGCATAGTCGAGGACCTCATCCAGCACTTCGCCGGGCGTCAACCGCTCACGCAGTTCTTCGACCGTGTTCGCGAGTTCCACACGTGTCCGTTCGGTCTCGCGCTCAAGCTGCTCGGTGTAATTCATGGGATTCCTCGAATTGGCTTTTGGCGACGGAGGCGTCGCGCTGGAGTTGCTGTATCGTGCGCGCGGGTATCATGTTGGACGGCCGCAAGCGGCTGGCGCCGAAGGCGAGGAGCAAGAGGCCGATGATCAGCACGGCGCCGCCGACGATGAGCGCGGACCAATAGGGCGCGAGATGCCCGCGCTCCGTGATCGCCGCAACTGCAGCGTCAAGCAGGACGACAAGCGCGGGAATGAGCAACACGGCCCCGCCGATGACAAAGCCAAGCCCCGTCGCGGCCTTGCCGATATTCTCGGAGACTTCCGCGCGCGCGAGCTGTCCTTCCTTTTGCAGAAGGCGGGTGAATTGCGCGATGAGATCGGAAAAGATATCCGGAAGCGAACGGCCCGGTATTGCCATGAGGATCTCCTCAGCTCCGATTGCCGCCGGCGCTTGAGCGCGCCCGCGAGCTGTTGAGAAAGCGCGAGACGGCGAAGCCCGCGAGCATCGCACCGCCGAACAGCGCCGCCGGCTCGTCATGCGCGAAGCGTTTGATGCTCACGAGCCATTCATCGACGCTGCGCTGGCGCAGCTTCTCGGCGCCGCTTTCGAGGCTCGCCGCCGCGCTGCGAACCAGCTCTGCCCCTTTCGGCATTTGCCCCTCGAGCTCGCGCGCCGCGCCGCGGATTGCCGAAGCGACGCTGCCGATCTGTCGCGCGGTATTTTCCTTGCCTTCTTCGGCGAAAGTACGTGCGCTGTGTGTCGCCGTATCGGCCAATCCGCGGAGATCGGCGTCTTCCGGCTCTGTCGTGGCGGAGCCTTTACTGTCTTCGGGTGTCATTGGATGCGCCCTCGCATTCGTTCGCGCCATCAGGACGCGAGACGTTCTTGTTTGTGGGTTTCCCGAAAACGAGCTTGGTAAGCACTAACGAGATGCGTATGCGCGTATAAGCGGCTGGGATCATGCGAGTTCCGACGATCGCGGCGAATTCGCGCAGCATCGGCAAGCGGCGCTGAATTACATCGGCGAAGGGTATGGGCAGGGAATTGCGCTCTTTCCGCGATGGGTCTGCGGCCTCGGCGCTCGCGAGAAAACGGCGGCAAAGCTGTCCGCCCGTGTGGTTCCCAAACGCCCGAAGGCGCGCTATCTAATGCTCAATCACCAAAACAAAACCCTGTCTCAGGAGGTCTTTTCCATGAGCGAGATCGTCATCGCCGGTGCCGCACGGACGCCGATCGGCGCCTTCAACGGAACGCTCGCCGCGCTGCCGGCGCATAAACTGGGCGAGGTCGCGATCGCCGAGGCGATGAAGCGTGCCAATGTGGCGCCAGGCGATGTCTCGGAAGTCGTGCTCGGCCAGATACTGACGGCAGCCGAGGGACAGAATCCCGCACGCCAGGCCTCGGTCGGCGCGGGCATTCCCTATGAGGTGACGGCGTACGGCATCAACCAGCTCTGCGGCTCGGGCTTGCGCGCCGTCGCGCTCGGCTATCAGGCGCTGAAGCTCGGCGATCAGCAGATTGTCATCGCCGGTGGCCAGGAAAGCATGAGCCAGGCGCCGCATGCGATGCATCTGCGCAACGGCGTCAAGATGGGCGATACGGCGATGGTCGACACGATGATCAAGGACGGGCTCTGGGATGCTTTTAACGGCTATCACATGGGCAACACGGCCGAGAACGTCGCCCAGAAATGGCAGATCACGCGCGAGCAGCAGGATGCTTTCGCGGCGCAGTCGCAATCGCGCACCGAAGCGGCGCAGAAGGCCGGCAGATTCAAGGACGAGATCGTGGCCGTGAAGATCGCGACACGCAAAGGCGATGTCGTCGTCGATACGGATGAATATCCGAAGCACGGCACGACCATCGAAACTTTGGCCAAGCTCCGCCCCGCTTTCGACAAGAACGGCACGGTCACGGCCGGAAATGCGTCGGGAATCAATGACGGCGCGGCGGCGGTCGTGCTGATGAGCGATGCCGAAGCCGATAAGCGCGGCGTGAAGCCGCTAGCGCGCATCGTCTCCTGGGCGACGGCGGGCGTCGATCCGGCGATCATGGGCTCCGGCCCCATTCCCGCGACGCGCCTCGCGCTGAAGCGCGCCGGTTGGAAGATCGAGGATCTCGATCTGATCGAGGCGAACGAGGCTTTCGCCGCTCAGGCTTGTGCCGTCGCCAAGGACCTCAATCTCGATCCAGCGAAGGTCAACGTGAATGGCGGCGCGATCGCGCTCGGCCATCCCATCGGCGCCTCGGGCGCGCGCGTGCTCGTGACCTTGCTGCATGAGATGCAGAAGCGCCAGGCGAAGAAGGGCCTGGCGACGCTTTGCATCGGCGGCGGCATGGGCATTGCCCTGTGCGTGGAGCGTTAACGACCGACGTGGAACGATAACCATCGCCGCGCATTGGGCGCGGAGGACCATTTTTCGTAGCGCAGGGAGGCGCTCATGGCTCGAGTTGCAATCGTCACCGGCGGAACACGCGGCATCGGTCGCTCGATTGCCGAGGGCTTGCACAAGGCGGGGTACAAGGTCGCGGCGAATTATGCCGGGAATGACGAGGCGGCGAAGAAATGCAGCGCGGAGACGGGCATCCAGTGCTACCGCTTCGACGTGTCAAACTACGATTCTTGCGCCAGCGGCGTGAAAGCGATCGAGCGCGAGCTCGGCCCCGTCGATATCCTCGTCAACAATGCCGGCATTACCCGCGATGCGGTGTTGCATCGCATGACGCCGCAGCAATGGGGCGAAGTGATCGCGACCAATCTCACTTCCTGCTTCAATATGTGCCGGCTGGTGATCGAGGGCATGCGCGAGCGCGGCTTCGGCCGCATCGTCAATATCGGTTCGATCAATGGCCAAGCCGGGCAATACGGCCAGGTGAACTACGCGGCGGCTAAATCCGGCATCCACGGCTTCACCAAGGCGCTGGCGCAGGAAGGCGCGGGCAAGGGCGTCACCGTCAACGCGATCGCGCCGGGCTATATTGACACGGATATGGTCCGTGCCGTGCCGCCGAACGTCCTCGAGAAGATCGTCGCGCGGATACCGGTCGGGCGCCTCGGCCATGCCGAAGAGATCGCGCGCGGCGTGCTCTTCCTCGTCTCCGACGAGGGCGGCTTCGTCACGGGCTCGACGCTGTCGATCAACGGCGGCCAGCACATGTATTGAGGGCGCGGCCGGCCGGCGCGCTCGATCATCCCTCTTTCGGCGCCGTCTCCTCCATCGAGGGGCGCCGGGCAAAGCCCTCATACCAAGCGGCGAGGCGGCGATGCCGCTCGCGCCAGATCTCGTTCGGATAGCGGAAATCGAGATAGCCGAGCGCGCAGCCGATCGCGATCTGGCCGATTAATGCCGGCGCGTTCTCCGCCGGTGCGGCGAGATCGCCGCTTTCGCATTCCATCTCCAGCGCCGAGAGCGCGCCGCGTACCTTGCGCATTTGCGCATCGATCCATTCCTGCCACTGGAATTCGCGCGGGCGAAGCTGCTCGTAGCGCGCCAGGATGCTGGCATCGAGGATACCGTCGCCGAGCGCCTGCTGGCGCAGCGCCAGCCAGCGTGGCTTGCCGTCGCGCGGGAAGAGCTTGCCGCCGCCGGCAAGCGTGTCGAGGTATTCGCAGATCACCGGCGAATCATAGATGACGATCCCGTCATCGATGGCGAGCGCGGGTATTTTCACCAGCGGATTGTCGCGCACGACGTCGTCGTTGCGCTGCGTCGGTGCGACGCGCGTCGGGATGCGCTCGATCTTGTCCGCAAGAGCCAATTCATAAGCGGAAACCATCACCTTGCGGACGAAGGGGGAGGTCGGCGAATGACGCAGCTTCATGGCGGCAATCCTCAGAATTTGTCCTTGCGGGTGCGGATCGAGGCGAAGGTCGCGACCGGATCGCCGGGCGATCCTGCCGCCTGCTGCAGCGCCGGCAAATCGGCGCGAAGGAAGGGATTGGTCTTGAACTCCTCGGCAAGCGTGCCTGGCACCGTCGATTGGCCCTGGGCCCGCATTTGGTCGATCATTGCCGCGCGCGCGACGAGATCGCGATTCTCCGGCTCGACCGTCAGCGCGAAACGCGCGTTGGCCTGCGTATATTCATGCGCGCAATAGACGCGCGTCTCGGGCGGCAGCGATTTGAGCTTTGAGAGCGAGTTCCACATCTGCGCATGCGTGCCCTCGAAGACGCGACCGCAGCCCATGATGAAGAGCGTATCGCCGCAAAAGAGCGCGTGCGAATCGGCGAAGTGATAGGCGATATGGCCGCGGGTGTGGCCGGGCACGTCGAAGACGCGCGCCTTCTCGGCGCCGAACTCATAGGTCTCGCCGTCGGCGACGTCGACATCGATGCCGGGGATGCGATCGCGGTCGGCGCGCGGCCCGACGATGATGCATTTCGTCGCTTCCTTGATCTCGCGATTGCCGCCGGTGTGGTCGTTGTGATGATGGGTGTTGAGGATATGCGTGATGCGCCAGCCCTCGCGCTGCGCCGCTTCGAGGATCGGCGGCGCGACGCTGGGGTCGACCACGCCGGTCGCGCGCGATTGCGGCTCATGAATGAGATAGACGTAATTGTCCTTGAGCACGGGAATCTGGCGGATGACGAGTTCGGACATGGTGGCCTTCCTCTTCCCTTGGACACGCTTAAGCACAATCTAATTCGCTAACCCCTCCCATGCTACACTAGCCCCCGATGTTCGCCGACGTCGTCGAATTGCGCGAATTTTATGGCACCCGCCTCGGCCAGGTGGCGCGGCGCATGGTGGCGCGGCGCATCCGCCAGCTTTGGCCGGATCTCACCGGCATGCGCTTGCTCGGCCTCGGCTATGCGACCCCCTATCTCCGGCCGTATCTCAGCGAGGCCGAGCGCGTCCTTGCCCTGATGCCGGCGGCGCAGGGCGTGCTGCATTGGCCGACCGAAGGGCCGAACCGCGTCGTGCTGACCGATGAAAGCGAGCTGCCGCTTGGCGATTTCTCGGTCGATCGCGTGCTGCTGGTCCACGGCATCGAGTTCAGCGAGCAGATCAGGCCGATGCTGAAAGAGGCTTGGCGCGTGCTCGCCGGGGGCGGGCGGCTGCTGGCCGTGTTGCCCAACCGCCGCGGCATCTGGGCGCGGATCGACAACACGCCTTTTGGCCAAGGCCATCCTTACACGACGGGCCAGCTCTCACGGCTCTTGCGCGAGGAAAGCTTCACCCCTGAGCGCAACGGCGCGGCGCTTTATGTGCCGCCGACGCGCTCGCGCATGATGCTGCGCTCCGCCGTGGCGTGGGAGGGGCTCGGCGAGCGTTGGTTCACGACTTTCGCCGGCGTCGTGATGGTCGAAGCGGTAAAAGAGATTTACACGCGCCCGGTTCCCGTGCGGAAGCCGCGCGCGCGGCGCGTGCTGTTGCCGATGCCCGGCACGCCGAGCCCGGTGGGGCGATAGCCTAAGTTACCACTTCGCCTTCAACTCGTCCGCGAAGGCTTGCCGCCAATCGGTGCCGGCCGGGACGAGCCCGTCATGCGGCCGGATGCCGCGATAGCTCGCGGCATCGCTGCCGCGCGGGCTCTCGCCGCGCTCGACCGCGCGCACTGCTTCGAGGAGCAGGCGCCGCATCACTGCGATGGCGCGGTCCGAGGTGCCGAGATGCTCCGCGGTGCGATCGGTGATCGCGCCCATGCCTTCCTGCAGCGCGACGTCCTGGGTGTTGATGCCCTTGATGCCGGTGAAGCTCGTATGCTTCTGCTCGGCGCGGTCGATGAAATAATCGTTCGCCAGATTGGCCTTCAGCTTGAACGTGCCGGGGATGTAATCGTTCTTGCCGCGGCCATACATAACCTCGAGCTGCTCGGCGTCATCAGGATCGAGCGCGCAAGTCTGGTCGGCGCCGTAACACCAGTTGTAGACATTGGTCTGCTCGTCATCGATCGGCACCCAGAGATGGCCGTCGGCGCGCGGCACGGCGCGATTGGACGACAGTCCGTTATTGACCATGCTCGGCCGCATCTGCTGGAACGGCATGGCGTATTGGTAGACGCGGACCCACTGCCGCTCGGCTTCGACCTTCCGCGTCGAGACGTAGTAATAGCCGTAATCGGTCTCCTCGACGTCGATCTTCGGCGCGCCGTCGCGCGAATAGAGGTTGCGCCGGTCGCCGATCTTGTTGTTGTGCAGGAAGCTGACATGCGCGGTGTCGAGCCCGCCTTCCAGCCCCTGCAAATAGTTGCACGCTTGGTAGGATTTCGAGACGTGGCGATGCGTCTCGGGCACGCGCGTCCATTCGTAATCGGGCTCGGAAGGCATCAGCGCTTTGGGGCCGAGATAGGCCCAGACCACGCCGCCGCGCTCGGCCGTCGGGTAGGATTTGATCCGGATGCCATTTTTCATCGGGCTTTCGGCCGGCTCGCTCGGCAGATCGACACAATTGCCGGCGGCATCGAATTTCCAGCCGTGATAGACGCAGCGTAGCCCGCATTCCTCGTTGCGGCCGAAGAAGAGTGGCGCGCGGCGATGCGGGCAGTACGCGTCGACCAACCCGACACGCCCTTGCGTGTCGCGAAAAGCGATCAGGTCTTCGCCGAGGAGTCGCACGCGCACCGGCGCTCCGTCGCGCTCGGGCACTTCCGAGGAGAGCGCTGCCGGTTGCCAGTAGCGGCGAAACAGCTCGCCGGCCGGCGTGCCGGGCCCGACCCGGACCAGGCGCAAATGATCTTCTCTCCGCATGACAAGCGGCTCCCGCTACAAACTTTGCTCGCTCCTATCCTAGCTCAAAGCCAGCCCGAGCGCTTGAAGCGGTAATAGAGGAGGGTGCAGAGCGACAAGATAAACAGCATCACCGCGGGATAGCCTAAATCCCACTCGAGCTCGGGCATAAATTTGAAATTCATGCCGTAGATCCCGGCGATGGCGGTCGGGACCGCGAGAATAGCGGCCCAGCCTGCGAGCTTCTTCACGATGTCGTTCTGCCGCGCCGAAGCCAGCAGGAGGCTCGCTTCGAAGGCCGAGGCCAGCCGTTCGCGCAAATCGGCGATCGCGTCATTGAGGAGCTGCGCGTGGTCGTGAAGATCGTGCAGATAGGGTACGATCGCTTGCGCCGTCGCCGAGAAATCGTGCCGGCCGAGGCGGTTGCAAATCTCCAGCATTGGCGCGACGACCTGGCGCATGCGCTGCAACTCGACGCGCAGGCGGTAGATGCGCTCGATCTTCTCGTTCGCGGGCGTCGCGGCGAAAATCTCGTTCTCGATCTCCTCGAGCTCTTCCTCGATTGTATCGAGCACGGGGAAATAATTGTCCGTAATGAAGTCGAGGATGGCGTAAAGCACGAAGGGCTCGCCGATGCGCATCAGCTCGGGCGAGCGCTCGCAGCGGGTGCGCACCGGCGTATAGGATGCGGACGCGCCATGGCGGATGGAGATGATGAAGCCCCTGCCGGCGATGAGATGCGTCTCGCCGAAATTGATGCGCTCGTCGCGCGCGAGCTGTGCCGTGCGGACAGCGAGGAAGACGACATCGCCGTAGGAATCGAGCTTCGGGCGCTGATGGGCCTGATGCACGTCCTCGATCAGCAACTCGTGCAGGTTGAATTGCGACTGGATGCGGCAAAGTATGTCCTCATCCGGTTCGTAGAGACCGATCCAGGCGATGCCTCCGCCGGCTTTAGCGGCCGCGCTGGCCTCCTCGATCGACATGTCCCGGCGCACCCCGTCGCGATAGAGCGCGCAGGCAACAACGCCCGGCGCGGAGGCCGAGCCGAGCGCCATGGCCGGCGTTCGTGCCGAAGCTGCTGCCGCATCGCTCATTCGCCCACCCCTGTCGATCCTTGGCCGCGCTAGTAGGATGGCCTATGAGACAAGATTGCGACGGGCCGCGCAACGGGAGGGAAGCATGCCGGTTTTGAAACGTGCCGACGCTGAGATCTACTACGAGGAATATGGCAGCGGTTATCCGGTGCTGCTCCTGGCGCCAGGTGGCATGCGCTCGCAGACGGCGATGTGGCATTCGCCGGCGAGCGGGCCGCCGCGCGCCTGGAACGATTGGACGGAGGTGCTGGCGAAGGATTATCGCGTCATCGCGATGGACCAGCGCAATGCCGGCAAATCGCGCGGCGCTGTGGCTGCCGATCATGGCTGGCAGACCTATGCCGCCGATCAGCTCGCGCTCGTCGATCACCTCGGCATCGCGCGCTGCCATACGCTCGGCGGCTGTATCGGCTCGAGCTTCTGCCTGATGCTGAGCCAAACAGCGCCGGCGCGGATCAGCGCCCAGGTGCTGCAGAACCCGATCGGGCTCAATCTCGAATTTCCGACTTATTTCCAGGAGGGGTTCGCCGATTGGGCGAAGGAGCTGAAAGCCGGGCGGCCCGAGCTCGACGAGGCGGCGCTCGCGGCCTTCGGGCGCAATATGTGGGACCACGACTTCGTCTACTGCATGCCGCGCGAGGCGGTGTCGAAGATCCAAACGCCGAGCCTCGTCATGCCGGGCGACGACAAGCCGCATCCGACGTATGCGGGCGTGGCGCTCGCCGAGCTCCTGCCGCATGCCGAGATGCTGCGGCAATGGAAGGCGCCGGCGCATCTGAGCGCGGCCCATGACCGCGTGCTCGACTTCCTCGGCAGGCACACGCCGAAAGGAAAGGCGGCAGCCGCCTAGCTGCTCGGAGTCGGCTATTTGGCCTGGTCGCCGATCACCGCGACCGCCTGGATCTCGAGCAGCAGATTCGGATTGGCGAAGTCCTTCGCGACGATCAGCATGCTCGCCGGGAAGTTCTTCTTGAAGAACTCGCCGCGCAGCTTGAGGAATTCCGGCCCGTCGGATTGATCGCGGATCATCACCGTCATGGTGACGACGTTCTCGAGCGAGCCGCCGGCCTCTTTCAGCGTCGCCGCGATGTTGTCAAAGACCTGCCGCGTCTGGCCGGCGAAATCGGCATTCTTCTTGCCGCCCGGGCCGGTGACCCCGCCCATCCCGGCGAGCCAGACCGTCTTGCCGCCTTGGGTCACGACGCCGGACGAGTAAGTGCGTTGCACGTCTATGGGCGCGAGATACTCGACGGCTCCAGCCGAGGCGAGGGTCATCCCCAAGGCTGCTACGAAAGTCAGGGCGGCGCTAAGCGGTCTCATGATCGGATCCCCCCGTTGGTCGAATGGTATTCCGAGCGGTCCGCCTGAATTCAGCTCCGCCCTTGCAGCAAGAAAAGGCCCTGCGCGGCCATGAGATTGGCAAGCCGCCCGCGCGGATTGAGGCGAAAGGGGCGGCCCTGCTCGTCGAGCGTGACGCTGCGCTCGACCGCGATACGCTCCTCATCGCAGAGATCGATGAAATCGAGGATGGTGCAAAGATGAATGTTGGGTGTGTCGTACCAGTGATGCGGCAGCACCGGCGTGCGCGGCATGCGGCCCTCGATCAGGATGCGCATGCGCATGCGCCAATGGCCGAAATTCGGGATCGAGACAACCGCGTGCCGGCCGATGCGCACGAGATGATGCAGCACCTCGCGCGGATTGCGCGTCGCCTGCAAGGTCTGGCTCAGCACGATGTAGTCGAAAGCGTGTGATGGATAATCGTGCAGATCATTGTCGGCGTCGCCCTGGATCACCGACAAGCCATTGCGCACGCAGGAATTGACGCCGCCCTGGCTCAGCTCCATGCCGCGGCCATCGACCGATTTGGCATGGACGAGATAGGAGAGCAGCTCGCCATTGCCGCAGCCGACGTCGAGCACACGCGATCCCGCCTGAATCATATCGGCGACGAGGCGAAGGTCTTCGCGTAATTCCAAAGTGGCCGGCGCCAAGCGGCCCGAAGCCAAAGTCGCAGCGTCGGGACTCATCGCTGCGAAGTCATCGCCGAAGCAGGCCGCGATGCTCGGCGCAGCCGTCGAGGAAGCCTTTCAGGGTCGCGTGGAATTCCGGCTCGTCGAGCAGGAAGGCGTCGTGGCCCTTATCCGTCGCGACCTCGACGAAGCTGACGTTCGCGGCGGCGGCGTTGAGCGCGTGGACGATCTGGCGATTCTCCGCGGTTGGATAGAGCCAGTCGCTGGTGAAGGAGATCGAGCAGAACCGTGTTTTGGTTTCCGCGAAGGCGTTCGCCAGCGCCCCGCCATGCTCGGCCGCGAGGTCGAAATAATCGCAAGCGCGGGTGATGTATAGATAGGAATTCGCGTCGAACCGGTCGACGAAGGTCATCCCCTGATGGCGCAGATAATTCTCGACCTGGAAATCGGCATCGAAGCCGAAGGTCAGCGCTTCCCGGTTCTGCAGGTTGCGGCCGAATTTGCGGTGCAGCGCCTGCTCCGAAAGATAAGTCACATGCGCGGCCATGCGCGCCACCGCGAGACCGCGCTCGGGCCTGACGCCCTGCGCGAGATAATCGCCGTTGCACCAATTGGCATCGGCCATGATCGCCTGGCGGCCGACCTCGTGGAACGCGATGTTCTGCGCCGAGTGCCGCGCCGCAGTCGCGATCGGGACGGCGGCGAAGACGCGTTCCGGATACGAGGCTGCCCATTGCAGCACCTGCATGCCGCCCATCGAGCCGCCGATCACGGCGAAAAGCTGCGCGATGCCGAGCGCGTCGATGAGTTGCTTCTGCGCGCGCACCATGTCGGCGATGGTGATCACGGGAAAGGCGAGGTTCCACGGCTGCCCGGTCGCCGGATTGATTTCCGCCGGGCCGGTCGAACCCATGCAGCCGCCCAGCACATTGGCGCAGATGAGGAAATAGCGCTCGGTGTCGAGCACCTTGCCGGGCCCGGCGAGAACGTCCCACCAACCGGGCTTGCGGGTGACCGGGTGGGGCTCGGCGACATATTGGTCGCCAGTCAGCGCGTGGCAGATCAGGATCGCGTTCGAGCGGTTGGCGTTGAGCTTGCCATAGGTCTGATATGCGATCGCATACGGGGCGAGGCTCTGGCCGGAATCAAGCGCGAGCGGCTCCGCGACCGTCAGGCGATAGCCGGGCCGATCGTATTCGGGGGCAAGAAGCCCCGCGACGGATGCAGGCGATGTCACGTCCGTGGTCATTTGGCTCAAAGCGGTGGAAACCTGCCAGAAAGCGCGGCATAGCTAGGGAGCAGGGGCCTAGCCTGTCAACGATTTCTTTGCTTTAACGGCAGGGGCGAAGTATCGGACTCGCCCACGCTTTTTCGGTATTTGACGAGATGTCGACCGCTTCGCCCACGCTTGCCGATCTGCGCCGCCGCATCGACGAACTCGACGATGCGCTGCACGATGTGCTGATGGAGCGCTCGGCGGTGGTCGAGAGCGTCGGCCGGCTGAAACGCGCGGATGCGACGCCGCCGCTGCGGCCGGGCCGTGAGGCGCAGATCCTGCGCCGTTTGTTGGCGCGGCACCGGGGCGCTTTCCCCAAGCCAGTTTTGGTGCGTCTTTGGCGCGAGCTGCTCGCCGGCTCGCTCGCCATTCAGGCCGATTTGCAGATCGCAGTCTACGCACCTGATAAAAACGCCGGGATGTGGGATCTCGCGCGCGACCATTACGGTAGTCAGACGGCGATGAGCGGCTTCCGCTCGACCGGTGAAGTATTGCGCGCTGTAGCCGATAGCCGCGCCGGACTTGGTGTGCTGCCGGTGCCAGGGCGCAGCGATGTCGAGCCGTGGTGGCGTTTTCTCGCTGCGGGCGAGGCACCGGTGCTGCGCATTATCGCCCGGCTGCCTTTCGCGGCGCAGGGAAACGCGCGCAGCGAGGAGAGCGACGCTTTCGTGATCGCCGCGCTCGAACCCGAGGAATCGGGCGCCGATCGCAGCCTCTACGTTATCGAGCTGGGGGATGATCTGAGCCGCACCCGCTTGCTGAAGGTGTTCGGTAATGTCGGTCGGGCGGTGAGCGTGCTCGCGGCGACCGACGGGGAAAATGGCGCCGCCGCGGCGCTCGTCGAATTCGATGGGTGGATCGCGAGCGATGATGCGCGTTTGAAAGACGCGCTCGCCAGCCTTGGCGATCGGGTTTTGCGCTCTACCTGGCTGGGCGGCTATGCCCGACCGCTGAGCGCCGCCGAACTCGGGGAGTGAGGGTAAGGCCCATGGCCAGCACCCAGCGTCCGGCCCCGCAGCCGGGCATTCTCGATATCGCTCCCTATGTCGGCGGGGAGGCGAAAGCGCCCGGCTTTGAGCGACCGATCCGGCTTGCCTCGAACGAGAGCGCGCTCGGCCCGAGTCCCAAGGTGATCGCCGCCTATCACGCGCATGCCGACGAGATCTTCCGCTATCCCGACGGCCATTCGACGGCGCTGCGCGAAGCGCTCGGCAAGCGGCACGGCATCGACCCGGCACGCATCGTTTGCGGCGGCGGCTCCGACGACGTGATCAATCTCCTGACCAGCGCCTATGCCGGGCCCGGCGACGAGGTGCTGTACGGCCGCCATGGCTTCTCGCTCTACCCGATCGCGGCGCGCACGG
>DATNGE010000062.1:0-17587 GCA_035606035.1 Allostellaceae bacterium
GTTGGCGATCACCAGCATCGGCCCCGGCACCGGCGGCAGGCGCGTCATGGTGTCGTGGAATTGTGGCGCATATGCCGCCAGCTTTTCTTGCTGCATCCGGCGCAGAACCGGGCTCTGTTCGATGAGATGCAGCTTCAGCGCGTTGTGGAAGCCGGGCACGCGCTTGGTCGCGCCCAGGGCATCGGCCATCAGCGTGCCGCGGCCGGGACCGAGTTCGACGAGCAGCACGGGATTGGGCGCGCCCATGCGCTGCCAGTAATCGGCGCACCAAGCGCCGATCAGCTCGCCGAAGACCTGGCTGATCTCCGGCGCGGTGGTGAAATCGCCGGCCGCGCCGAAGGGATCGCGCGTCGCGTAGTAATGCGCGTTGCATTCGCGCATGTATTCGGTGATCGAGATCGGGCCGGCAGCGCGGATGCGCGCGATGAGCCGCGCCGCGAATTCGTCGCTGGTCGCGCCGCTCACGTCTCGGGCTTCGCGCGCCACGCCACCCAGGCGCCGAGGAGGAAGACCGGGATCGACAGCAGCTGGCCCATGGTCGCGCCGAACCACAGGAAGCCGAGGAACTCGTCGGGCTCGCGGAAGAATTCGCAGAAGATGCGGGCGCAGGCATAGCCGATGAGGAAGATGCCGGTGACGAGGCCGGGCTTCTCGCGCGCGGCGGTGAAGCGCACGATATAGAAGAGGATGAGGAAGAGGATGAGGCCTTCGGTGCCGGCCTCGTAGAGCTCGCTCGGGTGGCGCGGCACGACGCCGGCGCCGGGGAAGATCACGCCCCACGGCACGTCGGTCGGCCGGCCCCAGAGCTCGCCGTTGACGAAATTCGCGACCCGGCCGAAGAAAATCCCGATCGGCACGGCGGCGGTGATGATGTCGGAGAAAGCGAGCAACGACAGGCCGCGCTGGCGACAGAACAGGACGAGCGCCGCCAGCACGCCGAGCGCGCCGCCATGGAAGGACATGCCGCCATGCCAGAGCGCGATGATTTCGCTGGGGTTCTCGAAGTAGAAACCGGGCTTGTAGAACAGCACATAGCCGAGCCGGCCGCCGAGCACGACGCCGAGCGTCGCCCAGACGAGGAAATCGTCGATCGCGGCGGGCGAGGCGACCGCAGGCGGGCGCTTCGCCAGCCAGAGGCAGTAGCGCCAGCCGATCAGCAGCCCGACGATATAGGCGAGGGCGTACCAGCGGATCGCGAACGGTCCGATGGCGACGGCGACCGGATTGAAATCAGGAAACGGGATGGCCAGCATCAGCGATAGGATTCAGCGATAAGGATCGGGGCCGGCAAGGAAGTTCTGCACGTAATCGCGCACGCCGTCCTCGAGCGCGGTGGGCGGAGCGGTAAAGCCGGCAGCGCGAATTCGTTCCATCCTTGCCTCGGTGAAATACTGATACTTGTCGCGAATCTCGACCGGCGTGTCGATGTAATGGATGCGCGGCTCGCTGCCGAGCGCGCGGTAAACGGCAGCGGCGAGATCGGCGAAGCTGCGCGCCTGGCCGCTGCCGGCGTTGAAAAGGCCGCTCACCTCCGGATGGTCGTAGAGGAACAGCATCTCGGCGACGCTGTCGCGGACATAGACGAAATCGCGCTTCTGCCCGCCATCCGGAATGCCGTCGCGATGCGAGCGGAAGAGGTGGCAGGCCACGCCGGCCTGAGCGCGTGGAAAGATCTGCGCGGCGACGCTCTGTTGGCGGCCCTTGTGATATTCGTTGGGGCCATAGACGTTGAAGAATTTGAGGCCGGCCCATTGCGGCGGATGCGGCGCGCCGCGCTCGATCAGCCGCGCCACGCGGCGATCGAAAAGCTGCTTCGACCAGCCATAGGCGTTAAGCGGTCGAAGCTTGGCAAGGCCCGCCGGTGTGCCGTCATCGTCGAAACCGGCGCTGCCATCGCCATAGGTCGCGGCCGAGGAGGCGTAGATGAAGCGCGTGCCGGTCGCCGAGCACCACTCCCAGAGCATCTGCGACAGCGCGAAATTGTTGGCGATGATGAAATCGGCGTCGGTCTCGGTGGTCGAGGAGGAGGCACCGAGATGGAAGATCGCATCGAGGCCGCGCGGCTGGGCGGCGAGGAAATCTTTCAGTGCCTCGGGTGCGATCAGAGCCGCGAGCTCGCGCTTGCCGAGATTGCGCCACTTCTCGTCGCTGCCGAGCCGATCGCAGACGACGATGTCGCTGAGGCCGCGCTCTTCCAGCGCCGCGACCAAATTCGAGCCGATAAAGCCGGCGCCGCCGGTGACGAGAATCATGGCCGTGGTTATAGGCGAATCCCCCTTTCCTGCCATCTTCTGTCTGCGCGACTTCTGTGTTAAGCACCTGACCTGAGATGCAGACGCAAAACCGCTTGCTCGACGATCTCGCGCGCGTCGCCACCGGCGCCCTCGGCGCCTTCACCGGCATGCGCGACGAAGTCGAGACCCGCATGAAAGAGCAGTTCGAGCGGGTGCTCGGCCGCATGAACCTCGTGACCCGCGAGGAGTACGACGCGGTGAAGGCGATGGCCGCCAAGGCCCGCGCGGTGCAAGAAGCGCTCGAGAAGCGCGTCGCCGCACTCGAGGCGAAATTAGGCGGCTCGCGGGGAAATCCTCCGCCGGCGAGCAAATCGCCGGCGACACCGGCCCGGGCAACCGCGTCGCGCCGGGCGCGGCGCGGCAGCCCTGGCAAAAAAAGCCGCTAGCCTCGTCTTTTCCCACGCTTTTTCGCGTCGTGCGGCGTTTCTCTGTTGCGTGCGACTCCCGCTTTTGGCAGCCTCCTCCTAGTGGTCCCGGGGGGTGTCACCTACAATAGGTGGGCCGGGTGCCGAGGAGTGTTTGATGACCGCCTTGTCGCTCGAGACCAAGGCCGCCTCAGCCAACCCGATCGATCTCGTGGAGGAGATCGTGCAGGCCAATGAATGGCCGCATGACCGCTCGAGCGATGAAGAAATGGTCGTCGAGATCTCGGGCCGCTGGTGCGATTACCGCCTGCTATTCGTCTGGCAGCGCGAGATGAGCGCGCTGCACTACTCCTGCGGCTTTGAGATGAAGGTGCCGCGCGGCCGCCGCGGCCCGGTCTATGAATTGCTTGCGGCCGTGAATGAGCGCTTGTGGCTCGGGCATTTCGATCTCGCCGAGGGCGATGATTCGCCGTCCTTTCGCCAAGGCGTGCTGCTGCGCGGCGTATTCGGCGCCAGCGTCGAGCAGATCGAAGACCTGGTCGACATCTCGATCAGCGAATGCGAGCGCTTCTTCCCGGCTTTCCAGCTCGTGGTCTGGGCCGGCAAGAGCGCCAAGGAAGCGATCGCGGCGGCGATGATCGATCCGGTCGGCGAGGCGTGACCAATTCGAGGCGCGGTATCCTGCTTGTCGGTTGCGGCAAGATGGGCGGCGCCTTGCTCGCCGGCTGGAAGAAGAAGCGCCTCAACCAGCCGCTCGCGGTGGTCGAGCCGCAGCCCATCAAGCTGCCGACCGGCATCAAACGCTATGTTTCGTCCGACTCTCTGCCGCAGCGCTTTGCGCCCGCCGTGATCGTGCTCGCGGTGAAGCCGCAATCGCTCTCCGACGCGCTGTCCGCCTATCGCCGCTTCGCCGATGGGGACACGGTGTTTCTCTCGATCGTCGCTGGCAAAACGCTGCGCTTCTTCGCGTCCATCCTCGGCGACGAAGCTGCGGTCGTGCGCGCCATGCCGAACACGCCGGCGGCGATCGCGCGCGGCATCGCGGTGGCTTGCGCCAATCCGCGCGTCGCGCCAACGCAGCGCGCGCTCTGCGGCCGCCTGCTCGGCGCGGTCGGCGAGGTTGCCTGGGTCAAGGAAGAGAAGCTGCTCGATCCGGTGACCGCGGTCTCGGGCAGCGGTCCCGCTTATGTTTTCCTGCTCATCGAATGCCTCGCCGACGCGGGCATCGCGGCGGGTTTGCCCGCCGAGCTCGCAATGCAGCTCGCGCGGGCGACGGTTTCCGGCTCGGGGGAGCTGGCGCGGCTTTCGTCGGAGGATGCGGCGCAGCTGCGCCGCAACGTCACCTCGCCGGGTGGCACGACGGAAGCCGCACTCAAAATCCTGATGGCCCAGGACGGCCTCGCGGCGCTAATGCGCCAGGCGATCGCGGCGGCGACGGCACGCTCGCGCGAACTCGCTGACTAGCGGGCGATTAGGCATTTCATTGCGGGTTTGGCTCCGCCTCTCTATCTTTGTTTCTGACGGGAGAGGAAGTGCATGGCGGCACGCAAGCGGCCGAAACAGCCATCCGGCAGTCCCAGAGAGCGCCTGATCGCGGCCGCGCTCAGCCTCGCCAGCGAGCAGGGCTGGCGCCGGGTCAGCATGGCCGAAAACGCCGAGACGGCCGGGTTGTCGCTTGCCGAAACCTATGCCATCGCCCGCTCGAAACCCGCGATTTTGGCGGTGCTCCGACGCCAGATCGACGAGGCCATGCTGGCTGGCGGGAGCGTGAGCGGCGATGCGCCACGCGACCGGCTGTTCGACGTGCTCATGCGGCGGTTTGAGGCCATGCGACCTTACCGCACAGGGCTGCGTGCCATCCTACGCGACAGTGTCGGCAGCCCGGCACTGCTCGGTATGCTGCCGGGCCTGCTCCGGTCCATGGGGTGGACGTTGACGGCGGCCGGCCTGCCGGCCTCCGGCTGCCGGGGCCGCCTTGCCCGCCGCCTCGTTGCCGCCCTCTATGTTTCTGTCCTGCCGGCCTTTTTTCGGGACGATAGTCGCGATCTCGGGACCACGATGGCGACCCTCGACAAGCGCCTCCGCCAGATCGAGTCGCTCTTTTCCAC
Source organism: Allostellaceae bacterium (assembly GCA_035606035.1). Lineage (GTDB taxonomy): Bacteria > Pseudomonadota > Alphaproteobacteria > ATCC43930 > CGMCC-115725 > CAIKMD01. The sequence continues at coordinate 4,768 of DATNGE010000062.1, forward strand.
TCTACGTCCCGTGGTATCAGCCAGGTCCCGGCGGGCTTCGGCTTAGGCGTTGTGCGCCGCAAAATTTTCCGCCGTCCTCCCTTGACCTGATTCGCGCCTGCTGCCATATTGGGCATTGTGCAGTGCAACATGGATAGCTGCTGCAACCCTAGCCCCCAAGGATGGAACGATGATCAACGGTAACAAATCTTTTCTCGATTACGATGTGACTAAAGCGTTTTCCGCCTTCTCGTTTCCCGGCTTCAACGTTGAGGCCGTGATGGCGAGCCAGCGCAAGAATGTCGAAGCCTTCACCCAGGCCAATCAGCTCGCCATCGAGGGCGTGCAGGCTCTCGCCCGCCGTCAGGTCGAGCTGGCCCGCGAGGCTTTCGAGCGCGCTCCGGACTTCTTCAAGGAGCTGAGCCAGCCCGTCGCCCCGCAAGAGCGGATCGCGAAGAATGCCGAGATCGCGAAAGCGACCTTCGAGAAGAACATCGCCACCGCCAAAGAGCTCGGCGCCCTCGTCACGAAGGCGAATGTCGAGGCCTTCGAGGTGCTGACCAAGCGCTTCACCGAGAGCTTCGAAGAGCTGAAGGACGTCGCGGCCAAGGCCGCCTAACTCGGTCAGTCGTCGCCGCCGCTTCGCGGCCGGTGATTAGAGGATCACGACCATCCCGTCGGACGCCGTTTCATGCGCGAGCATGGAACGGCGTTCGAGCATATCGGGGTTCATATGCGTGAGGACGATGCGTTTTGCGGCCAGCGAAGCGAGCCGCGGCGCCAGCGTCCGGTAGTCGATATGGCCCTGCAGCGGCCGTTCCCAGCTTGAACACTCGCAGATGAAGAGATCGGCGCCGCGCGCTGCGGCGGCGAGCTCGTCATTCCATTCGGTGTCGCCGGAATAGGCGATGACCTTGCCCTCGCATTCGATGCGCAGCGAATAACACGGCGCGCCGGCCTCATGGACGGCGCGGAACGGCGTCACCGCGAAAGGGCCGGCATCGCAGCGTGCGCCGGCGTGGAGCGCGCGATGCTCGAGCGCAAACCCCAATGGGCGCTCCGAGGATCCCGGGAACAGCGCTTCCTGCGCCGCGCGCAAACGCTCTTCGAGGCCGGGCGGTCCGCAGAGCAGCAGCGGCTTCGCGCGCCGTGACATCAGCCGCGCGTCGAGCAGCAGAAACGGCAAGCCGCCGAAATGATCGCCATGCAGATGGCTGACGACGACCGCGTCGATGCTGGCGGGATCGATCGCCGCCTGTTTCAGCGCGACGAGGCTCGAAGCGCCGCAATCGATGAGAAAACGCCCGTGCGCCGCGCTGACGAGGAAGCAGGTGTTGAACCGCCCGCCGCTGCCGAAGGCGTCGCCGCTGCCGATGAAGCGAAGCTCCATGACGCGGATGCTAGCGTCCTCCGGGCGAAGCGGCGATAGGGAATGGATCAGCTCGGCAGATGCAAGCGGACGCGCAGCCCGCCTTGCGGCGAATCCTCGAGCGTTACCTCGCCGCCTTGACCACGCGCGAGATCGCGCGCGATGGTGAGGCCGAGGCCGAGCCCGCCGGTATTGGGATTGCGCGCCGCATCGAGGCGATAGAACGGGCGGAATACGCTGTCGCGCTGTTCAGGCGGAATTCCCGGCCCGTCGTCATCGACGGTGACGTCGAAGCCGTCGCGCACCGCGACGCCGGTGATCCAGACATGCGCGCCGTAGCGCCGCGCATTGCTGACGAGGTTGCCGATGCAGCGCCGCGTCGCGTCGGGACGGAGCGGCAGCACGTGATGCTCGGGCAAGGCGGCGAAAATCGGCGGCCCGCCGCGCTGCGCCGAGGAGATCAGCTCGCTGATCATCAGCACGATGTCGCTGTCGCGCTCGGCCTCGTCGCCTTCGCCGCGCGCGAAATCGAGATAGCCCTGCACCATGCGCTGCATCGCCGCGACGTCGGATTTGAGCTCGGCGACGGAGGGATCATCCGGCATCAGCTCGAGCGCGAGCTTCATGCGGGTCAGCGGCGTGCGCAGATCATGCGACACGCCGGCGAGCATCTCGGTACGCTGCGTGATCTGGCGCTGCAGCCGGTCGCGCATCTTGATGAAGGCACGCGCCGCCTGGCGCACCTCGGTCGCGCCTTCGGGCTTGAAATTGGGCACGTCGCGGCCTTTGCCGAGCAGGTCGGCGGCGACGGCGAGACGCTGCAGCGAGCGCACTTGGTTGCGCATGAAGACCGAGGCGATGGTCAGCAGCACCAGCGACGAGCCGATCATCCACAGGATGAAAAGCGAGGCGGTCGGCGTCGACAGGCGCTTTTTCGGCACCGCGATCTGCATCACGCCGTTCGGCATTTCGATCGAGACGAGGAGATCGCGCGGATCGAAATCGCCGTCGATCTCGAATGGCCGGCCGACGCGCTCGACAATGCCTTGCGCAAGCGCCTCCTCGGTGCTGCCGCCGGTCGTGTGCTGCAGCCCGGCCGGCAGTTTCTCGCCCTCGCGGAAGGCATAGACGAGTTCGGTTACGTCGCCGGCGCGGGCGAGGAGATAGTCGCGCTCGGCGCGACTATCGGCGGTGTTCAGCGAGTTAAGGGTGAAGCCGATATCGCCTGCGACTGCGCTCGAGAGGCGGCGCACCACCGTGTCCCAGACGCGGTCGTAGAAGAACCACGTCGCGAGCAGCTCGAGGAGCACGACGGGCAGCACGATGATGAGCAGCGAGCGGCCCCAGAGCGAGCGCGGCAACGCGCGCTTGAACCAGCGGCGATGGCTGTCGGCGAGCGCGCCCGCCGGCGCCGGCGCCGCCGGGAAGAGCGGCAGCCGCCTTTGCGCGGGCTCAATCGGGCTTGAGGACATAACCCGTTCCACGCACGGTCTGGAGATAGCGCGGGAATTTCGGATCGCGCTCGATCTTGCGGCGGAGCCGCGTCATCTGCACATCGACAGTGCGGAGATTGCCGCTGCATTGCGCCTCGAGCGACAGCGCCTCGCGCGACACCGGCTCGCCCGGCTTGCGCGCCAGCGCGACGAGCAGAGCCGTCTCCGCCTCGGTCAGATGCACGGGCTCGCCGCCGCGATAGAGCGCGTTGCGCTTCAGATCGAAGCGGAAGCCACCCAATTGCAGCTCTTCGACGACGGGCGCGGCGGGCGCCGGCGGTACAACCCGCTGCAGGATGTTGCGGATGCGCAGCACCAGCTCGCGCGGCTCGAAGGGCTTGGTGAGGTAATCGTCGGCGCCGCGCTCCAGCCCGTCGATGCGGCTCGCGGTCTCGGCCATCGCGGTCAGTAGCAGAATCGGCACAGCGCTCGTCCGCCGGAGGCTCTCGGTCAAAGCGAGGCCGCTCTCGCCCGGCATCATCACATCGACGATCAGCAGATCGAAGGCGATGCTCTGCAGCTTCAGACGCGCTTCGGCGGCGTCGCCGGCGGTGGTGACGCGAAAGCCGGATTCGACCAGATAGCGGCGCAGCAGATCTCGCAGCCGCGAATCATCGTCGATGACCAGAAGATGAGCTTCGGCGGGATCGCCGTTCATGGTGCCATTATATCCCGGAAAAGGCCGGAACGCGCCGTGGCGCGATCGCCCCCAATCCTCGCCACGCCAGGGTCAGCGGCCCCGCCGAAAGCGGCTGCGGTCGAGATCGCTCGAGATCACCTGCAGCATGACCTTGCGGAAGCCTTCGACAGCTTGCGGCCCGGCTTCGGCATAGGCGCGCTCGATGCGCTGACGCTGGTTCTCGGAGAGCTCGCGCTCGAGCTCGATGCCGGCCGGCGTGAGCTGCAGCAAACGCTGGCGGCGATCGCTCTTGCCGGTTTGCTGGACGATGAAGCCTTGGCGAACGAGCTGGCCGAGCACGCGCGCGAGGCTTTGCTTGGTGATGCGCAGGATGCCCAGCAGCTCACTCACGCTCATCTGGGGGTGGCGGCCGACGAAATAGATCACGCGATGATGCGCGCGGCCGAAGCCATAGCGCGACAGAATCGCATCGGGCTCGGCGGTGAAATCGCGATAGGCGTAGAACAAAAGCTCAATGCCCTGGCGCAGCTCGTCCTCATGCGAGCTCGGCAAGGTATCGATGGCTTTTACGTCAGACATGTTGACATATTTTTAGCAGGGTTGTTACATGTTCGGCAAGGCGCGTGAAGGCCCCTAGAGCGGGCAGGGCGAAGGAAACGCGGGAACATGGCGACAGCGACAAGACCATTCGACGATCGCGACGGCACCATCTGGTTCGATGGCAAGCTGGTGAAGTGGCGCGACGCCAATGTCCATATCCTCACCCATGCGTTGCATTACGGCAGCAGCGTTTTCGAAGGCGAGCGGATTTACGGCGGCCGCATCTTCCGCCTGCGCGAGCACAGCCAGCGCCTGATCGACTCGGCGCGGATCCTGGGCTTCGAGATTCCCTGGACCCTGGAGCAGATCGAGGCTGCCTCGAACGAGACCGTCCGCGCGTCCGGCATCCAGGACGGCTATGTCCGCCCAATTGCCTGGCGCGGCGCCGAGCAGATGGGCGTCTCGGCCCAGCTCACCAAGATTCATCTCGCGATCGCCGTGTGGGACGATTGGAAAGCCTATTTCACGCCCGAGGCGCGCTCCAAAGGCATCCGCATGGCGTGGTCGAAATGGGCGCGGCCCGCGCCCAACACCGCGCCGACCGCGGCGAAATGCGCCGGCCTTTACATGATCTGCACGCTCTCCAAGCATGAGGCCGAGGCGGCAGGCTTCAACGACGCGCTGATGCTCGATTGGCGCGGCCAGATCGCCGAGGCGACGGGCGCGAACATTTTCCTCGGCATCGACGGCGTGCTGCACACGCCGACACCCGATTGCTTCCTCGACGGCATCACCCGCCGCGCCGTGATGGGGCTCGCCAAGGCGCGGCAGATCAAAGTGATCGAGCGCGCCATCATGCCGGACGAGCTCGCCAAGGCGCAGGAAGTCTTCGTCACCGGCACCGCCGCCGAAGTGACGCCCGTGACGCAGATCGGCGACCACCATTTCACGGTCGGGCCGATGAGCAAACAGCTCGCGGCGGATTTCGACAAGCTCGTGCGCCAGCCAGAAACCGTCGGCGCAAAGTGACGCGTTGTTCGCGCCAACGCCACCTGACGAAACATAGATAAGCGTCATCCCCGCGAAAGCGGGGATCCAGTCTTACTGGCGTTGCTGTTCCTGGATTCCCGCTTGCGCGGGGATGACGATGTTGATGTTTGTGCGCGCTACTCTTTGCGCCACCTTGCGGCGGCTTCGTCGTCGCTGTCTTTCGCCTCGACCCAGCGCGGGCCGGTGCTGGTCTCTTCCATCTTCCAGAACGGCGCTTTCGTCTTCAGCCAATCGATCAGGAAGCGGCAGGCATCGAAGGCCGCGTCGCGATGCGAGGACGCGGTCACGACCAGCACGATGCGGTCGCCCGGCTTGAGCTCGCCGTAGCGATGGACGATGAGCACTGCGTCGAGCGGCCAGCGCTTTTTCGCCTCCGCCTCGATCGCGGCAAGCTGCTGCTCGGTCATGCCGGGATAATGCTCGAGCGTCATCGCTTGGATCTTGTCGCCGCCCGCCATGTCGCGCACGAGGCCGATGAAAGAGGTGACGCCGCCGATATCGTTGCGGCCGCGCATCAGCGCCGCGATCTCCGCCCCGGGATCAAAATCCTCGCGCTGGACGCGGATCATTCCCTCAGCCTCCGGTGACCGGCGGGAAGAGCGCGATCTCGTCCCCGGGTTTGAGGCGATGGTCGTAGGTGACGTATTCGCGATTGACCGCGACGCGCACGAGCTTGGTGTTGGTGAGCGCATCGACGTAGTTCGGCCCGCGCGTCTTCAGCCAATCGATAAGCTGCGCCACGGTCGCGATGCTGCCCGGCGGATCGAGCGATTCCTCCGCCGTGCCGATCTTTTGCCGCAGCCAGGCGAAATAGAGGAGTTTCATGAGGCTAATGTAGTGCGGCGACGCCCCCCACCCCAACCCTCCCCCTGGAGGGGGGAGGGGGTGGGACGCGGAACCATCTCCTTCAATGCTGGCCCTAAAGTGAGATGCCGACAATCCATCGCCCCTCCCCCCTTGAGGGGGAGGGTTGGGTGGGGGGTGATACCGCGCGATCTAAGGAATCACTTCGCTGAACGGCAAAAAATCGACCGGCATGCCGGGCTCGAGCTTGGTGACGCCTTCGGCGATCTCCGCGAGGCCGTCGCTTTCGACCATCGAGGTCAGGATGCCGGCGCCGTCGCGCGCGAATTTCTCGGCGATCCAGCCGCCATCGCCGTCGCGCACCAGCCGCGCGCGGACATATTCGGTGCGGTTCGGCCGCTTCTTGTAATCGAAGCCGGCGCGCACACGATAGAGCTTGGGGCCGGGGTCGTGGGCCCCGGCGAGCAGAAGCATCAGCGGCCGCGCCAAGAGGAAGAACGTCACCATCACCGCGACCGGATTGCCGGGCAGGCCGACGAAAGGCACGCGGCCGATCTGCCCCATCGCCACCGGCCGCCCCGGCTTGATCGCGAGGCGCCAGAAATGCAGCTTGCCGAGCGCCTCGACCGCGGCTTTGACGTGATCCTCCTCGCCCGTTGAAACGCCGCCGGAGGTGAGCACCAGATCATGCGCTTGCGCCGCGTCGGCGAGTGCGGCGCGCGTGGTGTCGGGCTTGTCGGCGACGATGCCGAGATCCGAAACCTGCGCGCCGAGACCTTGCAGCAGCGCCTGCAAGGTGTAGCGGTTGGCGTCGTAGATCGCGCCGAGCGACAGCCCGTCGCCGGGTTCGCGCAGCTCATCGCCGGTCGAGAACAGCGCGACGCGCAGCGGGCGATAGACCGCGAGCGAGGTGAGGCCGAGCGAAGCGGCGAGGCCAATTTCCTGGGCCCGCAGCCGTCTTCCGGCTGCGAGTACCAAAGTTCCCGCCTTGATGTCCTCGCCGGCCTCACGGCAATTGGCGCCGCGCTTGATGCCGGCGGGGATCGTCACCGCGCCGTTCACGACCTTGCAGTCCTCCTGCATCAGCACCGTGTCGGTGCCTTGCGGCAGCAGCGCGCCGGTGAAGACGCGGATCGCGCTCTGCGCCGGCGCGTCCGCGCGCAGCGGATGACCGGCGGTGGCGCGGCCGGCGATCGGCAGCACGGTCTCGCCGCCGGAGACGAGATCGGAAAAGCGCACGGCATAGCCGTCGACCGCGACATTGTCGGCCGGCGGCACGTCGCGCGTCGCGACCAGCGGCTCGGCGAGGATGCGGCCGGCGGCGTCTTTCAGCGCGACGCGCTCGGCTTCGGCGACAGGGACAAGCTTTTCCTTGAGCAGCGCCAGCGCGGCGGCTGCGGACATCAGCTCGCCGCCGAAGGCGAAGCAATCGTCACTGAGCTGCGCCACGGTCCTGCCCTGCGAGCCGGAGATGATGGATGATGAAATCGGCGATCGTGCCGACATCGTCGAGCGCGAAACGCGGCAGCTGTCCGATTCCGGCCACGGGGAGATCGGAGGCGATGGCGATGATCTCGCTGTCATCCTTCGCGAGCAGCGGCTTGCCGAGCGCGGCGCGGTAGATCTCGAGCTTCGGCATCGCCACGCGCTTGAAGCCTTCGACGAGGACGAGATCGACCGGCGACATATGGCGCAGCAGCTGCTCGAGCGCGGGCTCGGCGGCGCCGCGCAGCTCATGCATCAGCGCCCAGCGCCGCTCGGACGAGATCATCACCTCGGTCGCGCCGGCTTCGCGGTGGCGATAGCTGTCCTTGCCCGGCTGGTCGACATCGAAAGCGTGATGCGCATGCTTGATGGTCGAGACGCTGACGCCGCGCTGGATCAGCGCCGGCAGCAATTGCGTCATCAAGGTCGTCTTGCCGCTGCCGCTCCACCCGGCGAGACCAAAAACACGCATCCGCGACTAGGTGGCTTGGCTCGGCTTGGCGGCTTTCATCGCGCCAGCTTTGATATTTTGCGCCTGCTGCTGCCGGCGGTCCTCTTCGACGCTCACATGCACGACACCGGCGCGGAAATATTGATAGCCGGTGACCAGGGTGAGGGCGGCGGCGATCCAGAGCAGGCCTTCGCCGAGGAATTTCGCGTGCAGGATCTCCGGCGCGGCATCGCCGACCAGCAGCACGCCGATCGCGATCATCTGCACCGCCGTCTTCCATTTGGCGAGGTTGCTCACCGGCACTTTCACGCGAATCTCGGCGAGATGCTCGCGCAGGCCCGAGACCAGGATCTCGCGCGCCAGGATGACGACCGCGGGCAGCACCGCCCAATCGGCGATCCGCAACGTCGCGGTCAGCATCAGCAGGGTCGCCGCGACCAGCACCTTGTCGGCGATCGGGTCGAGGAACTGGCCCCAGGCGGATTGCTGCTGCCACGCGCGGGCGAGGCGGCCGTCGAGCCAGTCGGTGAAGCCCGCCAGGGCGAAGATGATGCAGCCCGCCCACGGCCCGACCGTCGGATCTACATAGAAGGTCGCGACCACGAGCGGAACCGCGATGATCCGCGACAGGGTCAGCAAATTGGGCAGGGTGGTCAGCATCGGCAGGACGCGATTTTAGCCTTCGGCATGAAAATGGTCATAAACCTTTTTTGCGACGGTTTTACTGATTCCTTCGACCCGCTCGAGATCGGTAAGACCGGCGCCGGCGACGCCGCGCGCCGAGCCGAAATGATGCAGCAGCGCCTTCTTGCGTTTGGCGCCGATGCCGGCGATTTCGTCGAGCGGCGAGCCGGTGATCGCCATCGCCCGCTTCTGGCGGTGGGCGCCGATGGCGAAACGATGGGCTTCATCGCGCAATCGTTGCAGGTAGTACAGCACGGGGTCTTTCGGCTCGAGGCTCAGCGGCTCTTCACCCTCACGGAAGAAACGCTCGCGCCCGGCGTTGCGATCCGGCCCTTTGGCGACGCCGACCACGGCGAGATCGTCGATCCCGAGATCGGCGAGCACTTTGAGCGTCGCCGAGAGCTGGCCCTGGCCGCCATCGATCAGCACCAGATCGGGCCAGGTGCCGCGGTCGCGGTCGGGATCTTCCTTGATGGCGCGAGCGAAACGCCTGGTCAGCACCTCGCGCATCATGCCGAAATCGTCGCCGGGGGTGATCTCTTCGGATTTGATGTTGAATTTGCGATACGCGTTCTTGATGAAGCCCTGCGGCCCGGCGACGATCATCGCGCCGACGGCGTGCGCGCCCTGGATATGGCTGTTGTCATAGACCTCGATGCGGCCGGGCGGTGAATCGAGACCGAAGACATCGGCGACGCCTTGGAGCAGCTTGGCCTGCGCCGCGCCTTCGGCCAGCCGCCGCGCCAGCGCTTCGCGCGCATTGATCAGCGCATGCTCGACCAGCTTCTTCTTGTCGCCGCGCTGCGGCGCGCTGAGCTCGACCTTGCGCCCGGCGCGGCTCGAGAGCGCCTCGGTGATGAGCGCCGCCTCGGACGGCATCTCATTGACGAAGACGCAGGGCGGCGCAGTGCGGTTGGCGTAGAACTGGCCGATGAACGCGGCCAGCATGTCGGGCAGGCTCGTTTCCTGGGTGTGGCTCGGGAAATAGGCGCGGTTGCCCCAATTCTGGCCGCCGCGGAAGAAGAAGACCTGGACCGAGCTGTGCGGCCCGGCCTGATGGCCCGCGATGACGTCGGCATCGCCCATGCCTTGGACATTGATGTCCTGCCGTCCCTGCACCTGGGTGAGCGAGCGGATCCGGTCGCGCAGCAGCGCCGCGCCTTCGTAATCCATCGCCTCCGATTTATCCGTCATGCTGGCGGCGAGCCGCGCCTGCACATCTTGGCTGCGGCCCTTCAGGAAGGAGCGCGCATCCTCGACCAGCTTCGCGTAGCCCTCCTGATCGATCCGGCCGACACAGGGCGCGCTGCAGCGCTTGATCTGGTAGAGCAGGCAGGGCCGCGTCCGCGTCGCGTAATAACTGTCGGTGCAAGAGCGCAGGAGAAACGCCTTCTGCAGCGCGATCAGGGTCCGGGTGACGGCACCAGCCGAGGCGAAGGGGCCGAAATAATCGCCCGGCTCACCGGTCGCGCCGCGATGCTTGGTGAGCTTCGGGAATTCATGCGCGGTCAGATGGATATAGGGAAACGACTTGTCGTCGCGGAGCAGCACATTGTAGCGCGGCATGAAGCGCTTGATGAGATTGCACTCGAGCAGCAGCGCTTCGACCTCGGTGTGGGTGATGACCACTTCCATCGCGCGCGTCTCGGCCACCATACGCCGCAGCCGGTTCGGCAGATTGCCGATATGAGTGTAGTTGGTGACCCGGTTCTTGAGGTTGCTCGCCTTGCCGACATAGAGCGGGTCGCCCTTGGCATTGAGCATGCGATAAACGCCCGGCGAAGGCGGCAAGGTCCGCGCCACCTCGCGGATCACCGCGATGCCTTGCGCGATCTGCCCGGTCGGCGGCGCGATGTCCTCGTCTTCCGCCGTCTCGTCTTCCGCCGGCGGGGTCACGGATTCCGGATCGTCGATCATCGATCTGTCGGTCTCGGCGTCATTTTTCGTCCAATCGAACGATCTGCCAATTTTTCCCTTGCTTTTTGGGCTATCCACGATTCGGGTGGATAACTCTGTTGAGAAGCGCGTCCGCAGGCATCAGCCACCGCATGGTTACGCCAATTTGTCGCGGTTGCACAAATTTTGAGCATTTCCGCTATCTTATTGATTTCGTTTAGCTCAATTATGACAAGCCGTCACATCGCTGCAACAGATCACAATTCCGCCACAAAATCGCACTCGTTCGCCGTGCCGAAGCGAGGGTGTGAACAACTTGCCGGACCCGGTCTCCACGGGGCACTTGCGGACAAATATCATCGCCTTTCACAAGGTTAGCTCTGCTTCTCAATCTCCGATCTGCGCTTGCCTTAATCCTGTCACTCGGTTTGTGGCGCCCCGCCCGGCTGCGCCCAGCCGAGATGCTGCCCACCATCGAGCGCGATCATCTGTCCGGTCATGGCGCCGCTCGCGAGGATGAAGCAGACGGCAGCGGCGATCTCTTCCGGTGTCGCGCCGTGCCGCAGCGGCACGCTCGCCTGCTGCCGCGCGAATTGCTCGGCGCTCTGGCGCGGGCTGGGAAGCGTCGGGCCCGGCCCGATCCCGTTGACGCGGATGCGCGGCGCGAGCGCCATCGCCATCACCTGCGTCAACGTCCAGAGCCCGGTCTTGCTCAGCGTGTAGGAGACGAAATGCGGCGTGAGATTCCACACCCGCTCGTCGAGGATGTTGACGATCGCGCCCGACCGGTCGGGCGGCAGCAGGCGCGCGAATTCCTGCATCAGCACGAAAGGCGCGCGCAGATTGGTCTCGAGATGCGCGTCCCAGCTCGCGCGCGTGACGGTCAGGGCTTCGTCGCGCTCGAAGAGCGACGCGTTGTTGACGAGGCCGGTGACCGGGCCGAGCGCCTTGGCGGCGGCGCCGATCAGCGTCTGTGTCTCGGTCTCGCGCGTCAGATCGGCGGCCAACGCCACGGCGCGCCGGCCTTTTGCTTCGACCGCCGCGACCACGGCCGCCGCATCCGCTTGCGAGGCGCCGTAATGCACCGCGATGTCGTAGCCATCCTCGGCAAGGGCGAGGGCGATGGCGCGGCCGATCCGCTTGCCCGCCCCCGTGACGAGCGCCGCGCCTTTCACGTCTCACTCCCCTCCCGCAACCCGGCCAACCGCTCTTCGCGGTTGGCCCCTTCGAGTTCACGCGCGAAGAGCGCGTGAACGGGTTGCGCCTCCTCCTCAAGGGGGGAGGGGGAGTGTGTCATGCGAGCGTGCGTGATGCTGAGGTGGACGCGATGCGTCTCAACAATTCCCCCTCCCCCCTTGAGGGAGAGGGTGGGGAGGGGGGAATGCCACACAGCGTCGCTCATCCGCCGCGCCGATCGCGATGGAAGCGTTGCCGCGCCTTGCGTTTGGCGATTTCCTTGGCCGAGGTGCCGGCGCGGCCGCCGATCGAGGGGCCGCGCACGCCGGGGGTCGGCGCGCCGTTGCCGGTGCGCGGCGCCGCTGACTGCGCGCTCAGCGCGCCGCCGAGCCCGAGATCGTATTCCTCGAGCCGCTTGATCTCGTCGCGCAAGCGCGCCGCTTCCTCGAATTCGAGATCGGCGGCAGCCTGGCGCATCTGCTTCTCGAGATCGGCGATCACGGCTTTGAGATTCGAGCCCTGGTAATGCGCCTGCTCGCTCTCGCCGAGATCGACGGTGACGTGATCGCTTTCATAGACGCTGTCGAGGATATCGGCGATGCCGCGCTTGATGCTTTCCGGGGTGATGCCGTTGGCGGCGTTATAGGCCTGCTGCTTCTCGCGCCGGCGCATCGTCTCGTCCAGCGCCTGCTTCATGCTCTGGGTCATGGTGTCGGCGTAGAGGATGACGCGGCCGTCGAGATTGCGCGCGGCGCGGCCGATGGTCTGGATCAGCGCGGTACGCGAGCGCAGATAGCCTTCCTTGTCGGCGTCGAGGATCGCGACCAGGGCGCATTCCGGGATGTCGAGGCCTTCGCGCAAGAGGTTGATGCCGACCAGCACGTCGAACACGCCCAAGCGCAAATCGCGGATGATCTCGATGCGCTCCAGCGTGTCGACATCGGAATGCATGTAGCGCACGCGGATGCCGTTCTCGTGGAAATATTCGGTCAGCGCCTCGGCCATTTTCTTGGTCAGGGTGGTGACGAGCACGCGCTGGCCTTTCTTGGCGGCGTCGCGGCATTCGGCCATCAGATCGTCGACTTGGTTCTCGACCGGGCGCACGATCGGCGCCGGATCGACGAGCCCAGTCGGGCGCACGACTTGTTCGACAAACACGCCGCCGGTGCGCTCCATTTCCCACGGTCCCGGCGTCGCCGAGACGAAGATCGATTGCGGCCGCATGAACTCCCATTCCTCGAACTTGAGCGGCC
>DATNGE010000063.1:0-2407 GCA_035606035.1 Allostellaceae bacterium
CTTTGTTGCGCGCGATCTCTTGCACGGCGAAGGCGACGGCCGAATTGACGACGTCGACGATCACGTCGACCTGCTCGATGTCATACCATTTATTTGCGATCGCGGCGCCGACATCGGGCTTGTTCTGGTGATCGGCGTAGATGACTTCGAGCGACGCATCGCCGATCTTGCCGCCGAAATCCTCGATCGCGAGCTTCACCGCCCGGACCGGATTCATGCAGTCATCGACGCAGTACTGCCCCGAGAAATCGTCGAGCACGCCGATCTTGATCTTGTTGTCGGAGAATTGTGCCGATGCCTGTTGCGGCGCGACAAGCCCCCCTGCGAGGGCCAGAAATGCAGCGGCTGCGGCCGCCTTCCAGAATGCGAAGCCCATTCGCCACCTCCCTTAGATTATTCGCCGGCTCCGCTCCCCTCGGTAACCGAACGATATGCTTTATAACGATACTGAACCCCGGGCCCGGCGGCCGTCAAGGAAGCCGCAATCACCGCTCCGCCGCGGGGCGGATCACGCGCGGCGATGGCGGTTGGGCATAAAGCTCCTCCACCAGATCGGCGCGATGGCTCAGCACAGCGCGCTGGTTGATCGATCCTTTATCCGTCATTTCGCCTTGATCGAGCGATGGAGGCTCTTCGAGCAGCAGCAGCGCCGCGATCCGGTTGGAGCTGCCGGTGCTGCGCGCGGCGAGGCTCGCGAGGCGCTCCGCAAAAGCGGCCCGTAGCTGCGGTTGCACGAAGAGCTCGCCCACCGGCGTGTTGGATGCAACCGCCGGGCAGAGACGCTGGCAGGCAGTGCGATCGGCAAAGACCAGCGCGGCAACCTCGTTGCGGCCGAGCCCGGCGATCACGACGTCCTGGACCAGCGGCGCGAAATGATCGATGAAGCTGGCGCGCAGCGGGCCGACATTGACCCAAGTGCCGCTCGCCAGCTTGAAATCCTCCGCCACGCGACCGTCGAAGATCAGCCCTTTGCTTACATCGCCCGGATCGGCAAAGCGCAAAGCATCGCCGAACTTGTAATAGCCCTCTTCGTCGAAGGCCGCGGCGGTCAGCTCCGGCTGGCGCCAATAACCGGGCGTGACATTGGGCCCGCGGATGCGCGCTTCGAGCTTGCCCTCGCGCGGCACGAGCTTCAGCTCGATGCCCGATGTGGGCAATCCGACGAGACCCGCCGCGCTCATGCCCTTGCCGGCGGAGAGCGCGAAAGGCGCGGTCTCGGTCGAGCCGAGCCCGGTCAGCATGAGGATACGCTCGCCATAGGTCGCGCTCGCGATCTCATCGAGCGCGTCCCAAACATGCTGCGCCATGCTAGCCGCGGCGTAATAGAGGATGCGCAGATCCTTGAAGAAGCTGCGGCGCAGAACCTCGTCCTGCCGCAGAAACGGAATGAGCGCGTCGTAGCCGCGCGGCACGTTGAAATACCAGGTCGGCGAGACTTCGCGCAGATTGCGCACCGTCGCTTCGATCGCACCGGGCACGGGGCGGCCGTCGTCGATATAAAAGGTGCCGCCGTTGTAGAGCACCATGTTGAAATTGTGATTGCCGCCGGCGGTGTGATTCCATGGCGACCAGTCGAGGATGATCGGCGGCTCGTCGCGGAAATAGGCGAAATGCGTCCGGAGCTGCTCCTGATTGGAACACAGCATCCGCTGCGTGTTGATCACGCCTTTCGGCATGCCGGTCGAGCCCGAGGTGAAGAGGATCTTCGCCACCGTGTCGGAGCCGATGGTTTCGTGCGCCGCATCGATCGCCGGATCGGCTGATGTCGCAAGCAAATCGGACAGGAGCGTCGTCGCGCGCGCCTTGAGCGGATTGCGCCGCACCGCGATCTCGACATTAGCCGCGATCGTCACCTCGATCGCGCGGCCGAAGAGATCGCCATCGGCGGCAAAGACGAGACCAGGGGTCGTCAGGCCGACGATGTGACGAAGCTTCCCGAAATCGCGCGAAATCAGCGAATAGGCCGGCGAGAGCGGCACATAGGGAATGCCGGCATAGAGCGCCGCCAATGCGAGCACGGCGTGGTCGAGATCGTTGCCGGAGAGAATCATCAGCGGCCGCTCGGCGGAGAGGCCGCGCGCGCGGAGCGCCGTCGCGACGCTGCGGACCTGTGCCAGCGTCTCGCCATAGCGCAGCTTGCGCCAGGCGCCATCGGCACCGCGCTCGGCCATGAAAACGCGCTGAGGCGCGATCCGCGCCCAATGGATCAGCGGGTCCGTGATGCGCGTGGCGTAGCGGCCGAGCGGATGCTTGTTCTTGAGATAGACCGTGCCGTCGGGACGCCGCTCGACCGCGACGTCGAGCGAACCCAGCCGCACATCGCGCAAGCGCAATGTCTTCTCAGCGCCGTCCCTGGCGGATGCATCCATGCGAAGGAGCCTCTCGGCAATGCGCGACCGATAAGATC
>DATNGE010000064.1:0-42220 GCA_035606035.1 Allostellaceae bacterium
TTGACGAGGATGTCGATCCGGCCCCAGCGCTCAAGCGCGCCCGCGACCATCGCCGCGACCTGTGCCGGATCGGTGACGTCGGCTGTATCTGCAACGGCCGTCCCGCCGGCGGCGGCGATCTCGGCAACGACTTTCTCGGCCGCCGCCGATCGGCCCTTGCCTTCCACGCTGCCGCCCGCGTCATTGACGACGACTTTCGCGCCGCGCGCCGCGAGGCCAAGCGCGTGGCAGCGCCCAAGCCCGTTGCCGGCGCCGGTGACGATGGCGACGCGATCGTCGAAGCGGATGGTCGCTGCTGCGCTCATTCCTTCAAGGAGAACACGCGCTCACTTTGGCGGGTTCAGCTCTTTCCACGGATCCTTGACGTTGGGGATCGTGTCGAATTCGACATTGGCGAGCCTGCCCCCCTTCATCTCGGTCTTACGGATATAGATGTTCTGCACGATGTCGCGCGTGTTGGGGTCGATCGAGATCGGGCCGCGCGGGCTGTCATTGCTCTTCCAATGAGCGAAGAAATTCATCGCTTGCTCGCCGGTGAACTTGCCTTTGGTTTCCTTCACCATGTCGTAGACCATGGCGAGACCGTCCCAGCCATCGGCCGAAAGGAAATCCGGCGTCGATTTGTCGCCATACGCCTTGGTCCAGGCTTCGATGAAGGCCTTGTTGGCCGGGCGGTCGCCGGCAACCGAGTAGTTACCCGCGGTGATCACGCCGATCGCGGCGCTGCCCATATTCGGCAATTCCTCATCGGGCACGAGGTCCTGGGTCGAGACGACATTGGTGCCGGCCTGGCGCACGCCGAGATCCTGGATCGATTTCATCATCGCCGTCGCCTGCGTGCCCGCCGGCACCCAGACGAAGGCCACGTCGGGCTTGGTGTCGCGGATGCGCTGCACCACCGGCGGGAAATCCGGACTCGCCGGCGAGAAAGCGATCGCGCCGACTATCTTGCCGCCGGCATCGGTAAAGCCTTTTTTGAAAGCATCATCGGCGTCATGGCCGGGGATGAAATCGCTGACCGCGGTGAATGCGGTCTTCCAGCCTTGCTTCACCGCCCATTGTCCCATCGGCAGCGCCGTGTGCCATTGGGTGAAGGAATTGCGTACGACATAGGGCGAGATGCGCGGGATCGCGGTGCCGGCGGCATTGGTGATGACCAGCGGGATTTTCGCTTCCGCGGTCAGGGGCGCGATCGCGGCGGCGTTCGGCGAGGCAATGACGCCGAAGAGCAATTGCACGTGATCGCGGGTGATCAGTTCCTGCGCCAGGCGCTTCGCCACTTCCGGCGTCGAGGTGTCGTCGCGCTTCAGGATGGTGACCTTGACGCCCTGCGGCAGATCCTTGTCGTGAAGCTGCTTATAGAGCATCACGCCCTTATCCATCTCGTCGCCGGGCTGGGCGAGGAAGCCCGAATAACTGTTGATGAACCCGATCTTGATCTCGGTCTGCGCGTGCGCGGGCGCGGCGAACGCGCCGATCGCCAGCGTCGCTACGACCGCCGTTATCATTGTCGCCCGCTTCATTTCGTTCCCCATCTCCGGTTCCCTTTTCGAATCATTGTGTCACTTTCCCGGGCTCAGGGCCCGGGTTTACGTCGTCTCGGTTATTTCACGAACGCATCGGTATAGAGCCCGTCATAGGTGGCGAGCTTGTCCTCGGGCTTCATCAGCCCGGCCTCGATGTTGTAGCGCTCGGCGTTCTCGAACCCTTTCGCCGAAACCACGGGCGGGCTCGGGCTGATCTTGCGGATCGTCTCGAAAGCGCCGGCGAGGACTTTGTCGTCGAGCGTCGCGAAGCGCTTCTTCAAGAGCGCCAGCGCCTCTTGCGGGTGATCGTGCATGAAGGATTCCGCGGCGGTAAAGGATTTGCCCATGCCTTCGCACAGCGCGCGGCGCTGCTGGCACGTCTCGGGCCGCGTCACCACGACGTTGTTGGCGAAAGGCTCGAGATCTCGCGGCTCGCCGTCGGGGCCGCTCGCCAGCATCACCGCATCGCCCTTCAGCACCGGGACGAGCGGCCAGGGCGGCGACATGGCGTAGCCGTCGATCTGCTTGGCCTGGAACGCGGCGAGCATGTTCGGCGGCTGCATGAAAGCGATTTGCACCGATGCCGGATCGAGACCGGCGCGCTTCGCCATCAGCAGGACATAGCCGTGGATCAGCGAGCCGGTCGCGTCGGCGGCAACCGTACGTCCGCGCAGCAAGGCTGCGCGTTTTTCAAAGGGCGCCTTGGGATCGAAGCCGCCCGCTTCGGCGATGTCCTTGCGCAACGCGACCTGGATGATCGGCTTGTTCGAGGTCTCGGCGATGGCGAGCATGCGCTGGCCCTTGGCCGCGGCGCGCGTCAGCGAGATCGCCGAAGGCTGAGCGAAGTCGGCGCTCCCTGCGACGATGGCGTTGAAGGCGCCGACACCCGGGATCAGGATGATCTTCACCGCCATCCCGTTCTCTTTGAAGATGCCGAGATCCTCGGCGAGATAGGCGGCGCTGAAGGACAGGCTTTCCGCGGGATTGGCCAAGACCACAGGCGTCAGCGTATCGGCCGCATTCGCCGCTGGCGCCATGCCAGTGGTTGCGGCGAGCGCCGCGGCAATGAAGAATGTTCTCCGGTTCCTCATCGGGCCCCTTCGCGGCGGTCAGTTGCGCGGTTTCACCAATCGGATCGGCTTGCCGGCGAGGAAAGCGCGAATGTTTTCGACCGCGCTCTGATAGTTGATGCGCAGGTTCTCCTCGATCACATAGCCGAGATGCGGCGTCACGATGACGTTGTCGAGCTCGAAGAAGGGATGGCCCTTGGTGACGGGCTCGACGTCGAAGACGTCGATCGCGGCGCCGGCGATCTTGCGGCCCTTGAGCGCAGCGAGCAGCGCCGCTTCGTCGACGACCGGCGCGCGCGAGGTATTGACGAGATACGCGGTCGGCTTCATGCGGCCGAGCTCGGCCGCGGTGACGAGCCCGCGCGAGCTGTCGTTGAGATTGACGTGCAGGGTCACGACGACGGACTGCGCGAAGATCGCATCCTTCTCGACGCGTTTGATGCCGAGCTCGGCGGCGCGCGCATCGGTGAAGCTGCGGCTCCAGCCGAGGACTTCCATGCCGAAGGCCTTGCCATAGCCGGCGACCATGCTGCCGAGCCGGCCGAGGCCGATGATGCCGAGCGTCTTGCCCTTGAGGCCGTAGCCGATCCGGGTCTGCCAGCGGCCTTGGCGCAGCGCGTGATCTTCGTGCGGGATGCTGCGGAAGAGCGAGATGATGAGGCCCCAGGTCAGCTCGGCGGTGGAATGGCCGACGCCGTCGGTGCCGCAAAAGACGATGCCGCGCTCGGCGAGCGCCGCGGCGTCGACCGACGCGTTCACCATGCCGGTGGTGATGACGAGCCGCAAATTCGGCAGCTTCTCGATCAGCGCGCGGCGCAGGGGCGTACGCTCGCGCATCAGCACCACGCATTCGAACCCGTGAAGACGTTTCGCCAACGTCTCGATATCCGCGATGTGCTCGGGGAAAGCTTCGACCTGCACTTCGGGTTGCAGGCTCTTCCAATCGGCGAGGCGTAAGGCAATGCCTTGATAATCGTCGAGAACGGCGACCCGCATTATACAAACGACTCCCACGGCCATTGATCGAGCGATCATTGTGAACGTGCGGCGCGGCGGGTGCAAGGAGAGGACGGACGAACTCTTGCAACGCAGGATGGCTGCCACCCCTTCCGCTTTAACGGCGTGTTTACGGTGTCCTCTCTAGGTTTGGCCACGCTGCCGGCGTGTGCCGCGAGGGAGCGTGCAGCCTTTCTTCATTCGGATGATCGCGGGGGGTGAGACATCGGTGCGATGACGGAGACCGCTTCGGAGATCGGCTCTGGCGAGCCCGATCGCAGCACCCATTTCTTGTTCCAGCACAAGGTTTTCACGCTCGCGGGAGCGCGTTTTGGCCTGACCGAGGACGGCTCGATGCCCGGCTTCCAATTCGAGCTCGGCGCACTGGTGGCCTCTCTGCCGCTCGGGACCCTGCGCAGCGAGTTCGGTATCGATCGCGATTCGCCGGACGGCACGTTGCTTTCGGTCGTCGAGAAGAGCCTCCGTTTCGTCAAGGACATCCGTCCCGGCGATTCGATACCGCACGAGCTGCTCGACGGCACGGCATCGTGGTCGGTCGAAGATCGTCACCGGTTGCGGTCCAAGGCGCATCTTTGGGCGCGCGCGATCGGCACCGACGAGATTGGGGGCGCCACGGACGCGGTGATCGAGACGTTCGTCGTGCGGCCGGAGACGGCCACGAAGCTGAATGCCGCCGCGAAGCAGGTCGCGGACAAGCTGGGCTACGAGATGACCGCCGACTCGGTGCTGGCGCGCATCGACGATCTCGCGCGCGAGCTCGCCTATATCGAAGCGCTACAGGAGCGCTGCGGCGACGTGCTGAACATCGTTCCCAAGGTAAATCAACTGGCGCACGTCTATCGCAGCGACCGCGCGATCGTCGACGAACTGTCGCGCATCCGCACGCTTATGCTGAAGCCGATCGAGCTCTATGACGGGATTTTCGCGCGGCTTTCGCAGCGCCAGGAGAATATCGAGGAAGCGATCGGGCATTTCCACGAGCGCGTCGAGTTCATCCGCGAGCAGCGCGACGATCTGCATCAGAGCCTCATGTTCTGGGATCCGATCCTCGCGGCGTGGAAGACGATCGAGATGTCGCGCTGCACCGAGACCGAAGCGAGGATCACCGAGCTCTACCGCTTCATCGCGCGCCATTTCCTGACGGCACAGAGCTGGCAGCAGGGCGCCGGCGCGGCCTGAGGCGATCACCCGTCGCGGCTTGGGTCCGATGCCGCCTTTGCCCTATTGTCGGGGAGGAGACGCGATGGGAAAGCCGCTTCAAGATATTCTCGTGGTGGCGCTGGAACAGGCCGTGGCGGCGCCGCTCGCGACCTGCCGCCTGGCCGATGCCGGCGCGCGAATTATCAAGATCGAGCGGCCGGAAGGCGATTTCGCGCGCTATTACGATCTCGCGGCGCAGGGCCATAGCGCCTATTTCGTCTGGCTCAACCGCGGCAAGGAATCGCTGGTGCTCGACATCAAAGCGGCGGCGGATCGCGCGCTGCTCGAGCGGATCATCGCGCGCGCCGATGTCTTCGTGCAAAATCTCAGCCCCGGCGCCGCCGCGCGCGCCGGCTTCGCGCCGGACGAACTGCGGCGGCGCTATCCGCGCCTCATCACCTGCTCGATCAGCGGCTATGGCGAAGACGGCCCCTATCGCGACATGAAGGCCTATGATTTGCTGATCCAGGGCGAGACCGGCCTGGCCTCGATCACCGGCTCGCCGGAGGCACCGGGGCGTGTCGGCGTCTCGGTCTCGGATATATCTGCCGGGCTCAACGCCTATGCCGCGATCCTCGAAGCGCTTTACGCGCGCGAGAAGAGCGGCGAGGGCAAGGCGCTCCATATCGCGATGTTCGATGCGACCGCCGAATGGATGGCGGTGCCGCTCATCTTCGAGGAGCAGCTTGGTCAGGCGCCGGCACGTGTCGGCGTGCGCCATCCCTCGATCGCGCCCTATGGCGCTTTCACCACCGGCGACGGCAAGGGGATCATCGTCGGCATCCAGAACGAGCGCGAGTGGCAGCGTTTCTGCGCGAGCGTTTTGGGCGAGGCCCGCCTCGCGAGCGATCCGCGCTTTTGCGACAATGTGCAGCGCGTCGCCAACCGCCCGGCGCTCGACGGCCTCATCGCCGAGCATTTCGCGCGCTTGACCCGGGAGGAGGTGGCGGCGCTCCTTGCCGAAGCCGATATCGCCTACGGGCGGCTCAACAGCATCGCCGATCTCGCCGCGCATCCGCAGCTGCGCCGCCTCACCGCGGCGATGGGCGGCGCCGCCATCTCGCTGCCGGCGCCGCCCGGCGCTGGCGATCCCGCCCTCCGAGTCCCGGAACTCGACGAGCATGGCGCCTCGATCCGGCGCGAATTTGCCCGTTAAATTAGAAAAACAGCCACCCTGTGTCATTGCGCCGCAGCAAGAATTGTGCATTGCGTTCGAACGGCTTACCGGCCCGTTTTAGCCAGCTAACTACTTAGAACAAATAATTTTCCGGTTTGGTTTTTTTGGTATTGATTTGTCAGTACCCCTGCACCATATTGTGCATTGCGGCATCGGTTGTCGCCCGACGACCAGCCGTACGTCTTCTAGGCGTTTCCTCCCTAAACTTGGGCCGTGCCTTCGGGCACGGCCCTTCCTTTTTGGGCGTCAGGCCTGTGGGGCGGCGGAGCTGTCCGGACCCAGGGCACGCTGCATCAGCACGACGTCGATCCAGCGGCGGAACTTGAAGCCGACCGCCGGCAAAACCCCGACCATCTTGAAGCCGAGCTTTTCGTGCAGGCCGATCGAGGCGGCGCGCTCGGTATCGGCGATCACCGCGACCATCTGGCGGTAGCCGGCTGCGGCGCAACGCTCGATCAGCGCCGTCAGCAAGGCGGTGCCGATGCCGCGATGCGTCGCCGTGCGCTCGACATAGACCGAATCTTCGAGGGTGAAGCGATAGCCGGTGCGGCGGCGGAACGCAGCGGCATAGGCGTAGCCAAAAACATGGCCGTCATCGCCAACCGCGACGATGAAGGGCAAGCCGGAATCGATCACCTCGGCGCGGCGCTGGCGCATCTCTTCGGCCGAAGGCGGCTGCTCGTCGAAAGTCGCGGCCGATGTCATCACCGAATGCGCGTAGATGGCGGTGATCGCCGGCACGTCGCCGGGCTCGCTGTCGCGGATGGAGAAAGACTCCGGCCGCATCGCCGGCTCGTTCATCGCAAGTTCGTCACGCCGGCCTGAGCGCCGCCGCATCGATGCCCGCCAGCGCCGCGCTCAGGTCGCGCATATCCTTGGCGAGCTGAGCGAAGAACGGTTTTCGCTCATAGCTGCGCTCGTCCATATAGAGCCCGCGCCCGATCTCGATCTGGAGGCAATGGCCGCCCTCGCCGGGCTTGCCGTAATGCGTCGTCGTGAAGCCGCCGGCATAGGGCGCGTTGCGCACGACCGCATAGCCTTTATCCACCAGCACGCGCTGCGCCGTGTCGGCGACGATCGGATCGCACGAGGTGCCGTGGCAGTCGCCCAAAACGATATCGACCCGGCCGCGGCCGAGCCCGGCGCGCGGCGGCAGAGTGGTCGACGGCATCGAATGGCAGTCGAGCAGCACGTAATAGCCGAAGCGGTTGCGCGTCGCCTCGACGAGCTGGGCGAGGGCGCGATGATAAGGGCGGTAGAGCCGCTCGATCCGCTGGGCCGCTTCGGCGAAGCGCAGCTTGCGGGCGTAGATCTCTTCGCCCGAAGCGACGACGCGCGCGATCGTGCCGAGCCCGACGCGGACCCGCGGCGAATGGCGGTTGACGAAATCCGGCAGCGCGTCCTCGAACATCGTCGGGTCGAGCTCGAACGGCTCGCGATTGGGATCGAGATAGGCGCGGGCGAAGCGCGCCCTGAGCAGCGGTGAGCCGAGCCCCGGCGCCCCGCCGAAAATCTCGTCGACATAGCTGTCTTCCGAGCGACGGAGGCTCAAGGGGTCGAGGCGGGAGGCGGCGAGGAGGTCGGCGGGGTAGTCGGTGCCGCTATGGGGCGACGCCAGCACGAGCGGGGTCGTCTGGCGGTCGGCGGCGAGGATTTCGAGCATCGGCTCGCGAACCGCCAAGGTTGCCACATTGCCTTCCATATCCCGACTTTAGGGGCAGAGACGGGCTGTCGTAAACGCTTCGTTTATTTCCTGCCCTTAGCCTGCCCGAGGTCCCTTTCGCGGAATTGTGATGGCCAGAATTCTCCTCGCCGAAGACGACGAAAACCTGCGTTTCTTCCTGGCGCGCGCGCTGCGCCGCGCCGGCCATGAGGTGAGCGATCACGGCGATGGCGAATCGGCGCTCGGCTATATGAATGAGCACGCGGTCGACCTTCTTCTCGCCGATGTCGTGATGCCGGGACTCGATGGCATCGAGCTCGCGCGCCGCGCCAATGACATGTGGCCGCATCTGCGCGTCATCTTCATCACCGGTTTTGCCGCCGTCGCCTTGCGCGAGGCGAAGGCGATGTCGAACGAGGCGACCGTGCTCGAGAAGCCTTTCCATCTGCGCCAGCTGGTCAACGAAATCAACCGCTTCCTCGCCGCGTAACGGCGGCGTCGCGGCTTGTCACGCGCGGTCAATTCCGCTACACCGCGACATCCTCAAGAGGGCGCTTAGCTCAGCGGGAGAGCACTTCCTTGACATGGAAGGGGTCAGAGGTTCAATCCCTCTAGCGCCCACCACGCTTGCAACGATGTAGCAGAATTCTCGCGCGTCCGAATGTCGCTTCGCGCTGCCGATTTGTTTTTCACCATGAACTTGCTTACCGAGCGCCGCCGCCGCGCCGTGCGGGCCGTATCGGCGCGCTGGCGCCGCCGCGCGATCTTTTTGCTCGGGGGTGTGGCGGTGGGAGCGGCGGCGGTCGCGCTCGCGCTGCTCGCCGATCAAGCGCAGCGCGTCTTCGCGCTGCTGCTGAGCTGGCGCCGCGAGGCCGCGTTCTTCGTTACGCCCGCCGGTTTCATGCTCTCGGTGTTCTTGACCAATCGCTACTTTCAAAATTCGCAGGGCAGCGGCATTCCTCAGGCGATCGCCGCGCGCCAGCTTCCCGACGTGGCCGCGCGCGGCCGTCTCGTATCGCTGCGCATCGCGGGCGGCAAAATACTGCTCACGTTGCTCGGCCTTCTCTGCGGCGCCTCGGTCGGTCGCGAAGGACCGACGGTGCAGGTCGGCGCCTCGCTCATGTTTGCGATCGGCCGCATGTCGCCGCGGCGGCAAGCCGGGCTGATCCTGGTCGGCGCGTCGGCCGGGGTCGCGGCCGCCTTCAACACGCCGCTCGCGGGCATCGTCTTCGGCATCGAGGAAATGAGTCGCGCCTTCGAAAGCCGCACCACCGGCTTGATCATTGGCGGCGTGATCGCAGCCGGCCTCACCTCGCTCGCCCTGGTCGGGAACTACGCCTATTTCGGCGTCAGCACGACCATGCTGCGCGATGGGGTCGACTGGCTGGCCGTGCCGCTTTGCGGCGTCGCCGGCGGGCTCGCGGGCGGTCTCTTCAGCCAAATCGTCATCGCGGTGGCGCGCATGGCGCGCAGCGGCTGGCGCGGCACCGTCAAGCGCCATCCGCTGTTCCTCGCGATGCTCTGCGGCATCGGCGTCGCGCTCTGCGGCTTCGCTTCCGGCGACACGATCTACGGCACCGGCTATGCGCAGGTGAAAGCGGCGCTCGAAAGCGGCGTGGCCTTGCCGTGGAGTTTCGGCCTGCTCAAATTCGCCGCGACCACCTTGTCGACGATCAGCGGCATCCCGGGCGGCATCTTCTCACCCTCCCTCGCGGTCGGTGCCGGTCTCGGCGCCGATGCGGCGCGGCTCTTTCCGGGTGCGCCGCTCGGGCCGATCATGCTGCTCGGCATGGTTTCCTATTTCGCGGGTGTGGTGCAGGCGCCGATCACCGCCTTCGTTATCGTCACCGAGATGACGGACAATCACGCGATGGTCCTCCCGCTGATGGCCGCAGCGCTGATCGCCTACGCGACCTCGCGCCTCATCTGCCACGAGGGCATTTATCACGCACTCTCAAAATCCTTCCTGCCCCACGGCGAGGGAGGCTTGCCCGCCGGAGGCGGCAAAGGAGAGATTCCCGACCGGCGCCGCTCGCGCGGTTAATTGTTGACATAGTCCGGGGCAACCCCCGGTTTAGTTCGTGGACAGCGATTCGCGGAGAGACATTAACGATGATGCGCAAATTTTTGAACGATGAGAGCGGTGCAGCGGCGGCCGAATATGCTGTTCTCCTGACGCTTGTTGTCGTCGTGCTGATCGGGGCCGTCACGGTGCTCGGCAACGCGATCTCCGCGGTATTTCACCAAGTCGCCACTCAGCTCAGTAACGCCGCTTAAGTCGCTCGCGCGTCTCGGCTGCGAAGAGCCGCCCGCCGATCGAGCGAGCGCCAGTCAGCGCTGCTGTGTGTCGAGGCGCGCGTTGAGCCGCCGCGGCAGCAAAAGCGCCGTCATCATCACGGCGACGGCCAGTGCGAGCGTGATCCAGTAGACGTGGTTGAGGCCGGTCGCGATCGCGTCAGAGAGCGTGCCGATCATGTCGCTCGGGATCGTACGGCGCAGCGCCGGGTTCATGATCCGGTCGACGATGTCGGCGCTCGCGCCATGCTTTATCAACTCCGCATTGATCGTGCCGCCGAAGATCGCCGCGCCCGCGGCCTGGCCGACCTGGCGCATGAAGTTCATGGTCGAGGTGGCCACGCCGCGCTGCGCCCAACCGACGCTGCCTTGCGTCGAAACCGTATAAGTGTTGGTGGTAAGGCCCATGCCGATGCCGACGAGCCCCACGCCCGCACCGGCGATGAGTGGACCCGACTCCGCATCGAGCATCACCATGATGATCCCGCCCGTCAGCAGCAGGAGCGCGCCGGTGACGATGGTCGCGCGGTAAGACGAGCGCAGCATCATCCAGCCGGCCGAGATGCTACCGATCACCCAGGTCACGCTCGGCGTGGTCAGCACCAGGCCGGCGGTCAGCGCGCTCAGCCCCATGACGCCCTGGACAAAGATCGAGACGAAGGCGGTCGCGCCCATCAGGATCGCGCCGCTGAAGAGTCCGCCGAGCGACGCCGAGGCGAGCATGCGGTTCTTCAAGAGCGTCACCGGCAGCATCGGGTCGGGCGAGCGCTGCTCCAGGCGGAAGAAGCCGACCAGCAGCACAAGCCCCGCCGCGATGAGAGCCGCGATCAGCGTCAGATCGAAATGCCCGGCCTCGACGAGCGCGAACATGAGCAGCGCGCTGCCGGCGGTGAGGAGCGCGGCGCCGCCATAGTCGATGCGGCGTGCATGGTGCGGCGGCTCCTCCTTCAGCCAGAGCACGAGCATCAGCGCCGCGGCCGCGGCGATCGGCACGTTGATCCAGAACACCATGCTCCAGATCGTATGCGCGATGAGAAAGGCGCCGAGCAGCGGGCCGATGATCGAGCCGATCGCCCACATGCTCGAGAGATAGCCGGAGATCCGCGCGCGCTCGACCGGCGTGTAGAGATCGCCGACCACGGTCTGCGACACCGGCACCAGCCCGCCCGCGCCAATACCTTGAGCGACGCGGAAGATGACCAGCGACAGCATGTTCCAGGCGCAGCCGCACAAGATCGAGCCGAGAGCGAAGAGGCCTGTCGCGACGAGGAGCATGCGCCGGCGGCCGTAGACATCGGCGAGCCGGCCGTAGATTGGGATGATGACGGCCTGGGTGAGGAGATAGCCGGTGAACACCCAGCTGAAGAGCTCGAAGCCGCCGAGGTCGCCGACGATCTCCGGCATCACTGTCGCGACGATCGTGCCCTCGATCGAGCTGATGAGGATGAAGCCGATGCAGGCATAGAGCACGAGCAGGCGCTTCGAGCGCGTAACGGGAGCGGGTGCTTCCGGCGATGGTATCGGCGAATCGACTCGATCGGGCATCGACTACTCGGGCGGGCGGAAAAGCGAATCGGAGCGAATTCTAGAGGGGAGCCGGCGCGCGCTCCACCCGGCGCTTTCGGCGGGCGCCTCCGCGTCAGCCAGCGATCAGAGTCAGCGCTTGAATTTCCTGTTGCGCGGCCGCGGGGTTCATGATCATCGCGGTGTAGCCGTTGATGTCGCAATCGCCGATGTCGGGTCCGAACCAGTTGCACGGTCTCACCGGCAGGGCGGCGAGCTTGACATAGGCGATGTCGCCGGGACCGAGCGTCACGGTCTTGAATTGATAGGGATCAGGCCGCGTCGGGCTGAAGCTGATCGTGTAGCTGCCGGGCGCGCCCTTGCGATAGAGCACGTCGCCGCGCGGCAGCACGCCGGCCGGCTGGCGGTTGAGCGCAACGCGCAAAACGTCAGACGGCTCGTAATAGCCGATGTCACGATAGAGGATGATCTGCGCCGCGCCCGGCGCCGGCGGCGGGATGGGTCCCGGAATGGCCATTACGGCGACGCTGGCGCAGCCGATAAGAACGAGCAGCGGGAGCAAGGACAGCGCGTGGCGCAAGCGGAGCATAGGGACATCCTCGGGCTGGTTGCCCTCGATCGTGGCGAACGCGCGTTCGATCACCGCGTTCCGACATGAGAGAAAAATAAATCTGAAACGCTCGACCGGCGGCCTGCATTTTCTTGCGATAGTACGGGCGATCGTGGCCGGTTGCCTTCCTCCGCCAAACCCGCCGGCTATCGCCCCCGTCGCTTCCTCGAAACATTTTTTCTGGTTGGCCGGCGTTCGGAGAGCCGATCAGAGCAATGGTGTGAAGAGACATGCCCAGCATGGAACAACTGCTCGCCTTGCGCGATCGGCTGCAAGTCGTCGAAGACGACCTGATCGCGACAGGCCGGCGCAACGTTACGATCGACGGGTCGGCCGGTGTTTTTACCTGGGTCCAGCAAGGTGCCGGGCGCGAGCCGAGCCAGCGATTGAGCGCTGCGGCTGAGATGCAAGAGGTCGAGAACGCCGTGGTGCGCGAAGGTCACGACCATCTCCTCGTCATGACCTCGCACGGCACCTTCACCTGGTACCTGGCGGCGTAGCTCGCAACACCGATTGCCGGATCGTGTAGCCGTTGATCACGCCCGAGCCCGCCGACCGAGAGGCCGAGCGCACCGGGCTTCTTACGGCATCTCGGCCTGCTGCGGCGCTGCGAGGTTGTTCGGATCGAAGCCGAGCGCGCGCGCCGTGATCGGGTTGAGATCGCCCGTGGGCTGCAGGCCGCGCGCCGCTTGGAAATCGCGCACAGCTGCGGCGGTGCCGCTGCCCCAGACGCCATCGGCGGGACCCGGCCGGAAGCCGGCGCGCGCCAGGCGCAGCTGCACGCGGCGCACCGTCTCGCGCGACAGCGGCGGACCGGCCGCGAGATCGGGCGCGCGCTCGGGCATGCGCCCGGCTAGTTCATCTGGATGAAAGCCCATCGCGCGGATCGTCGCCGGGTCAAGACGCCAGGTGACGGCGAGACCATGATCGGCCTGGTAGGCGCCGAGCGCGGCCTCGGTGCGGCGGCCCCAGGCCCCGTCGATGGGGCCGCGATAGAAGCCGGCATCGCCGAGCTCGCGTTGCACGGCGCGCACGCCGTCACGCGACATCGACTGCTCGATCACCGGCCGCTCCGATGGAACGGGCTGCGCCCAGCCCGGAACGGCAAAGGCGGCAGAAAGAAACAGCGCGGCGGATATCGTCGTTCGATTCATCGATCACCTCCGTGGCGCCGGCGCCTGAGGCGCCGCGCTCATCGAGAAACAGCTTTGTTGCGTAACAAAGTTGCGCGGCGTTGGTTGCCGAGCGGCGCGCTGTGCATGGCGCTCGCGATGCCGATAAGGACAAAACCGCCGCTCAACCGAACATGTTCGGCAGCCGCGTCTCATGGTGTGGGATCGCGGGATCCAAGTGATCCCAGGGCTGGGCGCTGCGGGCCCAAATATCGGCGGCCGGTGCGCGCTTGTATAGGCCGTCTCCGTATTTGCGAGCGCGAGCGCCGCATTCACGAGCCGCTCGGCGCGCGCGAAATCGAAGTTCCGGTACATATTCTGCTTAATCAGGAATGACGCGCCGCCATAGAACTTCTCGTATTGTTGATGGCGTCCGGCGAACTCGCTGCCGATCAGATCCCAAGCCATTTTTAAGAGGCGCACGCGTTCCTGCGCGCTAACTCCAGGCGAATGGATATACCGCTCGATATCGTGGGCCGCCTCGGGATTGCTGAAATCCGCGACCGAGGACGGCAACGCGATCATCGCCGCGCCGGAATGTTCCCGCGCGATCTCGATCATGCGCGGATTGAGTTCCGATTTCTGTAGGGGCCAAGGATCAGATCGACTTTGCCGGCGGTGATCAGCTTTTTCGTAAAGCGTTCGCGACACGTCCGGCTTGGATTGAGCGTCATAGAGGACGTATTGCACCGGCCGTCCGATCAGGCCGCCGCTCTTGTTGAGCCGGTGGACTTAGTAGTCGCTGACGATCTTGTGGACCTGTCTGGGCGAAAGGACCGGTGAGCGACAACGTCTGGCCGGTCTTGATCGGCGCGCCCGAGGGCGTTTGCGCCATCACCGGGCGTATCGCGCCCGAAAGCGCCAGGCCGCTAGCACCAGCGATGATTTCACGGCGCGATAATGTGCGCTTCCTTCCGTTCATCGGTCTCTCCCTTGTTTATTTCTCCCGCAACCGCACATTGCGACGCTCGCCGGTCCGAGCGCGCCGGTCGGAAACGACATCGGCGCGCCGTTGGCGCGCAAAATCGTTCATCCTTGTCGCTGTGCCCTCCGAATGGGCTGCTCAGGCCTATGCACCCGATACAACCACAGGTAGCATATACCCGGGGGTCAAACCGAAGCAACGAGCTTACGCAAAAGCGCTGGGCGACGGCCCGCAGCCGCCGGTCGCGCGCTCAGCGCGCTTGGGTCTCAGCAGCGGGAATGACCGGTGTCTGCGCGGCGCGCTCGGCGCGGATTTGCGGCGCGAGCGCCTCGGCGTTCTTGCCGCAGGTGATCTGGACGAATTCGCCGCTCGCCAAGTCCTGATAGGACAAGAGCGCCTGGAGCACGTAGCAGATATTGGAAGAGATGTGGACGGTGAAGCCGCCGGGCCGCGGCATGTCCGCGGTTTGGAAACGCACCGCGATGCGGGTCGAGTGCTCGCCCGGAATCCGGACGAAAGGCAGAAGCAGGCCGAACCCCACCAGCAACGCCAGTGTCGCTTCGAGAAACCCGACATGCCTGCGGACCAGCTGCGCGACGGCCATGGGCCGGTAATCCTCTCTACATCTCGATTCTATACGTTCGGCAGCGGGCTGGCATCCCCGGTTCATCGACGGCGGCCGAAGAAAGCGGATTCCGGCAACCGGAACAGCGGCTTCCTCTCGCCTCTTGCCGCGTCAAGGCCTAATATAGCCGCTTCCCGCCCTTGTTGATGGTCGTCATGGAAGAAGAATTCTATCGCATCAAGAGACTGCCGCCCTATGTCTTCGCCGAAGTGAATGCGCTCAAGGCGAAGGCGCGCGCGGCGGGCCGCGATGTGATCGACCTCGGCATGGGCAACCCGGACGGCGCGACCCCGCCCCACATCGTCCAGAAGCTCATCGAGACGGTGCAGAATCCGCGGGCTCATGGCTACTCCGCCTCGCGCGGCATCCCCGGCCTGCGCCGCGCCCAGGCGGCCTATTACGCGCGCCGTTTCGGTGTCGAGCTTAATCCCGAGCGCGAGATCGTCGTCACGCTTGGCTCGAAAGAAGGCCTCGCCAATCTCGCCCAGGCGATCACCGCGCCGGGCGACATCATCCTCGCGCCCAATCCGACCTATCCGATCCATGCCTTCGGCTTCATCATCGCCGGGGCCTCGGTCCAGCACGTGCCGATCGGGCCCGATATCGATTTCATGCGCGAGCTGAAAAAGGCGGCGGCTTCGTCGGCGCCGAAGCCCTTGGCTCTGGTCATCAACTTCCCGGCCAACCCAACGGCGCAGGTCGTCGATCTCGATTTCTACGCCGAGCTCGTGGATTTCTGCCGCCATCAGAAGATCTGGCTGCTGTCCGATCTCGCTTATGCCGAAATCTATTTCGACGGCAATCCGCCGCCCTCGGTGCTGCAGGTGCCGGGCGCGAAGGAGATCGCCGTCGAGTTCACCTCGACGAGCAAGACCTATTCGATGGCCGGCTGGCGCATCGGCTTCGCGGTCGGCAACGCGAAGCTCATCGCGGCGCTGACACGCGTCAAATCCTATCTCGATTACGGTGCGTTCACGCCGATCCAGGTCGCAGCGACGGCCGCGCTCAACGGCCCGCAGGATTGCATCAAGGAGATACGCGAGCGCTACAAGGCGCGGCGCGACGTGCTGGTCGAAGGCCTGCATCAGGCCGGCTGGGACATTCCCGCGCCGCCTGCGACGATGTTCGCCTGGGCGCCGGTGCCGCCGGCTTTCCGCGAGAAGGGCAGCCTCGGTTTCTCGAAGATGCTGCTCGAAGAGGCGAATGTCGCGGTCTCGCCGGGCGGCGGCTTCGGCGAATACGGCGAGAATTACGTGCGCATCGCCCTCGTCGAGAACCGCCAGCGCCTGCGCCAGGCCTGCCGCAACATCAAGCAGTTCATGACCGCGCATGGCGTCAACGCTTCGGCCGCGCGCCCGCGCAAGCGCGCGGTCGCCGAGGCGCCGGGCGAATAATCCGCCGCGCGCCCGGGCGCGGCACGGCACGTTGGGGGATGATGGCGGATGTGACGGGGACGCTGGAGAGCGTTCCGATCGATTGGCAACATCCCGAGCCGGCACGCGCATCCGCTCCGGCCGCCGCTCGCTCGTGGTCGCAGCGGTTGCGCCGGGCGCTGATGCGCTCGGCCGAGGCGCCGGCGGCCGACGAAAACACCGCCGCTAACACGAGGCCCGATCCGCTCGCCATCCGTCAACGGCTCTATGGCCGTGGCTATGTCATACCCGGCGATGCCGCTTGGCTGTTGGCGCTGGTCGCGCCGTTCCGCCTCGGCGCGTCTTCCGCGCTGCTCGACCTCGCCGCCGGGCTCGGCGGGCCGGCGCGCACGGTCGCGCAGGCTTTTCATGCGCGCGTCACCGGAATTGAGCGCGACCATGATTGCGCGCGGCAGGCCAATGCGATGTCCTCGGCGCTGGGCGCCGCCCATCTCGTGCGCATCAAGACGTGCGATCCGGAGATGCTGGCACTGGGCAGCGCCAAGTTCGACGGTGCGCTGGGACGCGAAGCAACGTATGCGGTCGCCGCAAAGGAGCGCTTCCTGCGCGTTGTCGCGCAAGCGCTGCGCCCGGGTGGCCGCATCGTGCTGACGGATTTCGTCCTCGATCGCAGTGCCGGCGAGCGGCCCGAGCTCGACCTCTGGCAGCGCCATGTGGCGCTACGGCCAGCGCTCTGGACCGCGGCGCAATATACCGACTGCTTCAAGAGCGTCGGTTACGGCCTCGGCCGCGCCGAGGATATCAGCGCGCTCTATCGCCGGCAGATCGTTGCTGCCTGGACGAGTTATCTGCGCGCCGGGGCGATTCGCGGCCAGCCAGTTGCGCACGTCGACGCCGTGCTCGCGGAAGCGGAAGCCTCTTTCCGCAGCGTCGCGGCGCTCGAATCGGGCGCGCTCAAATATTATCGCTTTGAGGTGCGCGCGGATCACTCCTTCCGGTGAGAGGTTCGGCATGGCTCGGCTGATGGCGCTTCTCGTTTTCTTCGTTGTCGTGCCGCTGCCTCCGGCCGAGGCCGCCGAACTCGCGGTCGTGGGGCAGGCGACGGCGGCGGGCGCGCTGCGATCATTGGCGGCGCGCTTCGAGCAGCAGACCGGCGACAAGATCGTGCTTCAGCTCGGCAATCCCGGCGTCACACGCGATCGCATCAAAGCAACGCCGAATGCGGATGTCGTGATCCTCTCCGCGTCGGTGCACGAGCGGCTGGTCAAGGAAGGCTTGCTCACCGATACGACGCAGGTTGTATTGGGTCAGTCCAAGATCGGTATGGCGGTGTCGGCCAAAGCGAAAAAGCCGGCACCGTTTCGCAACAAAGCGGATTTCATCGCTTTCCTGCGCAAGGCGAAGACCATCGGCTTGGTCGATCCGAAAGGCGGCTCGGGAACGTCGCCGCCGTTCATGAAGGCGGTCGAGGAGCTCGGCATCGCGTCCGAGATCGCGCCGAAATACCGCTACATCCCGGGCGCGGGCGAGAACGTCGCCGAGGCAATCGCGCGCGGCGAGGTCGAGACCGGCGCGACCGCGATCCCGGAACTCGTTCCCAATAAAGGCGTCAAAGTGGTCGGTGCGCTGCCCGCGGACGTTCTGGTATTCGGCAGCCCCACCGCGGCCTATCTCGGGCCGCACGCCAGCAATCCGGACGAAGCGCGCAAATTTCTGCGCTTCCTCGCGACGTCCGCCGCGATGAAAGCGTTTCGCGCGATCGGCCTCGCGCCGGCGAGCTGAGGCTCGCCGCGAGACTAGAGCGCGCGGCCGGTGATGGCGAAACTCTGGATGATCGCGCGCAGCTCGCCCTCGATCTTCGCGCGGTCGAATTCCTTGAGCGCGCCGGGCGAGAAATTCTCCATCGGCGCCCAATGCAGGAACTCGACCAGCTCGTAGCAATTACCGCCCGCGGTCGCGCGATAGATCCTTGAGGTGTAGCGGTTGCCGGCGCCGGAATCCTCGAAGGTGAAGCGTGTGAATTTGACGCCGGCGAGCGTCGCGTTGCCGTCGGGCTTCTCGCCCTGCGCCGCTTTGCCGGCGCTGCACGCGGCGACGATCGTTGGATCGTTGCTGACGCCAACCGAGACGCTGGCCTTGCCGAGATTTGTGCCCTTGAACTCGTCGGGATCGAGCGTCACGACGACCGCAGCGGTCGGGATCATGTCGAGCTCGCCATTTTCCTGCGTGTCGGTCTCGACCGCGGCCCTGACGGGAATCCGCAGCGAGAAGCCGTGCCGGTCGTTATAGGCCCGGGTCGGATTATCCGCCGCGAGCGCGGGCGAGAGCGCGGCCGTCAACAGCGCGGCCGTCAACAGCGCGGCCGCGAAGAAGGAGGAGAGAGTACGCATGGCGCGATCCTAACATGTGGCGTTACGCTCGCTATAGCATCGACGGCACGGTTTCGCGCGGCTTTCGGTTGACAGTCGGGCGCTCTCTTCCTATGGTCGCCGCCGTTTCGAGGTCAGATCATGAAAATCGCCAACTCTTTGAAAACGCTGAAGAAGCGGGACAAGAACTGCAAGATCGTCCGTCGTCGCGGGCGCACCTACGTCATCAACAAGACCAATCCGCGGTTCAAAGCCCGCCAGGGCTAAGCGCGGTACCGCCGCGCGCCGGCGCGGCAGGAGGTGATCGATGCTGATGCCTCCGCCCGATCAAGCCATCATCGCCAAGCGCGCCGCGATCGCCGCAGCGCTGAAACGCCTTATCGCCGCGCCCGACGGGGTCGTCGTCCCCGAGGAAGAGCGCCGCGTCTACGAGACCGATGCGCTGACCGCCTATCGGCAGATGCCGCTACTCGTCGTGCTGCCCTCGACCACGGCCGAGGTTTCCGCCGTGCTGAACTATTGCCAAGCCGAGGGCATCAAGGTGGTGCCGCGCGGCGCCGGCACGTCGCTCTCGGGCGGCGCGCTCCCGCTCGCCGACGGCATCATCCTCGGTATGAGCAAGTTCAACCGCGTGCTCGAGATCGACTATGCCAATCGATGCGCCGTGGTGCAGCCGGGCGTCACCAATCTCGGCATCACCAACGCGGTGCAGGGCGCCGGCTTCTATTACGCGCCCGATCCGTCGAGCCAGATCGCCTGCACCATCGGCGGCAATGTCGCCGAGAATTCGGGCGGCGTGCATTGCCTGAAATACGGCCTCACCACCAACAACGTGCTCGGCATCGAGATGGTGCTGATGAATGGCGAGGTGCTGCATTTGGGCGGCAAGCATCTCGACGCCGAAGCCTACGATCTCTTGGGGCTGATGATCGGCTCGGAAGGGCTGCTCGGAATCGTCACCGAGGTGACGGTGCGCATCCTAAGGAAGCCCGAGACCGCGCGCGCGCTGCTCATTGGCTTCCCCTCGAATGAAACCGCCGGCGCTTGCGTTGCCGCGATCATCGCCGCCGGCATCATACCGGGCGGCATGGAAATGATGGACAAGCCGGCGATCCACGCGACTGAAGCTTTCGTTCATGCCGGCTATCCGCTCGACGTCGAGGCGTTGCTCATCGTCGAGCTCGACGGTCCGCCGGCCGAGGTCGATTATCTGATCGCGCGCGTCGACGAGATCGCGAAAGCCGAGGGCGCGGTGTCCTGCCGAATCTCGAACAGCGAGGCGGAGCGGCTTATTTTCTGGGCCGGGCGCAAGGCGGCATTCCCCGCCGTCGGCCGCATCTCGCCGGATTACTACTGCGTCGATCCGACGATCCCGCGGAAGCGCCTGCCCGATGTGCTGACGCGCATGAGCGAAATCGCGACCAAGCACGGGCTGCGCGTCGCCAATGTCTTTCATGCCGGCGACGGCAATCTTCATCCGCTCATCCTTTACGACGCGACGCAGCCGGGCCAGATCGAAGCCGCCGAGGCTTGCGGCAACGACATCATGCGCTATTGCGTCGAGGTCGGCGGCGTTCTCTCCGGCGAGCACGGCGTCGGGGTCGAGAAGCGCGATCTCATGCCGGTGATGTTCGGCGAGAGCGATCTCAACCAGCAGCTGCGCGTCAAATGCGCCTTCGATCCGTCGGGGCTGCTCAATCCCGGCAAGGCGTTCCCAGAGCTTCACCGCTGCGCCGAGCTCGGCCATCTCCATGTCCATCATGGCGCGCTGCCGCATCCGGGCATCGAGCGCCTTTAGAATGCGCGGCGCTATCTACTTTCGTCATTCCCGCGAAAGCGGGAATCCAGTCTGGTGTCTCTGGACCCCCGCTTTCGCGGGGGTGACGCGTTTGGCATAGCGCGTCATGCCCGTCTTCCGTCCGTCTAACGACGCAGAACTCATCGACGTGGTCCAGCAAGCGCTCACGACCGAGGAGCCGCTCGAGCTGATCGCCGGCGGCAGCAAGCGCGGTCTCGGCCGGCCCTTGCAGATGCCGCATGTGCTGGATCTCGGCGCGTTCTCCGGCATTCGCGATTACGAGCCGGCCGAGCTGGTGCTGACCGCGGGCGCGGCGACCCCGCTCAGCGAGATCGAAGCGGCGCTCGACGGCGCGCGCCAGATGCTGGCTTTCGAGCCCGCGGATTGGCGCATGCTCTTCGGCACGAGCGAGAAGGCGCCGACATTGGGCGGCGTGATCGCCTGCAATCTCGCCGGGCCGCGCCGTATCCGCCAGGGCGCGGCGCGCGATCATTTCCTCGGCTTTCGCGCGGTGAGTGGGCGCGGCGAGGCCTTCAAGGCCGGCGGCCGCGTCGTGAAGAACGTGACGGGCTACGACCTCGCCAAGCTGATGGCCGGCTCTTATGGCACGCTCGCGGCGCTGACCGAGATCAGCGTCAAGGTGTTGCCTCGGCCGGAAGCGACGCGCACCGTCGTGCTACCCGGCCTCGAGGTGACACAAGCGCTCGCGGCGAAGACGGAGGCGCTCAACTCGGCGCATGAGTTGACGGCGGCGGCGCATCTTCCCGCCGATATCGCGCCTGGCGGCAAAGCGATGACCTTGGCGCGCGTCGAAGGGCCGGTGCCCTCGGTCGAGGCGCGCGCCGCGGCGCTACGCCGCGAGCTCGCGCGCTTCGGCGCTGCCGAGATCCTCGGTGATGATGCGTCGATCAAATTGTGGCGCGAGATCCGCGACCTCGCGCCGCTCGAGCCATTGCACGATCGCGCGATCTGGCGCGTCTCGATCGCACCGAGCGCGGCGCCGGCGCTGGTCGCGGCGCTCGCGCAACGGCTCGATTGCCGCTATTTCCTCGATTGGGGCGGCGGCCTCGTCTGGCTCGCCGTGCCGCCGGCGCAGGATGCGGGCGCCGCGATCATCCGCGGCGCGGTGGGCAGCGGCCATGCAACCCTGATCCGCGCCAGCGACGCCTTGCGCGCGGCGGTGCCGGTCTTCCAGCCGCAGGCGCGCGAAGTCGCCGCGCTCTCGGCGCGCGTCAAAGAGAGCTTCGATCCGCAACGGCTCTTCAATCGCGGGCGGATGTATCCCGAGCTCTGAGCGATGCAGACGAATTTCAGCCTAGCGCAGCTCGCAGACAGCG
The DNA here is from genome assembly GCA_035606035.1 of Allostellaceae bacterium. Lineage (GTDB taxonomy): Bacteria > Pseudomonadota > Alphaproteobacteria > ATCC43930 > CGMCC-115725 > CAIKMD01. The sequence continues at coordinate 21,682 of DATNGE010000064.1, forward strand.
ATACGCAGGAAGCCAACAAGATCCTGCGTACCTGCGTCCATTGCGGCTTTTGCAATGCGACCTGTCCGACCTATCTTGAGCTCGGTGACGAGCTCGATGGGCCGCGCGGCCGCATCTATCTGATCAAGGACATGCTGGAAAACGATCGCGCGCCGAGCGCGCGCGTGGTCAAGCATATCGATCGCTGCCTTTCCTGCTATGCCTGCATGACGACGTGCCCCTCGGGCGTGCATTACGGTCATCTCGTCGATCAGGCGCGGCATCGCATCGAAGAACGTTATCGCCGGCCGTTGCTGGATCGAGCGCTGCGCGCGTTCATCGCCGCGGTGCTGCCCCGCCCGGGGCTGTTCCGCTTGGCGCTCGCCGGCGCGGCGCTTGCGAGGCCGCTGCGGAGCCTGCTTCCCGAGCGACCTCAAGCGATGCTCGCACTGGCGCCGACCTTGCCGCCGTTGCCCTCGCCGATGCTGCGCCCGCAGGTGTTTCCGGCGGAGGGGAAGCGCCGACAGCGCGTCGCGCTGTTCAAGGTCTGCGCGCAGCAAGTGCTGGCGCCCCATATCGACGAAGCGACAATCCGCTTTCTGACGCGGCATGGCTGCGAGGTGGTGATCGTCCAGGGCCAGGCTTGCTGCGGCTCGCTCACCCATCACATGGGCCACGATTCGCGCGGTCTGATGCGCGCCGCAATCGACGCGCTGACCCGCGAGATCGACGCGCGCGGCCTCGATGCGATCGTCAGCAATGTCTCGGGCTGCGGCGCCACGATCAAGGAATATGGCTACATCTTCCGCGACGAGCCGGCCTATGCTGCGAAAGCGGGGCGCATCTCAATGCTGGCGCGCGATGTGTCGGAAGTTGCCGCTGGTCTCGAACTCAAGCCGGCAACGGTGCCGAAACTGCGCATTGCCTATCACGCGGCCTGCTCGCTGCAGCATGCGCAGCGCGTGCTGGCGGAGCCGAAAGCGTTGCTCGCCGCCGTTGGCTTCACCGTGCTCGAGATTCCGGAAGGGCATATCTGCTGCGGCTCGGCCGGCACCTACAACATGCTGCAGCCGGAACTCTCCGGGGCGCTGCGCGTGCGCAAGCAGCGGAATATCGCGCGCGTCACGCCTGATGCCGTCGCCACCGGCAACATCGGCTGCATCAGCCAGATCGCGCTCGGCGGCGATTACCCGGTGCTGCACATCGCCCAATTGCTCGATTGGGCGACGGGCGGACCCGCACCTGAAGCGCTCAGCGCGCTTTCTGCCAGCGCGGCAGCAGAATAGAGGCGGCGAGGGCGATCGCGCCGACGATCACCGGTAGCACCCAATCCTGCCCGCCGGCAGCAGCGCGCCCGCCGGCGGCGCCGAAACTCACGTAAGCGATGGTCATCGGCAGTTGCCCTAGCAGAGAGCCGAGCGCGTAGCCGCCGAGCGACAAGCGCGTCAGGCCGAGCGCGTAATTCGAGAAACTATGCGGGATCACCGGGATGAGGCGCAGCATCGTCACCGCGCGCCAGCCGCCCGCTTCGGCGCGCTGCAAGACCGGGCCGAGCCGCGGCAGGCTCTCGAGATCGATCATCCCGGAATTGACGTAGCGCGCGATAAGGAAGCCCACGATCGCGCCGAGCACGCTGCCGGTCGCGGCCCAGACGAGGCCCCACCAGAAATCGAACACGCCGCCGGCGACGAGGCCCATCAAGGTGCGCGGCACGAAGAGCAGGCTGGCGACGACGTGGAGCAGAAGGAATAACAGCGGTGCGATAGCCGGATGTCCTTCGATCGCGGCGCGGATCGCGTTCGGATCGAGCGCGGCGCGGTTCAGCCATACCGCGACAATGCTTGCGACGAGCAGCGCCAGGACCATGAGCCGGCCGGCGAGACGCAGGCGCGAAAGCGGCGCGCGTTCCATGGAGATGCTCACACGCGCGTTCCCGTGCTGCGCAGCGGGCGGGCTTCGCTCGCGTCTTCCTCGGCGAGCAACGCCGGCATCTTCGCGCGATGCTGCAGCCACATCACGCCGAAGAGATCGACGATGCCGACGAAGAGCCGGTCGAGCGTGCCGTAATTCGACTGGCCGCGCTGGCGCGGGCGATGATTGACCGGCACGGATTGCACGCTGCCGCCTTCGCGCAGCACCAGCGCCGGAAGGAAGCGATGGTTGTGGTCGAAGAAGGGCAAGGCGAGATAGAGCTCGCGCCGGAACAGCTTCAAGCCGCAGCCGGTATCGGGGGTGCGGTCTTTCAGCATGCCGCCGCGCACGGCATTGGCGATGCGCGAGGAGACGCGCTTCACCGCCGTGTCGCGCCGCTTCTCGCGATAGCCGGCGAGCAACAGCTTGTCGGAATTCGGCGTGGCGCGCGCCAACTCCCAGAGCCGTTTTATATCGGTGGGATCGTTCTGCCCGTCGGCATCGAGCGTCGCGATCCAGGGCGCGCGCGCCGCGATGACGCCGCTGCGCACGGCGGCACTCTGGCCGCGGCTCCGCGCATGGCGCAACAGCCGCACGCGGCCTGCGGCCATCGCCGCGCGCACCGCGGCAGCCGTGTCGTCGCTGCTGCCATCATCGACGTAAATGATCTCGTAATCGGCGATCCCGTCGAGCGCGGCGCGAATCTCGGCGACCAGCGGCCCGACATTCGGCGCCTCGTTGCGCGCGGGGATGACAATCGAGAGTTCCATGAGCGAGAGGCGGTTTAGCATGATTCGCCCGCATCTTAAACACGTTCAGCCGTGCCGTTCGGCGATCTCGTTGGCGAAAGGGTGTGCTTGCCCATATACTTCCGCGCCATGCGTTGGATGGCGTTGACAGTCCTTCTGACAGCCGCAGCGTTGCGTTCGGCGCCAGCGCCGGCGGGGCAGAACGATCCGCGCCTCGCGCAGCTCTTCGCGGCGCTGGCAGCAGCGCCATCGGCGGGCACGGCGCACACCCTCGAAGCCGAAATAACGCATATCTGGGCGGAGAGCGCCGATCCGGCGACGCAGCAACTCATGCGAAAAGGCTTAAGCCTCATGGCGAGGCATGAGAACGGAGCCGCGCTCAAGGCCTTCGATGAAATGGTCGCGCATGCGCCCGATTTCGCCGAGGGCTGGAATAAGCGGGCGACGATCGAGTTCCAGCTCGGCGATTACAAGGCCAGCATGGCGGACATCGCCCATACCTTGAAGCTCGAGCCGCGGCATTTCGGCGCGCTCGCCGGGCTCGGGCAGGTCGAGTTGGCGCTCGGCAACAAGGCAGCAGCGCTCAATGCCTTTGATCAGGCGCTTGCCATCGATCCGTACCTCGGCGATGTACCCAAGATGGCCGAGCGCTTGAGAAAAGAACTCGCCGGCAAGCCGATCTGAACGCGCGGCTGGCGGCGAAATACGGGAGGTCGTTCATGTTCTTGCGCAACTACTGGTATGTCGGCGCCTATGCCGCCGAGATCGGCGAGCAGCCGCTGGCGCGCACTATTCTCGGCGAGCCCGTGCTGTTCTATCGCACGAGCGACGGCCGCGCGGTCGCGCTCGAGGATCGCTGCTGCCACCGCAACCTACCGCTCTCGATGGGCGCGCGCGAGGGCGACGGCATCCGCTGCGGGTATCACGGGCTGAAATTCGACAGCACCGGCCGATGCATCGAGATCCCGGGCCAGGCGCAAATTCCGCCGGATGCGAAAGTCCGGACCTATCCGGTGATCGAGCGCTGGAATTTCATCTGGCTGTGGATGGGCGATCCGGCCGAGCGCGACGAGAGCCTGCTACCCGAGTGGCAGTGCATCGATGATCCGAAGCTCGCCACCACCATGGGCAATGGCTGTCAGGCCTTGCCGATGAAATGCAATTGGCAGCTCAACAACGACAATCTGCTCGACTTGATCCATGTCGTCTATGTGCATCCCGGCACGCTCGGCGGCGCGGGGCTCGACAACAACCCGGTGACGACGAAGCGCCTGGCGAAGGGTGTTCACATGATGCGCTGGAGCGCGAATGTCGAGCCGGTGCCGCTGCTGGCGAAGCTCGCCGGCTTCAACGGCGCGCTTTCCGATCGCTGGCAGGCGACGCTTTGCGAGCTGCCGAGCCACTGCACGATCGATGCCGGCTTTTCCGCGCCCGATGCGGTCGGCCGCGATGGCGATCGGGACCAAGGCGTGCGGCTCAGGGCGCTGATCACCGCGACGCCCGAGACCGACACCACCTCGTTCATGTTCTACGCGCAATGCCGCAACTTCGCGCTCGGCAATGAAGAGGTCAGCAAGCGCTTCATCCAGCAAATCCGCGCGATCTTCGATCAGGACATCGGGGTGATGGAAGGCCAGCAGCGCATCAATTCGATGCTGCCGAACGCGCCGACGATCGAGATCCGCTGCGACGTGCCGGTGGTCGCGATGCGCCGGCTGGTGATGGAAGCCGCAGCGCGCGAGCGTGGCGAGCCGATCGCGGCGCGTGCGACGGCGCCGCGGCCGATCGAAGCCGGGAGGGTCGCGGGTTAATCGCGCTTTAGGGATGCGCTGACGCCGCCGCGCCTATCACCCCACATGATCACGACAAAGCGGCGCGGCGCATGGTTGCGGCTGCCTTAACGAACGCATTGGTGGCGGCGACCCGCTTCGGCTACGCGCCGAAGCCGGGCGAGCTTGCGAGCATCGCGCAGGATCCGCGCGGCTGGGCGCTGCATCAGCTCGACACCAAGCCGGCGGCGCTCGATCCGGGCCTTCCCGCATCGCCAGGCATGGTCGCGGCAATGCTGCAAGCGCGGCAGGATTTCGCCAAGAACAAGGACCCCGACTTCAGGAAGACCGAGAACCAGCGCCTGCGCGCGGTCTATCTCGCCGAGCTCGATGCGCGTCTTTATGCCGCGGTCGATGGCGATGCGCCGCTGCTGGAGCGGCTGACGCGCTTCTGGAGCAATCATTTCACCGTCTCCTGCGTGCGGCCGGTCATTCGCGGCTTCGCCGGCGCTTTCGAGCGCGAGGCGATCCGGCCGCATATCACCGGCCGCTTCGTCGACATGCTCTTGGCCGCCGAGCGTCATCCGGCGATGCTGTTCTATCTCGATCAGGTGCTGTCAATCGGCCCGAATTCCCCGGCCGGTCAGCGCCAGCATCGCGGCCTCAATGAGAATCTCGCGCGCGAGATGATGGAGCTGCATACGCTCGGCGTCGATGGCGGCTACACGCAGAACGATGTCGAGGCACTGGCGCGCATTCTGACCGGCTGGTCGATCGCGCGTTTGCGCGAAGCCGATGCCGGCCAATTTCGCTTCTATCCGCAGCTGCACGAGCCGGGCCCGCAGCGTCTTCTCGGGAAGACATACCCCGAAGGCGGCTACGACCAGGGCGAGATGGCGCTGCGCGATCTCGCTGCCCATCCCGCGACCGCCACGCATCTCGCGACGAAGCTGGCGCGGCATTTCATTGCCGACGATCCGCCGAAGGAAGCGGTGCAGCGCATCGCGACCGTGTTCCGCGACACGGGCGGCGATCTGAAGCGCGTGATGCAAGCGGTCATGCGCGAAGAGGCGGCGTGGCAGCCGTTGACGAAGGTGCGCATGCCCGAGGATCTGCTGATCGCCGCCTGCCGCGTTACCGGCTTCACGCCGCCGGCGCCGTTCCAGGTGCGGATGCTGCACGTCCTCGATCAGCAGCCTTTCTTCGCGCCGCAGCCCGAAGGCTGGTCCGATCGGGCGACGGAATGGATCGGCCCCGAATCCGTGCTCCATCGCGCCGATGGCTGCGCAAATTTCGCCGCGCGTCTGCCCGAACCGCCCGATCCGGCGACCTTGGCCGATGAAGTCTTCGGCGAAGCGTTGCCGGACGAAGCGGCGCAAGCGATCCGCCACGCCGCCTCGCGCCGCGAGGGGTTGGCGCTGCTGATCGCCAGCCCACAATTCCAGAGACGGTGAGCCGCATGAGCACGACGCGCCGCGATTTTCTCGGCATGGCTGCAGGGGCCTTCGCGATCGCCGGCTTGCCGCACGCGGTCTTTGCCGCCGTGCCGGGCGAGCGCCGTTTCGTTGTCGTGCTGTTGCGCGGCGCGCTGGACGGGCTCGCCTCTCTGCCGCCGATCGGCGATCCGCATTATGCGGAAAAGCGCGGCGCGCTCGCCCTCGCCCAAGACGCCTGCATTCCGCTCGATCCCGGCTTTGCGCTCAATCCCGGCCTCAAAGCGCTCGAGCCTTATTACCGCAAAGGCGAGTTGCTGCTCGTGCCGGCTGCCGGCAACGGCTATCGCACGCGCTCGCATTTCGACGGCCAGGATCTGATGGAATGCGGCCTCAGCGCGAAGACACATGAAACCGACGGCTGGCTCAATCGTGCGCTGGCGCTGCTCCAACCGATGAGCAGCCGTAACGCCGAGAAGCGCCTAGGGCTCGCGGTTGGCGGCGCGGTGCCGCTCTTGCTCCGCGGCGCGGTGCCGGTCGCGAGTTGGGAGCCGGCCGGCGCCAAAGTGGCCGATGCCGATTTCGTCACGGCGCTCGGGCCGCTCTATGCGCAGGATGCGCTCTTCGGCCCGGCGCTGCAGCTCGGTTTGAAGACGCAGAATTTTTCCGACGCGGTGCTCGGCGAAAGTGCGCCGAAAGGGCCGGGCGGCTTCGGGCCGAAAGCTTTCGCGCCGCTCGCCGGCGCCGCCGGCAAGCTGCTCGCCGCCGAGGACGGGCCACGTATCGCCGCGCTCGAAATGTACGGCTGGGACACGCATGTCGCGCAAGGCACCGTGCAAGGCCGGCTCTACGAGAACCTCGCGGGGCTCGCCGAGGGCTTCGATGCGCTGGCGCAAAATCTAGGGGCATCGTGGCAGAACACCGTGGTGATCGCGACCACCGAATTCGGCCGCACCGTCGCAGTCAACGGCACCAACGGCACCGATCACGGCACCGGCACGCTGATGTTCGTCATGGGCGGCGCCGTTAGAGGCGGGCGCATTTACGGCGACTGGCCGGGCCTCGCGCAGCTCGAAGAGAATCGCGATCTCCGTGTCGCCACCGACTCGCGCAGCATCGCGAAAGGCATTCTGCGCGATCACCTCGGGATCGATCTCGCGAGCCTCAATGCCAAGGTCTTTCCCGACGCCGCTTCGCTGAAACCTGCGGAAGGCCTGTTGCGCGCCTGACGCTCACGCGCGCCAGAACGGCTTGCGTGCCTCGGCGAGCGCCTCGCTGCGGCTGATGCCGATGTCGCGCCAATCGTTATCGGCGAGCGTGAGCAGCTCGCGGCGCGATCGGGCGCGACGACGCATCTCGCCAATGCTCTCCCGCATCTTACGGAACCGCGATCCAAGGCGCAGTGTGAGTCGAGCCCGACGCGCCGTGAAAGCGATGCCGACCATGGCGCACTCCATCCGTTGGACGTGCGCATCTTCGATGCTGCCGAGCGCTAGGGATATCCGCTTCTTGCGCTCGAACTCTTATTACGCGGTTACGAAATTGCCGCTCGACCTAATTCTCGACCCAAGCGACGCGCAGCACGTTGGTGGCGCCCGGGGTACCGAAGGGCACGCCCGCGGTGACGACGACGCGCTGGCCTTTCTCGGCGAAGCCCTCGCGCCGCGCGGCGCTCGTCGCGTGCTGAACCATCTCGTTGAAGTTGCGCACATCATGCGTATGGACGCAATGCAGTCCCCAGGCGACGGCGAGCCGCCGCGCGGTGCGGAGATTGGAGGTCAGCGCGAGGATCGGCACATCGGGCCGCTCGCGCGCCATGCGCAAGGCGGTCGCGCCCGAGGTCGTGTAGGAGAGGATGGCGGCGGCGCCGATCGTATGCGCGATCTGGCCGGCGGCCGAGCTGATCGCATCCGAGGCGCTTTGCTCCGCCGCGACCGTAGCGGCGGCCTGCAGCCCGGGGAAATAGATCGGATCCTCCTGCACGCGGCAGATGATGCGATCCATCATCGCGACGGCCTCGACAGGGTATTGACCCGCCGCGGTCTCGGCCGAGAGCATCACGGCATCGGCGCCTTCATAGACGGCGGTTGCGACGTCGGAAGCCTCGGCGCGCGTCGGCACCGGGTTGCGCACCATCGATTCGAGCATCTGGGTGGCGACGATCACCGGCTTGCCGGCGAGGCGGCAGGCATGGACGATTTCGCGCTGCACCGGCGGCACGTCCTCGGGCGGCATTTCGACGCCGAGATCGCCGCGCGCGACCATCGCCGCTTCGGAGAGATCGATGATCTCGCCGAGCCGCTGGATCGCCGCCGGCTTCTCGAGCTTCACGAGCACGCTGGCGCGGCCGGCGATGAGCTTCCGCGCCTCGGCGACGTCCTCGGGTCGCTGCACGAAAGAGAGCGCGATCCAGTCGACGCCGAGATCGAGCGCGAAGGCTAGATCGGTGCGGTCCTTCTGCGTCAGCGGGCTTAAGGGCAGCACCGCATTCGGCACGTTGACGCCCTTGTGGTCGGAGATGTCGCCGCCGATCACGACTTTCGTCTCGGCGAAATCCTTGCCGCAGCGCTCGACATTGAGGCGCACATTGCCGTCGTCGATCAGCAGCTGCGTGCCGGGCTCGATCGCGGCAAATATTTCGGGATGCGGCAAGGTCGCGCGCTTCGCATCGCCCGGCTTCTGATCGAGATCGAGGCGAAACGGCTTGCCTGCTTCGAGCTTCACCTTCTTGTCGCTGAAGGTGCCGAGCCGCAGCTTCGGCCCCTGCAGATCGGCCATGATCCCGATCGGCCGGCCGACGGCTTTCTCGAGTGCGCGGATGCGATCATGGACGGCGCGATGATCGTCATGCGTGCCGTGACTGAAATTCAAGCGGAAGAGATCGACGCCGGCGCGGAAAAGCGCCTCGAGCTTTTCCGCCGAATTGCTCGCGGGACCGACGGTGGCGACGATCTTGGCACTGCGTTGACGACGCATCCTGCTCCTCAATCTCCTCCGGTGATCAATATGGCACGAAAATCGTTCACATTGGTGAACGTGGGACCGGTCACGAGCAGATCGTCGAGCGCGGCGAAAACGCTCCAGGCGTCATTTCCGGCGAGCGCCGCCGCCGGATCGAGGCCCTTGAACCGCGCGCGGGTCAGCGTATCGGGGCCGATGAACGCGCCGGCATTGTCTTCGGTGCCGTCCGTGCCGTCGGTATCGGCGGCAAGTGCGTAGATGCCGGGCGCGCCGTTGAGCGCGAGCGCGAGAGCCAGGAGGAATTCCGTGTTGCGTCCGCCGCGGCCATTGCCGCGCACCGTCACCGTGGTCTCGCCGCCGGAGAGCAGCACCGTGCCGGGCGCGGATTGTCGCGCCTGCACTGCTTGCTGCACGGCGACTTCGCGCGCCTCGCCCTCGATCGCATCGCCAAGCATCACAGGCGCTATGCCGGCGTCGCGCGCCGCTTTCGCTGCAGCGTCGAGCGCTTCGCGCGGCGTCGCGATGATGTGATAGGTGGCGTTCGCGAGGCGCGGATCGCCGGGTTTCGGCGTCTCGTCCGGCGAGCGATGGAGATAGCTCGCAACCGAGGCGGGCGGGCTCAGCGCGTAACGCGTGAGGATGCGCCGTGCATCGGCGAAGGTGGTCGGATCGGCGACCGTCGGCCCCGAGCCGATCACCGCCGGATCATCGCCCGGCACGTCGGAGATGGCGAAGGTGATGAGCTGCGCCGGAAAGACCGCGGCGGCGAGGCGGCCGCCTTTGACCGCGGAGAGATGCTTGCGGACGCAGTTGATCTCGGAGATCGTCGCGCCCGAGCGCAGCAATTCGCGCGTGACCTGCTGCTTGTCCTCGAGTGTGATGTTGCCGGTCGGCAGCGCGAGCAGCGCCGAAGCGCCGCCCGAGAGCAAGCAGATCACGAGATCATCGGCACTGAGACCTTTCACCAGGGCGAGGATGCGCTTGGCGGCGGCTTGGCCGGCGGCATCGGGCACGGGATGCGCCGCCTCGACCACCTCGATGCGGCGGCAGGGGACGCTGTGGCCGTAACGGGTGACGACGAGTCCGGTGAGCGCGGCGGGCCAATGATCCTCGACCGCGCGCGCCATCTTCGCGGCGGCCTTGCCAGCCCCGATCACGATGGTGCGGCCCTTGGGCACAGGCGGCAGCCGCGGCGGCAGGACCTTCGCCGGGTCGGCAGCATCGAGCGCGGCATCAAGGAGATGGCGCAGGAGGGGCAGGGGATCGCGAGGAAGACCCAACGTTGTGCTTCGATCGTCGCGCAGGTTTCGTTGGCGCTTTGATTTAACTACACTCTTGCGTGTGCGCAACGGGGTGGTGGGCTGGCTCGCGAACCGGGTGGCGGCGCGGGCGAAAGCGGGTTCCCGCCTCGCCCGCCGCGCGCTCGTCGCTTCGTTCTTAGCGGCCGCGCTTTGCGCTCCCGCGTCCGCCGGCGAAACAGGCCGCGCGACAGCCTCCGCCTGGCCGGCCAATGCGATTGTCTACGGCGTCGATCTTTTCGCCTTCCAACCCAATGCTTTCACAACGCTCACCGCGCATCTCGATGATCTAGCGCGGCTCGGCGTCAATACACTCTGGCTCTCGCCCATCGCCGCCGCGCCGCCCGGCGATTTCGGCTATGCGGTCACAGATCCGTTCCAGCTGCGCGCCGACTTTGGCAGCAAAGACGAGCTGCATCGCCTCGTCGCGGCGGCGCATGCGCGCGGGATGAAGATCATCCTCGATGCGGTCGTGAATCATCTCTCGGACGAGAGCAGCTATTTCACGAGCGCCGGTCGAAGCGGCCGCGCCTCGCCCTATTACGATTACTTCGAGCGCGATGCCGCCGGCGCGGCGATGCATTATTTCGATTGGCGCAATCTCGAGAATCTCAATTACCGCAACCCGGCGGTCGATCGCTTCATTATCGCGGCCTTCGAGCATTGGCTGCGCGATTTCGACGTCGATGGATTCCGCGTGGATGCGGCCTGGGGGCCGGCCTGGCGCGACGATGCGTTCCTGCCGCAGCTCACGGCGGCGCTGAAACGCATCAAGCCCGATCTGCTGCTGATTGCCGAGGCGTCGGCACGGGATCCATATTATGCCAAAGCCGGTTTCGCGGCCGCCTATGATTGGAGCGATCAGCTCGGCCATTGGGCGTGGCAAGACGCGTTCGATCATCCGGACGAGACAGCGGCGCGCTTGCGCGCGGCGATTGCCGCGAACGCCGATTCCAGCGCGCTGGTCTTCCGCTTCCTCGAGAACAACGACACCGGCGCGCGCTTCATCACGCGTTATGGCCTGCCCCGGACGCGGCTGGCGGCGGCGATGCTGCTGACTTTGCCGGGCTTGCCGGCGCTTTATACCGGCGAAGAAGTGGGCGCCGCTTTCGAGCCTTATGGCGCGCCGCCCGCCATCGCTTGGCGCGCGCATCCCGAGCTGCGGGCGTGGTATGTGCGGCTGATCGCGCTGCGCCGTGCCGATCCGGCGCTGCGCTCGCGCGCGATCGAGCTGCTCGATTTGCCGCATCCGGAAGCGCTACTCGCTTATCTCCGGCCGGGCGCGCAAGGCGACAGCGTGCTGGTGCTGCTCAATTACGGCGCGCAGCCGCTTAGCGTTGCGTTGCCGCCCGATATCGCGGCGAGCGCGGCGCTCGATCTTGGCGATTGCAAGCCGGCCGCGGTGGCGGCAAGCGCGCCGCAGATCGCGATCGACGGAAATAGCGTGCGCATTCTCGGCGCGCGCGATGATCCGGCCTGCCGCGGCTGAGCGCGGATGCTATAAGAAATCGTGATGGCCGATCTTCTCACCGTCTCCGATCCACCACCTTTCGAACTCTGCCACGAAGCGGGCAAGGCCTCCGTCCTGCTGACTTGCGATCACGCCAGCCGCCGCGTTCCCGCCGCGTTGAACCGGCTTGGTCTCACCGAGGTCGCGCTCGCGCAGCATATCGGCTGGGACATCGGCGCCGCCGCGGTGACGCGGCTCCTTGCGCCGATGCTCGATGCGCCGGCCGTGCTTGCTGGGTATTCGCGGCTCGTCATCGATTGCAATCGCCGTCCCGATGATCCGAGCTCGATCCCGAGCGAGAGCGACGGCATTCCGATTCCCGGCAATGCCGCGCTCGACGCGGCGGCGCGGCGCGAGCGCCGCGCGCTGCTCTTCGAGCCCTATCACGCCGCGATCGATCGCCAGCTCGCGCATCTCGCCATCGGCGGCCGCGTCCCGGCGGTGATCTCGATGCACTCATTCACGCCGCAGATGAAAGGCTTTGCGCGGCCCTGGCATATCGGCGTGCTCTGGGATGGCGAGGGCCGCATCGCCAAGCCGTTGCTGGCCGCCTTGCGTGCGGAGCTCGATCCCGCGGTGGTCGGCGACAACCAGCCTTATTCGGCGCGCGAGCCGGTCGGCTTCACCCAGCGCCATCACGCTTTCGAGCGGGGCTACCCACATGTTGCGATCGAGCTGCGCCAGGATCTGATCGCGGAGGAAGCGGGCGCGACGGAATGGGCGGAGCGTCTCGCGCGGCTCTTGAAACCCGTCCTCGCGAGGCCAGGCCTCTATGTGGCAATCGACCGCACGGGACCCCATACTTCGGGGTAGGAAGGAGGATTCATGGATCTCGACCAAAAGACCCGCACCGAGCTCGAAGCCGGCGCATTCCGCAAGCTGGTCGCGCATCTGCGCGAGCGTACGGACGTGCAGAATCTCGATCTGATGAATCTCGCCGGCTTCTGCCGCAATTGCCTATCGCGCTGGTATCGCGAATCGGCGGAGGAGCGCGGCCTCAAGCTGCCCGATCCGGAAGCGCGCGAGGCCGTCTACGGCATGCCGTATGACGAATGGAAGAAGAAATACCAGAACGAGCCGACCAAGCCGGTCGATCACAAGCACTGAGGCTGTGGATAAAAGGATAACGTGGATAACGCCGGCGCGCGCATTGCGCCGGCGTTGTCGCTTCGATAGCGTCGCCTCGTTCTCAGAAGAGGCGGGGCTCATATCATGGCGAAGGCGGGCGGCGTCGCCGGCGATCATCTCAAATCCTTCATCGAGCGCATCGAGCGCTTGGAAGAAGAGAAGAAGGCGCTGGGCGACGATATTCGCGACGTCTATTCCGAGGCCAAGGCGAACGGCTTCGAAGTAAAGATCATGCGCCAGATCGTCAAGATCCGGAAAATGGATAAGGACGAGCTCGACGAGCAGGAAGCGCTGCTCGAGACCTATCTCCTTGCGCTCGGCATGCGCGGCACCCGCGCCGCCGCGGAGTAGCCGCCCGGCGGTTCCGGTGCCCGGCGAGCGCATCACCGCCCTCCAGACCGACATCACCACGCTCGCGGTGGACGCGATCGTCAACGCGGCGAACACCTCCCTCTTGGGGGGCGGCGGGGTCGATGGCGCGATCCATCGCGCCGCCGGGCCGGAGCTCTTGGCGGAGTGCCGCAAGCTCGATGGCTGCCCAACCGGCGAGGCGCGCATCACCAAAGGCTATCGCTTGCCCGCAAAACATGTGATCCACACGGTTGGGCCCGTCTGGCGCGGCGGTGAGGCCAACGAGGACGAGCTCCTGGCGCGCTGCTATCGCGCGAGCTACGCGCTGGCGCTCGAGCACGGCCTCGCTTCGCTCGCCTTTCCCGCGATCTCGACCGGCGTTTACGGCTTCCCGCGCGAGCGCGCCGCGAAAATCGCGATTGCCGAGACGCGGCAAGCACTCGCCGCCGCCCCGGCGCTCGAGCGCGTGATCTTCGCATGCTTCGATCGCGAGACGCTGGCGCTCTATCAGCGGGAATTGGGCTGAAAGGCGCGAATAGCAAAAATTCTCTCATTGCGAGCGAAGCGAAGCAATCCAGGGCCACGCGGTCGCTCTGGATTGCTTCGTCGGGCTGAAGCCCTCCTCGCAATGACGGCTATTGGGCGGCCAGCCTAGTCAATCTTCTTGTCGTCCAAGGATTTCTCGGCCTTGCGCGCATTGGCCTCGGTGCGCTCGCGTTCATCCTTGCTGCGCCCGAAGCGAGCGCGGTTCTCGTCGGCGGTCTTCGCCTTGGCGGCGCGGTCGCGTTCTTTCTTGAAGCGGTTGAGGTTGATGATCTCGGCCATGAATTCAATGCCTATCGATGCTCGACCGGATGCAGCTCGCCGCTGCGATAGCACTCCAAAACGAAAACGCGCAAGGCGCTCGACAAATTCCCGGCGCGCCGCGCGTCAATCGATGAAACGAGCGCGTTGAGGGAAAGGTTGCGCTGGCGCGCGATGCGATGCAAGTCCTGCCAGAATTCCTCCTCGAGCGAGAAGCTGGTCGCGTGGCCGGCGACGGTCACCGAACGCTTGCGCAGGGAGGTGGCGGCCATTCTTAACCCGGTCCGAGCATCGCCTTCGGGTCAACCCAGCGCTCGAAATCTTCGGGCTTCACATAACCGAGAGCGGCGGCCGCCTCTTTCAATGTCTCGCCCCGGGCGAGGGCGCGTTTCGCGATCTCGGCCGATTTGTCATAGCCGATATGCGGCGCCAGCGCCGTCACCAGCATCAGCGAGCGGTGCAGCATGTCTTCGATATGGTCGCGATTGGCCTCGATGCCAGTGACGCAATGCTCGGCGAAGCTCTCGCTGGCATCGGCCAGCAAGCGGATCGATTGCAGCAGGTTGAAGATGATGACCGGCTTGAACACGTTGAGCTCGAAATGGCCCTGGCTGCCCGCAACGGTCACGGTGACGTGATTGCCCATGACCTGCGCCGCGACCATGGTCACGGCTTCGGCCTGGGTCGGATTGACCTTGCCCGGCATGATCGACGAGCCGGGCTCGTTCTCAGGCAGATGCAGCTCGCCGAATCCGCAGCGCGGGCCTGAGCCCATCAGGCGGATGTCGTTGGCGATCTTCATCAGCGAGACGGCGAGCACGTTGAGCGCGCCCGAGACTTCGACCAACGCGTCATGCGCGGCGAGCGCCTCGAATTTATCGGGCGCCGAAACGAAGGGCAGGTGGGTGATCTTCGCGGCGGCGGCGGCAAACCGCTCGGCGAAGCCTTTTGGCGCATTGAGGCCGGTGCCGACGGCGGTGCCGCCTTGCGCGAGCGCGGAGAGTCGCGGCAGCGTCGCCATCACGCGCGCCATGCCGTTCTCGATCTGCCGCGCATAGGCGCCGAATTCGGAGCCCAAGCGCAGCGGCGTCGCGTCCTGCAAATGCGTGCGGCCGATCTTGACGATGGTGTCGAATTCCTTCGCTTTATCCGCGAGCGCGCCGCGCAGTGTCGCGAGCGCCGGCAGGAGGTGGCGATCGATCACCACGGCGGCGGCGATATGCATCGCGGTCGGGAAGCTGTCGTTGGAGGATTGGCCGAGATTGACCTGATCGTTGGGATGGACGAGCCGTCCCATGCCGCGCTTGCCGCCGAGGATCTCGCTCGCGCGATTGGCCAGCACCTCGTTCATGTTCATATTCGTCTGCGTGCCCGAGCCGGTCTGCCACACGACGAGCGGGAATTCGCCGTCGTGCTTGCCGTCGATCACCTCATCGGCGGCTTTGACGATGGCCTCGCCGATGCGCTTGTCGAGCGCGCCGAGCTCCATGTTCGCCATCGCCGCCGCTTTCTTCTGGATCGCGAGAGCGCGGATCATTCCCGGCGGCAAGCGCTCGCCGCCGATGCGAAAGTTCTCGAGCGAGC
This sequence comes from Allostellaceae bacterium, assembly GCA_035606035.1. GTDB lineage: Bacteria > Pseudomonadota > Alphaproteobacteria > ATCC43930 > CGMCC-115725 > CAIKMD01. The sequence continues at coordinate 37,159 of DATNGE010000064.1, forward strand.
GCTGCGTCTGCGCGCCCCAATAGCGCTCTTCCGGCACCTCGATCGCGCCCATGCTGTCGCGCTCGGTGCGGTGCGGCATGCTCTCGGCCATGGTTAACTCCTCGCCTCGTCCGGCTCACTCAGCATATGGGGTTGCGGGTAAAGCGCCAAAACCGCGCGATAGCAGGAATTTATTAGGAATTGAGCGCGAAAACGACAGATGGGGGTAAGGGGTTGTGGTGAGGTGCTGCCGTGGATGTCTTCGATACCCTCCGGGAAGCGGTCGAGAAGCATCGTTGCGTGACCATGCTGGCCGATGGCCTGCGCCGCGACGTGGCGCCCCTCGCGATCGGCTTCAAAGGCACGCAGAAGAAAGTCCTGACCTTTCAATTCAAGGGCGACAGCAGCTCCGGTCTGGCGCGCGGCGGCGCCTGGCGTTGCTTCCTCATCGAGAATATCGCCTGGGTGAAGCTCAATGACGAACCCTGGCAGTCAGGGAATTATCCGATCGCCAAGATGGAAGCGAGCTTCGACTATGTCGTCTGCGGCCTCGGCGCGCGGGTGCGCACCTACGCACATTTGAAGCAGCCCCAAAACGAACGCGGTTGAAGACCCACCGCCGAGAGCCGAAGATATGGCCTCATCGACAAGAGGCCGGGTGCCATGCGATTGGTAGCCGGCTTCGTGGGGACACGGAACATGAGCAGCCCGAAAATTCACCCGCTTCATCGCGCCGTGATGATTCGCAGCCTATCGGACGTAACACAGGCCCTCGCAGCCGATCGCGATCCCGATCCGCTCGATCGTGAGGGCAGATCGCCGATTTTCTATGCGACGCAGGACGGCGATCTCCCGATCCTGCAAAAGCTCATCGACAGTGGCGCGGCCGTCAATCTTCAGGACAAGAGCAAGGAGACGGCGCTCCATTTCGCGGCAAGATCGTTTCAGCCGGACGCCGCTCGATTGCTGATCGAGCGCGGCGCCATTGTCGATATCCAGGATGTGCATGGGAATACGGCTCTCTTCCACGCGGTCTATGACTCGCAAGGGCGCGGCGAACTGATCACCTTGTTATTGCGTTCAGGCGCGAACCGAGCGCTTAAAAACAATTATGACGTCTCGCCGGAAGATTTGGCGCGGACGATCGCCAATTACGATATCGCGTGCTTCTTCGATTCTTGAGCCGACGAGCACGCTCGAGAACCGCTGCCACCCTCATTTCCAGCATTCGAGCCGCACGGTCATCTTCACCGCTTGCGCGGCGATCGCGGCGGTCGAGAGTTCTTTCTCGCCGGCATCAGTCGCGACCGTGACGCCATGCGTGGCGAGGAATTGACGTGCTTCGTCGGCCTTGATCGCGAAATTGATATTCTCCGGCACGACGCCGATGGCGCGCGCCAGCTGCACTGTGTCGAGCGTGCCGACCGCGACGCCGGCGACGCGACCGCTCGCATCGAACACAGGCCCGCCGCTATTGCCCGGCTGGATCGGCGCCGAGATCTGCAGCTCGCGCTGATTGCCGCGCATGCCGGCGAGCGCGCTGACGATGCCGCTGGTGACGATCGGCTCCGAGCTGAGGAGCCCGGTCAGCGGGAAGCCGACGACGACGACATTCTCGCCGAGCCGGCTTTTGTCGGAGCGGAACACGGCGGCTACGTCGACCGGCCGGGGCGCTCGGAGCAGCGCCAAGTCGCGATCGGGATCGATAGCGAGGATCTTCGCGGGAATGCCACTCGCACCATCGCTGATCCGCATCTCGCCACAGGCCGCGATAACATGGTTGTTGGTGAGGAGCGAGCCGTCGCGTGCAACGTAAAAGCCGGTGCCGGTGGCGCGCAGCTTCGGCCCGCGCGACGACGTGGCGGCGCGCGATTTTGTTTTTGGCCCGATAACGACCTCGTCCGGCTTCCAATCCTTCGCGATCTGCGCCGCATCCGCGACATCGCCGGCGCTGAGCTTCGCCGCGACGCGCTTCAAGCCCACCGCATCTTGTTTGGCATGGGGATCTTTTGGATCGCGCAACGCCACCGCGTACCAGAAGTAGGCTTCCTTGTAATCCTGTTCGACGCCGTCGCCGCGCTCGTAGAGGCCGGCGAGACTCGATTGCGCCAGGGTATCGCCATGATCGGCGGCGGCCTCGTACCACTTCGCCGCCAATTTAGCGTTCCGCCGGACACCCTCGCCGAGCTCATAAGCAAGGCCCAAAATGCCTTGCGCGTCGCTCACGCCTTGCGCCGCTGCCGGGCGAATCCACTTGAGGCCGGTCTTCCAGTCCTTGTGGAATTCGATGGCGATCGCGCCGAGCCGCCATTGGGCATAGGGCAGGCCGGCTTGCGCCGCTTTGGTGTACCAGTTCTCGGCCTCGGCGATACTCTTCGGCACGCCTTCGCCAAGCTCATAGGCGCGGCCGAGATTGAATTGTGCCGTCGCATTGCCTTGCGCCGCGGCGAGCTGGAACCAATGCACTGCGACGGCAAGGTCGACGGCAACGGCCCCGCCTTCTGAATAGAGCACGCCGAGCATGCCTTGACAGGTCGCATCGCCGGCTTTCGCCGGCCCCTCGCAAAGGCGCAGCACGGCCGCATAGTCATGATTGTTGAGAGCATCGAAGGCAGCTTCCGGGGCCGCCCCGGCGGTCGCTATTGTGAAAATCGTCGCGATCGCGCCGATGGCGCAGAAACATTTTCCCGACATGCATCCCCCCGATACTGGGCAGATGCTATCGGAACTTTGCCGCAGCTGCCTAGTCCGCGCCGTTCACGGGAACGTTACGGCGTGACCATCTGGAAGAGGCGCCGTGCCGGCTCGTCGGGCGGCGCTTTTGCCTTCGCGGCGAGCATGGCGCGCTGTTCCGGCGTGAGCGTCTTGATGAAAGCGTCGAGCGCGCTCGATACTTCGCGCAGGAAGGCTTCGCGATTGCCGTTGACCTGGTCGGCGAGCTTTGCGATCGCCGTCGTATCGGGTGTCGGCTTGGCGATCTCGCTCCACAGATTCTGGATCAGCGGCTGGTTGCCCTCGCGCACGGAGCGGCCGCGCTGGCGGAGCGTGCCCAGGAATTGCTCATAAGCCTGACGCTGGTCGGCCGTGAGATTGAGCGAATCGCCGAAATGCTGCATGCGCACGATCGGCGATGCCGGCCGATGGATATGCATCCAGACAAGGCCGGCGAGGAAGCAGACGTTGAGCGTCAGGGAAAGGGCGAGCGCGATCCACAGCAAGCGCCCGCCCCGCCCGGCCTTCTGGCCGGATTCGGCGAGAGTGGTCATGTGCCGGAATCGTCGCTGAAGAAGCTATCGAGGCTGGTTGGGCCGAGCCCGTCGGCCGCGACGCTGTCGGCCGCGCTCGTGCCCGACAAATTCGCATACGCCTCGCTGCCCATCGAAAAGCCGATGAGACTCGCGCAGAGGATGCTCGCGGCGATGCTGCTCCAGGCGAGGGCCCTCCGCCATTGCGGTGGGCGCTGCGGCAAAGGCGCTCGGAAAGGCAATATCTCGGCGCCTGCAGGCGCGCCGTCCTCCGGCACCAAAGCGGCGGCTTTGCCGAGGATGCGGTCAGAGATGGGTTGCGGCGGATCCTGATTGGCCGCGCGCGCAGCAGTGACGTCGCCGAGCGCGTCCGGCAGCGTCGCCAGCCAGGCTTCGACCGGCTCGGCCTCCGCCTCGCTCAGCCGGCCTTCGGCATAGGCAGCCATCAGCAGCGCATCGGGCTCGGACGCCCGGGATCGCTCACCGAGCGCGTGCCAGCGCTGCCATAGCCGTCGCTCCTGTGCTTCGACCCCCTTGTCCGTCATGCCATATCTCCTAGCACATTTTTAGGCGTTCCCGCCCCGTCCCATCCCCAGCGGTAAAAGCTTGTAATCATTTCACTTCTCACGCCGTGTCGTGATCCGCGAAATGCTCGCGTAGTTTGAGCATCGCCTTGTGATGGGTGCTGCGGACGGTTTGCGGATCGATGCCGAGCGCGGTGGCGATCTCGGCGACCTCCATTTCGCGCTCGTAAAGCAGCGTCAGAACAAGCTTTTGCCGGGGCGAGAGCAGCCCGTCCGGGAGGCGCAGCTTCTCCTGCGGCTCGGCCGTGACCGACAGCATCACCTCGGGCACGGCATCGATCGGCGTGACCTGCGGCTGGCGGCGACGCTGCATGTCGCGCGCGGTGCTGCGCGCGACAATCGTTAGCCATGTCGACAAACCCGCCCGCGCCGGGTCGTAAGTCTTCAACAGGCGGAAATCGTCCTTGCAGAGCCGGGTAAAGACCTCTTGCACGATGTCCTCAAGCTCGATGCCGGGTCGCGCCGCCGGCCGCACGGCCGAAAGGAGGAGCCCGGCATAGCGCCGGACAAACCCGTCCCAGGCCGGCTTTTCGCCGCGCACCAGCGCGTGCAGGTCGATCGAATCCGTCACCGCGCCCTGCGTTTCGCTAGCGGCTTTTTGGCGGCGGGCCTGCTCGGTCCAGGCTTTCGGGCCGGTGGCCGCTGGGTGCGCGCTTTCGCCCGCCGCAGCGCGGCGGCGAAGGCGAGATCGGCCCATTGGCCGAGAATATCGCTGTCCTCGAGCGCCTCGGGCGGCGCCTGGTGATAGGCGAGCGCAACCAGCTTGCCGCGGCGGCGATAGCGGAACGGGCCCATGCCGGCGGCGGCGAAGGCGGCGCGATTGGCATCGTCGCTGCGCAGGAACAGCATCTCGTCATGGATCAGCGCGAACATTGTTCCGCCCCGGAATATGCCATGGCCCCCGAACATGCGCCGAATCTCGACCGGTCCCCAGCGCCGGAACTGGTCGCGGAGATAACGGATGAATTCGGGTTCTTCATTCATTGCCTGCTCGCGCGACCACCGCCTGGCCAACCTAGGTCGCGCGAGCAGGGTTGGTGTGGCGGCTGCGAGCGCGACCTCAAAATTAAAGCTTCGCGAAGAAGTCGTTGCCCTTGTCGTCGATGACGATGAAGGCCGGGAAATCGACTACCTCGATGCGCCAGATCGCTTCCATGCCGAGCTCGGGATATTCGATAACCTCGACCTTTTTGATGCAATCCTGCGCCAGCCGCGCCGCCGGTCCGCCAATCGAGCCGAGATAAAAGCCTTTGT
>DATNGE010000065.1:0-15689 GCA_035606035.1 Allostellaceae bacterium
GTCTCGCCCTCGGGCGTGTTCGTGCCGCCGGAATCGCCGATCAAGGAGCCGAAGGATCTGGCGAACGTGCCGATCTCGGTCGGCTATCAATCGGGCAGCCACTACTCGACGATCCAGGCGCTCGAAGGCTATCTGCCGCTCGACCAGATCAAGCTGAGCTTCGGCGAAGGCTTGCTGTTCAGCCGCATGGAGCAGCTCTTCGACCGCAAAGTGCCGGCGGTGTCGGTGTTCAGCGGCCCCTACTACTTCCTCGAGCAGTTGGGCTTCCGCAAGGTGATCGACGCCACTTTCATGATGGCGATGAGTATCAGCGGCAATCCCGATATGGAAGACGTGCGCAAGTATTATCGCGCGCTGCGCCGCGCCCAGCGCGACATCGATCTTCGCCCCGAGCTCTACACGCACTACTACAAGAAGGAATTCCCGGTCCGCTTCCATTCGATGATGGATACGCGGCGCTGGGGCCCGGGCGAGCGCATCGTGTTCGAGCCGTACACGAAGGAAGTGTTCGACGAATCGCGCAAATGGATTTCCGAACGCGGCATCTTCCCGGACGGCAATCTCGGCGGGAACGACTACGAGCACTCGATCGTCTCGCTCGCAGCCGCCGAATAAAATAAACCTGCAGTCGCGCACTGCGCCCTTCGACTACGCGCTTCGCGCTCCGCTCAGGGTGAGGTGACATGATGCGTGGCATTAAAAGATGCCGCGCACCACCTATCCTCATCTGAGCGAAGTCGAAGGACGCACGGCGCCTATGCAATGAAAAAAGGGAGGCACTAAAATGATCCGCACGCGGATAACCGACATGTTGAAGATCGACCACCCGATCGCGCTCGGCGGGATGGGCTCGATCTATGCGCCGGAGCTCGTCTCCGCCGTCTCCAATGCCGGCGGTCTCGGCGCGATGGGTTGCCACGGTCTCGATCCGGACCGCGTCCGCGCCGGTACGGAAGCGATCCGCGCCAAGACCAACAAGCCTTTCGCCCTCAACTTCCTGCTCTTCCATTTGCGCGAAGAGAGTTTCGCCGCGGCGCTGCAATTGCGCCCGGCGGTCATCGCTTTCGCCTGGCCGCGCCCGGAGCAGGATTTGAAGCCTTTCATCGGCCGCGCGCATGACAGCGGCGCGAAAGTCACTTTCATGGCCGGCGCCGTGCCGGAAGCCGTACGCGCCGCCAAAGCCGGCGCCGATATCATCATCGCGCAAGGCACCGAAGGCGGCGGCCATGTGAGCTGGCAGGCAAGCCTGCCGCTGATCCCGGCGATCATCGATGCGGTCGCGCCGGTGCCCGTGCTCGCCGCCGGCGGCATCGCCGACGGCCGCGGCCTCGCGGCGGCGCTGGCGCTCGGCGCCGACGGCGCGCTCCTCGGCACGCGCTTCCTCGCCAGCGTCGAATCCCCGCTGCATCCGAATTTCAAGCAGGCGATCGTCGACACCGACGCGCATGACACGCTGCTCAGCGAGATTCCCGATGTCGCCGCCGGCCTCGTCTGGCCGGGCGCGATGTCGCGCTCGAAGCGCAACCAATTCATCGACCGCTGGGCCGGGCGCGAATGGGCGCTGCGGCAAAACCAAGCGCAAGCGCTCGCCGATGTGCAGGAGGCGCGCAAGGCCGGCGATATCGACAACGCGCCGCTGTCGATGGGTCAGGATTGCGGGCTCATACACGACATCGCGCCGGCCGGCGAGCTCGTCGACCGCATCGCGCGCGAGGCCGAGGCGATCCTTCGAGAGAAGCTGCCGCGTCTGGTTGGATGATCGAAACAAGGCGCCCCCCTTTTTCCGAGGTTGGCGCCCTCTTCGCGACGGCGCTCGGCGCGATCACGCTGATCGGGCCGCTCGCGATTCATCTCTTCCTGCCGGTGATGCCGGCGGTGAAATCGGCCTTTGCGATTTCCGACGCGTTGGTCGAGCTCACCTTCAGCGTCACACTCTTCACCATGGCGATCGTGACGCTGTTCTATGGCAGCCTCTCCGATCGCTATGGCCGCCGCCCGGTGTTGCTCGGCGGGCTCGCGCTTTTCGTTATCGGCAGCGCGCTGTCGGCTTTCGCCGGCTCAGTCGTTGTGCTGATCGCCGGCCGCGTCATCCAGGCAATCGGCGCCGGCTGCGGCCTGACATTGTCGCGCGCCATCGCCCGCGATGCCTACGGGCCGGAAGCGCTGGTCAAAGCCATCGCCTATCTCACCATGGCCTATACGATCGGGCCGATGATCGCGCCAACGCTCGGCGGCGTATTGCTGGATGTGCTCGGCTGGCGCGCCGTGTTCTGGTTCGCGCTGATCGCCGGCGCGGCGATCCTCGGCGGCGTCTACCTCGTGCTTTTCGAGACGCGGCATAAAAGCGAGGGCGCCGCGCCGCCGGGCCGTGTGCTCGCGCATTACGCAATGTTGCTGAGCGATGGCCGCTTCCTCGCCTATGTGCTGCAATCGGGCGCGATGTCCTTCGCTTTCTTCGCCATCGCCGCCGCCTCGCCGCTGTTGATGAAGGACATCCTCGGCAAGAGCGGCGCCGAATACGGTCTCTATTTTATCCTCTTTCCCCTCGGCTACCTGAGCGGTAACTGGATCTCAAGCCATCTCTCCGGCCGTGCACCGATCGATCACATGGTGCTGCTCGGCTCTGCGCTCTCCTTCCTCGTGCTGGCCGTGCAGGCGGCGCTGATCTTCGCCGGCATGCTCTCGCCGCTGTTGATCTTCCTCCCCGGTGGGCTGACCAGCTTCGCACAAGGCCTATCGATGCCGAATGCACAAGCCGGCGCGATGCGTGTCGCGCCGACGCTTGCCGGCACCGCGGCCGGGCTGGCGGTTTTTGTGTCGATGTTCCTCAGCGCTATCTCGGCCGAGCTTTATGGCATCCTGGCCGATGGCACGCCGCTGCCGCTGCTCTATCTCACGATCAGCGGCTCAGTCGTAGGACTTGGCGCGGCGGTCGCGGCTTTCGCCATCGGCCGCCGCGCCGCCGTACCAGCTTAGACCTTCTCGCCGACGAAATCCGTGAGCTCGCGCCGGGTCGTGTCGCGCGCGAACCAGATAAAGAGCGGACCGATAAGGAAGAACGATATCGCCAGTAGCGGCAGCCCTGCCGCGATCGAATGCGACGTCGCGATCCAGCCAAGGATCGCCGGCGAGATCGAGCCACCGGCTGTGCCGAAGGCGAAAGCCGCCCCAACCGCGGTGCCGCGGATTTGGGTCGGGAAGATCTCGGTCGTGTAGCCGAGCCCGGTACCGAAACTGCCGGTGATGAGGAAATTCGCGACCAAGCCGGTCCAGAACAAGCTCGTCGGGCTCTCCATGTACCCGATCAGCACCAGCAGTCCCGCCGCCGGAATCACGAAAGCCGGAATGACATAGCGCCGCCCGAACGTGTCGCAGAGCCATCCGCAAATCCAATAAGCGATGATGGCGACGAACATCCAGGCCGAGAGATAGCTCGCCGTGGTCTGGAAGCCGAGGTGCTTCTCGTTGGCGAGAAATTGCGGCATCCAGGCTGACCAGCCGATCCACGTGAACAGGTAGAGGAAATAGACCAGCGTCGCGATCAGCATCTCGCGCGGGTAGTCGCGCACCGGCGACCAGATATCGAGCTGCTTCTTCAATCCCTCTTTCACCATCGCCGAGGTGACGCGCTCGAAACGCGGGCTCTCCTTGATGCCCCAGGCGACCCAGAAAACCATCAGCGCAGGCAGCAGGCCGATGAAGTAGAGCGCGCGCCAGCCCCAGAGCGGCACGACCACGAGCGCGGCCAGCGAGCACAGCATGTAACCGAAGGGATAGCCGCCGACGAGACCGCCGAGCGCCGTCGCGCGCCATTTCGTCGGCGCGGTCTCCGACACCATCACCATACCGACCGGCGTCTCCCCGGCGAGCGCGATGCGGGTGATCGACGTAAAGATCAAGAGGCTGAGCGGTCCCACCGCGAAGCCGGTGAAGCCGCTGAAGAGCGAGAAGCCGAGGATCGAGAGGATCAGCACCGGCTTGCGGCCATAGAGATCGGCAAGCGCCGGGAAGGTGAATGTCCCGATGAGGCCGATCCAGCGCGACAGCGTCGTGATGTTGCCCATCGTCGCCGGCGATATGCCCCATTCCTTGATGAGCAGCGGCGTGATGAGCTGCATCACCGTCAATTCATAGACGTCAAAAGCCCAGGCGAGAATGCAGATCGCGAGAACGACCGCGCTGTAGCTCGTCCAGCGATCGGCGGAGATAAGTGGTTGTTGTGATGTGCCGGCAGTAACCGGCGTGGCTGACATGGCCATGTGACGCCTCCCTGCGTTCGCTCGTACGCGAGCGTTATCGTGGCGTGATCCTGGCCGGCGGACGAAACCCCGACCGGGCTCCTCCGACCGCGATGCTGCGCCCGTTCGGCCGGGCAGGTCAAGGGTGGCGATGTCTGAGGCAAAACCGCAAAGCGATACGGCGGCGCCGGGGGCTGGCGCCGCCGTATTTCGTCGATCTGGTTGATCAGCCGAAAATCAGATTCGCCGGCAGCGACAAGGAGTCATAGATGCCCATGCTGCTCGTATGCGAGGTCTGCATCGTCGCGGCGGGACCCTTGAATTGCGACCACTGGGTCGCGGCGGGATAGGGCTGGCCGCGCAGTTCTTGATCGAGCGATGTGTCGGCGCCCGGCTGACCGGGAAGCGCCAGGACTTTGGCGGTGGGCGTCGTCATCGACATGGTGTCGGCATGGGCGGCGAAAGGTGCCGCAGCGATGGCGAGAAGCGAAGCAAAAACGATGGCACTGCTACGAACGATCATGGCTATCTCTCCTGGGGTCTCGGTGGTTGCTGGACGGTGTGTCCGTACCTTCATCTTCGTTGCGGGCCAGCCAAGGTTACGGACGTCAGAAATTTTTTTGACGAGGGGCGGCGCGGGTAAAGGCCGCGCCGCCACCCGATCACGCTCAGTTGATGAGATTCGCCGGCAGGCTCAACTCGTCATAAGGCATCTTGCCGTTGCTCATTCTCATGTTTTCGACGGCGTACGCCTTGCCGTCATGCACCAGCACCATCATGCCTTTCAGCGGCGTGGCATGCTTCATCAGCTCGCTCGCCGTCGCGGCGTTGACCTGACGCTCGGTGACCATGCCGTTCGACGTTACCATCATCACCATATAAGGCGCGCCGCGCAGCTCTTGACCGACGGACGTATCGGCGCCGGGCTGACCCGGCAACGGCTGCTGCATTTTCTGCGTCTGCGTGTTCTGCATTGTATCGGCGGCGCAGGCAGCCAAAGGCGCCACCCCGACCAGCGATGCAAAGGAAAGTGCAAGCGTATGCGCACGAATGCTCATGGCTTTCTCCCATAGGTTCGTTTGAAGGAAGGATCGGAAATCGAGCCGTCCGCCAGATTCTTCGTTGCGGCAGCGGCGAAAGTTACAGACGCGAAAAACATTATTGCTTACCGGGCGAAACACGCGCGGTTTTGGCGCGCGAGCATCCGCGTGCTAAAACTCGTTTCAAGGCTCAAAAACGGAGGGAGTTAGCCAATGAACGCCGACGCCAAGAAAATCGCTTTGCGGATGATCCCCTACGGGATCTATGTGCTCACCATCGATGATGGCAAAGGCGGTGTCGCTGCCGCGACCGTCAATTGGGTGACGCAGACCGCTTTTGCGCCGCCGCTCGTCGTCGTCGGGGTCAAAACCGATTCCGGCGCCTATGCGTTGCTTAAGAACACGAAGAGCTTCGTGCTCAACATGCTCGGCAAGGACCAGAAGGGGCTCGCCTTCACCTTCTTCAAGCCGGCGCAGTTCGCCGATGGCAAGATCAGCGGCCAAAGCTTCAAGAAAGCGGGCAACGGCTCGCCGATCCTCGATGCCGCCGCGGCCGCCGTTGAATGCAAGGTGACCTCGATCGTCGAGCAGGGCGACCACCATATCGTCGTCGCCGAAGTGACCGAAGCGCATCTCCTGAAGCCCCCCGCTGGCCGGGCCGATGCAGCCATTCTGGAGATGAAGGATTTGGGCGAAAATGTGTTCTATGGCGGGTGAAAAAGCCACGCCCGAGGCAGGAATACATTCGGTATTGACAGCGTTATAGGGGTACGCCCTTCCCAGGGCGTTCCTCCCTAAACTTGGGCCGCGGGAAACCGCGGCTCTTTTAGTCTTTGGCTTTATCCGCGCGCTTGCGATTCGCGTCGCGGAAAGCGGACAAGATTGCCGCCGCCCTTATTCACGAAGGCCGTCATGACGGCCAGGCTGAGCTCGGCCTGGGTGAAGGGCTTGTGCAGGATCGTGAACTCGTCGCCCGCGGAAAGCGCCGCCTCGCTGTAGCCGGTGGCCAGCAGGAACGGCAGTTCCGGGTAAAGCTGCTTTCCGGCGCGTGCGAGCTCGATGCCGTTCATCGCCCCCGGCATGACAATGTCGCTGAAAACGAGGTCGAAGCTCTCGCCGCTCTTGAGCTCGTCGAGCGCGGCTGCCGCGCTGTGCGCGATCTTGACGCGATAGCCAAGCTGCTCGAGGAGGCTGGCGCTGACATTGGCGACCTCGGGATTGTCATCGACCACGAGGATCAGCCCCGCGCCTTTATGCATGGCGCCCCGTTTCGGTTCTTCCTCGCGGCGCCCCTCATCCTCGACGCGCGGAAAATAGAGCGTGACGCTCGTGCCCTTGCCGAGCGTGCTTGCGATGGCAACGGCGCCTCCCGAGGCATGGGCAAACCCATGCACCTGCGACAGGCCGAGGCCCGTGCCTTTGTCCGGCGCTTTGGTCGTAAAAAACGGATCGAAGACATTCGGCAGCACGTCGTCCGGTATGCCGACGCCCGTATCGGTGACCGAGATCGCGACGAACTCGCCTTCGAGATCCGGTGTCACCTCGCCTTTCGCAAGCCGGACATTTTCGGCTGCAATCGTCACGACGCCACCTTCCGGCATCGCGTCGCGCGCATTGATGACGAGGTTGAGGAGCGCGAGATCGAAACCGGGCGGATCGACCGCGATCGGCCACAGATTGGGCGCGACCGCATGCATGACGCTGACATTGGGATTGAGCGAGCTAATCAGGAGGCTGCGGGTGCGCTCGATCTGCTGGCCGAAATGTACGATGCTCGGCTCGAGCCGCTGACGGCGCGAGAAGGTAAGCATTTGCCGGGTCAGCGCTTCGCCGCGTTTCGTGGCATCCGCGATCGCCTCGATCGCACGCCGATCTTGAGGATTGCTGAGCCTCTGCGCGAGGATTTCGGATTGACCGCCGACGACCATCAGGATGTTGTTGAAATCGTGCGCGATGCCGCCCGTCAAACGGCCGAGCGCCTCGATCTTTTGCGCGTGTGCGAGTTGCTCGCGCGTCTTTTCCAGCGCGAGCTGCATCTCCCGTTGCTGCGAGATGTCACGCGTCACCTTGGCGTAGCCGACCAACCGGCCGCTGTCGTCCCGGATGGCGTCGAGGGCGACGCTGGCCCAGAACTCGCTGCCGTCCTTGCGCACGCGCCAGCCCTCGGCTTCATACCGGCCGGTCGTCAGCGCCGTGTGCAATGCACGCGCCGGCAAGCCGATCATGCGATCGGCACTTGTATAGAATTTCGAGAAATGCTGGCCGAGGATCTCCTCGGCGCTATAGCCCTTGATCTTCTCAGCTCCGGCGTTCCAGCTCGTGATGACGCCGTTCGGATCGAGCATGTAGATCGCGTGATCGACGATGCCGCCGAGCAGCAAGCGCAATTGCTGTTCGGTTTCGCGTAAGGCACGTTGCGCTTCCTCGCGTTCGGTTACATCGCGTGTAATTTTCGCGAAGCCCATCAACGATCCGTTCTCGTCGCGGATCGGCGTCACCACGACATTGGCGAAGAAACGGCTGCCGTTCTTGCGCAGGCGCCATCCATCGGCCTCGAACCGGCCTTCGCGCAGTGCCGTCTCGAGCGCGCGTACAGGAATCCCGGCGAGCCGGTCCTCGCGCGTGTAGAATTCGCTGAAATGATGGCCGATGATCTCGTTGGCGGCATAGCCCTTGATGCGCTCGGCCCCGGCATTCCAATTCGTCACGACGCCGCTCGGATCAAGCATGAAGATCGCATAGTCGGAAACCCCGTCGACCAGCGCGCGGAAGCGCCGCTCGCTCTCGCGCAGGGCCTCTTGCGCCTGCTGACGCTCCGTCTGGTCGCGCGTGAGCTGGGCGTAGCCGGCGAGACCGCTTCCGGTCTCGCTGGAAATGGCATGCAGCACCGATTGCGCCCAGAACCGGCTGCCGTCGCGCCGAATGCGCCAGCCTTCGTACTCGACTTTGCCTTCGCGCGCCGCCGCGGCGAGCATCTGTTGCGGCACGTTGTGTTGCCGATCTTCGAGGGTGAAAAAGCGCGAGAAATGCTCGCCCAGGATTTCGCTTGCCTGATAACCGGTGATACGCGCCGCGCCCGCATTCCAGCTCGCCACAACGCCGTCGGGATCGAGCCAGTAGATCGCTGAATCGCTAAGCGCATCGAGCAGAAGCTGCAATCGATGGTCAATAGTGACGTTTTGCGCGGCTTCGCTGCCAGTCGCCATTCACATCCTGCAACTAGATCCCCAAGGTGCCGCGATCTTAGCGGGAGAGCCGTGAGCCGTCAGCACCTCAAGCGGCGGGCGATGAATTGACAAAACGCGGAAGGAAAAGCACTATTTACCCAAGCAGTTTCCGCCTAAGTCGAGAACTGCACATACAATTGAGAGAGGAGATCGGGTCCTGTTCGCGGTAAGCCGTCTGAGCCCCAGCAGTGATGAAAGCAGTGGCGGCCGCAAGGCGCCTCCATCCCTCACGCCTCAACCGATCGAGCGTGACGATCTTCCTTATAAAGTTGAGATCTGGGACGAAAACAAAGCGAGCGTCGAGCAAGTGATCGCGGTGACCGCAAGCGCCAGCATCGGTTATGCCGCTTTCTACGCTGCGGCCAAGGAATTCCCGCTGCGCTATATCACCTTGCGCTTCAAGAATCGTGTCGTGACCCGCTGGAATGGACCTGCACATTAAGGGACGTTGGCGAAAGGACGACTGACGGAGCGTCTACGCCACGGGTGCCCGGAGAGTGGCATGACTGACACGCGCCGCGTGACGCGATCAGCGCGAGCCGAGACGATCGAGGGCGAAGAAGAAGAGGATTTACCCTATCGCATCGAGCTCTGGGAAACGCGTAACCGCAAAGTGGAACGGGTATTGGCGCGCGCCGCAGGAAGCGCGTTGGCGCGAGCGATCTTCAAAGCCGCGCAGCAGGAATATCCCGATCGCCGTATCACCCTGCGGCGCGGCGCGCGGCTGATCGCCGAAGCGCCTTAAGTGTCAGATAGCTGGTCGCAAGGATCGTCTCCGGGCGGCAGGGGTTTACGAATGCAAAGGAAGCGAGCATGCCGCCTCAACCGCAAATCGTGAAAATCGGCGACGCCGGCGTCAGCCTGCGCCGCGCCGGCAAGGGCCCGCCCCTGCTCTTTCTCCACGGTGCCGATGGCTATTCGCAGTGGCTGCCGTTTTTCGATGCGCTCGCCGAGCAGTTTGAGTTGATCGTCCCCGAGCATCCGGGCTTCGGCGCCTCGGACGATCCGCCGCTGATCCGCAGCGTCCCGGACATGGCGATGTTCTATCTCGATTTCCTCGAAGCGCTCGATCTGCGCGATCTGCACATCGTCGGCCATTCGCTGGGCGGCTGGATTGCCGCCGAGATCCTCATCCGCGACCGCAGCCGCGCCAAGAGCCTGACGCTCATCTCTTCCGCCGGCCTCCGCGTCGAGGGCGTACCGTCGGGCGACCTTTTCATCTGGAATCGCGAAGAGCTGCTGCGCAACGTCTTCTACAATCAGGCCTATGCCGATATTGCGCTGTCGCTGCAGCCGACCGAGCAGCAGCTCGACACGATGCTCAAGAACCGTTTCACCGCGACCAAGCTCGGCTGGCAGCCGCGTTGGTTCAATCCCGACCTCGAGAAGTGGCTGCATCGCCTCAAGCTTCCCGCGCTTATCCTTTGGGGCGATGAGGACAAAATCATGCCGGCGGCCTATGCCGGGCTCTGGCGCGAGCGCTTGCCTGATGCGCGGCTCGTCATGATCGAGAAATGCGGACACGTGCCGCAGGTGGAAAAAGTGAGCGAGACAATCGGCCCCTTGCGCGATTTCCTCGCGGAGGTGTCGCGATGAAGCTGATTTCCTTTCATTTGATGCCCTATCGCCCGCTCGATTTCGCCGAAGCGGCAAAGCATCGCTCGGCCTGGGTCGTGCTGCCGAACAGCCTGTACGATCCGGTCAAAGGCGCCGAGGAATACGCCAACTTCATCGACTTCCTGGTCGATGCCGAGCGTTTCGGCTTCGACGGGATCGGCGTCAACGAGCATCACCAGAACGCCTACGGCCTGATGCCGGCGCCCAATCTCATCGCAAGCGCGCTCATCCAGCGCACCAAGAAGGTCAAGATCGCGATCCTAGGCCGCGCGCTCCCGCTGCAGGGTAATCCAATGAACATCGCCGAAGAATACGCGATGCTCGACAATCTCTCGCGCGGCCGCATCATCTGCGGCTTCGTGCGCGGGATCGGCGCCGAATATCACTCGACGGGCGTCAATCCGTATTTCTCGCATGAGCGCTTCCATGAGGCGCATGATCTCATCATCCAGGCATGGACGAAGCCGGGCCCCTTCCCCTTCGAAGGCCAGCACTACAACATCCGCTACGTCAATTGCTGGCCGCGGCCCTATCAGTCGCCGCATCCGCCGATCTGGATTCCGAGCCAGGGCTCGTCGGAAACCGTCGCCTGGGCGTCCGATCCGGCGCGGAAATATCCTTTCCTCGTCACCTTCTCCGCGACGGAACTCGTCATCCGCTATCTCAACACCTATCGCGATCAGGCGCGGCAATACGGCTACGAGCCGGAGTCAGGCCAATTCGGCTGGGCCTGCCCCCTTTATGTCGCCGAGACGGATGAGCGTGCCAAGGCCGAGGCCGGCTACGCCGTCGAGACGCTCTTCAACAACTACCTGCGCATGCCGATGGAGATGCTGGTCCCGCCCGGCTACACCTCTTTCAACTCGATGAAGAACTTCTTCAAGATGCGCACCACGATCGCCTCGGGCAAACCGGCGACGGCCGAGGGGCTCATCGCCAGCGGCACCGCCATCATCGGCAGCCCCAAGACGGTGCGCGCGAAGATCGACGAGGTGCGCGACAAGACCGGGCTCGGCATTCTCGTGCCGATGCTGCAATTCGGCGTGCTGCCCGACGATCTCGCCCGGCGCAATATGGAGATGTTCGCCAGCGAGGTCATGCCCCACCTCAGGGATTGACGCGCGGATCTGCCCAGTGGGACTTCCCGCGAAATTGTGGTTGTGCGCGGCGAGGCTTCGCGCCCACCATAGGGCGGGAGGAAAAACATGGCGCATGACGTTCATATCGTCGGCAGCGTGCCGCTGGCCGATGCGGAAGAGGTCTTCAGCACCCTCGCCGGCGCGCTCGGCCCGGCGCTGAAGCGCATTCCCGATGGCGAGACCGGCGAGCGGCTGAGCTGGGTCGGCTGGCTAAGTTCCGTCTTCGCAGCGGTCCTGCAGCTCGAACTGTCGGACGAAACCTGGGGCGTCCATGAAACGGCGAGCCGGCATCGGCTTTATCGCTTAAAGCCGGGCGCCAAAGTCGGCGATATCCGCTTCGGCAAACTGCCCTACGGCGATTTCGCGCTGCAATCCTATGCCGTGTTCAAGCGGCTGCGCGATGCCGGCAAGATCCCGGCCGGCACCAAATTCCAGGTCGATTTCGCGCCGGCGCACTCGGCGGCGCGCTCGCATGTCCTCGAGAGCCTGATGCCCGAGCTAGAACCGATCTTCAACGACGCGATCATGCGCGAGATCGATCGCATTTCGGCGGCGATCCCCCATCGCGACCTCGCCTTGCAGTTCGACGCCGCTTCGGCGGTCTTCAACATCTTGCAGACCGGCCGCTTCGGCCGCCACGGCAGGAACAAGGAGGAAGCGGCGGCGAATTTCGCCGAGCTCCTCGCGGCCCTCGGCAATCGCGTGCCCGCGGGTGTCGATCTGCTCTATCATTTCTGCTACGGCGACAATAATCATCGCCACTCGGTCGAGCCGATCGATATGGCCGACATGACCGACATGGCCAATCGCCTGACGCGCGCGGTGAAACGGCCGATCAATCTCATCCATATGCCGGTGCCGCGCGACCGCTCGGACGACGCCTATTTCGCGCCGCTGAAAGATCTGAAGCTCGCGCCGCAAACTGAGATCGCGCTCGGCCTCGTTCACATGACCGGCGGGCTCGACGGCATCAAGCAGCGCATGGCGACGGCCCGCCGCCATCTCAGTAGCTTCGCGGTCGCCACGGAATGCGGCTTCGGCCGCCGCCCGCCGGAGACAATGCCGGCGCTGATCCAACTGCACGCCGACGCGGCAAAGCTCGATTAGGAGCCGGCGATGCGCAAGCTCCTTGCCCTTGCAGCTTTCGCCATTCTCTTCGTCCCGCTCGGCGGTCGCGCCGATCCGCCGGCAATCCGCCTCGCTTGGTCGGTTATGCCGGGCGAGCTGGCGCCCGTGATCTTCGTCAGCAAACCGGAGCTCGCGCCGAACAACGGCAAGAGCTACGCGTTTTCGCCGGTGCATATCACCGCAAGCCCGCAGATGATCCAGGGCCTCGCCGCCAACGAGATCGACATCGCCGCTTTCGCCTTCTCGAGCTTTCCGCTCGCCGTGCAGAATGCCGGCATGACCGATCTCCGCATCATCGCCGATGAATCGCAGGATGGCGTGCCGGGCTATTACACCGATGAATCGAAGGTGCGGAACGATAGCGGCATCGCCAAGGTCGAAGACCTCAAAGGCAAGGTGCTGGCGACGACCGGTTTCGGCGCGGCGAGCGATATCGCGCTGCGCGCCATGCTGACCCGGCATGGGCTCAATCCGACGAAAGACGTCACCATCATCCAGGCTGCCTATGCCAACATGCCGGCGATCCTCAAGGAGCACAAGGCCGAGCTGGTGACGGCCATTCCGCCCTTCGCTTTCGATCCCGAGCTCACGGCGATTTCGCACACGCTCTTCACCGGCAAGGACGCCATGGGGCCGACCGAAAAGATTTTCTGGGCGGCGCGCAAGGACTTCCTCGCGAAAAACCGCGCGGCGATGATCGATTTCATGACCGATTTCATGCGCGCGCAGCGCTGGTTCCTCGATCCCGCGAACCGCGCCGCGGCCCTGCAGATTGTCTCCGCCTTCACCAAGGCGCCGCCTTACTATTACGACTATATCTGGTCGCAACGCGACTATTTCCGCGATCCGCGCGGCATGCCCAATCTCGATGCGCTGCAGCATTCGATCGATGTCCAGGTCGAGCTTGGCTTTTTGAAGGCGCAGCTCGACGTCAAAGCCTATTCCGATCTGTCGCTCATCCAGGAAGCCGCTGCGCGGCTCGACACGCCGGCTCAACACTAATCAAAGGAAGGCCGCCATGCCCGAGGCTCATACGAATCCGCCTTTCCGCGCCGATCACGTCGGCAGCCTGATCAGGCCGGCGGCGCTGCTCCAGGCGCGGCGCGATCATCAGGCCGGCAAAGTCACTGCCGCGGCGCTTCGCGCTGTCGAAGACGCCGCGATCCGTGACGTCGTCGCGCTGCAAGAGCGCGTCGGGCTGCAAGCGATCACCGACGGCGAGTTCCGCCGCAACAATTGGCGCGATCGCTTCTTCGAGCGCACCGATGGCTATAGCAAGGACAAGATCCAGAGCTCCTTCATCTTCACGGAATATTCCGGCGCCCAGCGTCCCGGCATGCCGGTGACCGTCGCCGTCGCTGCGCTGAAACGCCGCGATCCGATCACCGCCGACGATTTCGCCGCATTGCAGAAGCTGACCAAGCGCACGGCCAAAGCGACCATTCCCTCGCCTACGGTCAATCACTTCTTCACCGGCGACAAAGGCCTTGCCAAGTCGCCCTATGCCGGCGATCGCAAGCGCTACCTCGCCGATATCGCCGCGATCTACCGTCAGGAGATTGCGATGCTGGCCGAGCTCGGCTGCAAATATCTCCAGGTCGACGAGGTGCCGCTCGCCGTCCTGTGTGACCCCAAGAACCAGGCGATCGTCGAAGCGCGCGGCGAGAATGCGCAAAAGCTGATCGACGATTACATCGACCTGATGAACGAGGCCATCCGCGACCGGCCGAAGGATATGACGGTATGCGTCCATCTCTGCCGCGGCAATCAGGGCCATGGCCAGGCGAGCGGCGGCTACGATCCGGTGGCCGAGCGGCTGTTCCAGCGCCTCGCCTTCGACGGCTTCTTCCTCGAATACGACACGCCGCGCGCCGGCGATTTCCAGCCGCTGCGTTTCGTGCCGAAGGACAAGGTCGTCGTGCTCGGGCTGATGAGCACCAAGCTCAAGGAGCTCGAGCCGGTCGACGAGTTGAAGCGCCGCGTCGAGGAAGCGGCGCGCCATGTCGATATGGCGCGGCTCTGCCTCAGCCCGCAATGCGGCTTCGCCTCGAGCGCCGAAGTGGACCGTTTCACCGCCGACGACGAAGAGCGCAAGCTCAGCCACCTCGTCGGCGCCGCCAGCCAGATCTGGAAGAACTGAGGACAATAAGATGGCTCAATCGCGAGAGGTTCTCCTGACCGGCAGCGTGCCGCTGCGGCCGGCGGAGAAAGTCTTCGAGACAGTGGCGCAGCATCTGGGCGGCGTCGCGCCGCGCATCCCCGATGGCGAGCAGATCGGCTGGTCCTCGGCGGCACGCCGCACCTTCGAGCGTCATCCCGCCCTCGAAGCCTATCGCCAAGTGCCGCTGAACGCCGGCGGCAAGGATCCGGTCGACATCTTTCGATTGCGGCCGGGCTACGCCGCGCGCGACCTTGTCTTGGGCCCGTTTGGCTATGTCGAGAACGCAAAGCGTTCTTATGCCGCGTTCAAGCGGCTACGCGATGCCGGACTCATTCCGGCAAAGACGCGGTACCAGGCGACTTTGCCGGGCCCGGGCACGACCGCGTTTTGCATCGAGCTCGATGCCGACACGGTTTTGCCGCTCGCGCGCGAAGCCCTGCTGCGCGAAATCGAGGGCATCACCGCCGCGATCCCGGCCGTGGATCTCGCTCTCCAGCTCGATATCGGCATGGAAGCCGAGCATGAGGAATTCCTCCGCCGGCCCGAAGCTTGGGACCAGCCGCTCCATCGCGTGTTCCACTGGAGCCTGGCGCAGATGGCTGAATCCGTCGCATGGCTCGCCAATCGGGTGCCCGCCGGCGTCGAGCTCGGCTTCCATATCTGCTCGATCTGGCATCACGATCCCGCGGGCGGACAGGACAACCGCGTGCTCGTCGATGCCGCGAATGCGATCCTCGAGCGCGTGACGCGGCGGGTCGATTACATCCACCTTCCGGTCATTCCCGCGCATCGCCAGGAAGATTACGCCGCCTTCAAGGATCTCGAACTTCCCACGGAGACCTATCTCTATCTCGGCCTGATCAACATCGCCGACGGGATCGAAGGAGCGAAGCGGCGGATTGCGATGGCGGAGAAGGTCGTCTCATCCTTTGGCGTGGGCTCCTTCTGCGGCCTGGGCCGCCCGCCCGCGCCCGATTCAACCGGTCCGTCGAGCCATGCCAACCCGCCGATCCCGGAATTGCGGCGCGCGAGCCCGGACACGATCGGCGCGGTGCTCGACCTGCACCGGCAAGTCGCCGCGCTCTAGCCCCGGGAGGCAGGAAAAATGATCAAGCGATCCGCGATCGGCGTTCTCGGGG
>DATNGE010000066.1:0-13762 GCA_035606035.1 Allostellaceae bacterium
CAGGTGAGGCCGGCATGGAAGACGAGCGGCAGGCCGCGCTCTTCGAGCATGCGATAGATCGGCACGAAGCAATTGTCGCAGACCGGCTTCGCATGCGAGGCGATGATGGTGAAGCCGGCGACGCCTTTGGCATCGGCGAAATCCTTCACCACCTTGATGGCGCCTTCGGGATCGTTCATCGGGAGATAAAGCGAGGAGCGGATGCGCGGCTCCTGCGCGAGCACGTGCTCGATCAGCCAGCGGTTATAGGCGCGCGCCATCGCGGTCTCTACCTCGGGCCGCGGCGTGAAGGGCAGGCCGAGCATCGGCGTTGGAAAAAGGCAGACGATGTCGATCCCGAGCGCGTCCATCCAGCGCTTGGTCAGGACGATGTCGCGCTGCTGCCCGGCGGGGAGTGCTTCCTGGCGCCGGCCATCCTGGCGCGTGACGCGCCCGCCCAGCTCCTGATAGGCGCCGGTAGGAGACGTGATTCCGCCGCCGCCATAGCCCTGATACTTGGCCTGGTCGCGCATCACCGGGTCTTCGATGTATTGGAGGATTTGAGGGAAGGACATCATCTCCCAGTGATGGCCATCGACATCGACGATGAGGAAATCCTCATAGCGGCGCTGTTCCGCCTGCCGGCTGGCATGGGCCAGCAGCGTGCGCGTGTCGAATGCCTCGACCGACAGGTCGCGGAAGTTGATGGTGTCCATCGGCATCCTATCCCCTCGGTTACGCTGCCTATTTTAGGACGGCGCGGCGGTGAGGGAAATGCGGTCGCATCCGGGCAAGATTTGGGAACCGGAATCGTTGCCATTCGTTTTGAACAGCAGCCGGTCCCGGAGGGCGTCATGTCCGCACGCATTTCCTTTTGTCTTGCCGCCACGCTGCTGCTGGCTGGCGTGGGCAGCGCCGGAGCGGATCCGCTGCAGCCGCGCGTCGGGACGACATCAAGCGATCTAGCAGCGGCTGCGGCAGCCGCGGATTCGAATACGGCCACCTATAATCAAGCCGGCGTCTCCGATCCCTACAACCGGCCGGGCTTTACGAGGGATCAGAGCTTCGGCCTTACCGTCGGTCAGATGCTGGGTGCGGCGGCTGCCTGCGAGCACCTCCATTCCGCGAGCGTCAGCCTCGATGGCCTGAAGACCAAGAAGAACGCGGGAGATACGGACGGTGATCGCGCCGACCTCGATGCCGCGCAGCAACATATGCTCGACCCGGCGGCGACGATGCCGAACGATGGGAACGCGGACGATACCGATTGCGAGCGCATGTCGGCGTCTTTTACCCAACTCCAATGGATTCAGGCCCAGGATCCGAATCTGGCCAAAGAGCTCGACCAGCCCGATGCGCTGAGTCCCGACAGAAATAAAAAGCGGCCGCCGCGCTAACGCCACGCCGCGGATCACCTCCGCGTGAGGCGGAGGAGCGCGGGCAAACTCCGCACCGCGAACCACGTTCTTCCATGAGGGCCACGCGCAAACATGGAGGAACCATGGAAGGTCTTGCGAAAGCCACGCCTTTGCTCGCCCGCATCTTGTTGGCGCTGATTTTCGTCCTCGCCGGCATTTCGAAATTGGCCGACCCGTCGCACACCGTCGGCCAGATGGCGAGCCACGGTATTCCGCTGCCGAATGTGCTCGTCTTCGGCGCGATTGCGGTCGAGCTGATCGGCGGCTTGGTCTTGGTGGCCGGCTGGCATGGGCGGCTCGCGGCGCTGGTGCTGGGCGCCTACACGCTCACGCTGGCGCTGATTTTTCATCCGTATTGGGCGGCGAGCGGCGCCGAAGCCGGGACGCAGCATGCCCTGTTCTTCGGCCATCTCTCGATGATCGGGGGCATGCTCTATGTCGCGGTTTATGGCCCGGGACCGCTCAGCGTCGATGAGGCGGTGCAGAGCGGCGCGCATCACCGCTTCCCTCTGCGCACGCACTGACCTGCTCGGCGGGTCAGGCCTCGGCGACGCGCGACGCGGTCTCCCGCTCGTTGCTCAGGGTTTCGAGCCCGCGCTTTGCGGGTTCGATGCCCCACGCCCAGACCACGGCGATCTGGATGGCGAGCAATCCGATCATCAACGAAAGCACGCCGCCGATGCCGTAGCGCTGGAAGAGTGCGACGACGACGAGCGGCGTCACGATCGTCGCGCCGCGACCGAACATGTTGCAAATTCCGTTGGCACGCAGCCGCAGCTCCGTCGGGAACAGCTCAGCGGTGTAGACGCCGTAGAGGATCGAGGTGAGCACGTAGATGCCGAGGATCAACAGGAAACCGATCCCGAGCACCAGCACCGGCGTTGCGACGAACGGATAGATGGCCCCGAAGACGATGGTCCAGAGTGATGCGCCGATGATGGTGGGCCGCCGTCCGAGCGTGTCGGCGGCATACGCGCCCATGGCGCAGCCGATCAGCGATCCCGACACGATCACGAGCGTGTAGCCGAGCGAGCGCGTGACGCTCAGCCCCTGCTGCACGAAGAAGGTCGGCAGCCAGTTGACGAAACCGAAGATCAGCGCGTTGATCGCAATCAGCACGACGCTGCCGACGATCATGCTCGGGAGCAGTTGAGCGTTCCAGAGCGCGCCGAGGCCGAGACTGGGTTGCGGCGGACGCACGACCGGCGGCGGCAGGGGCTTGCCGCTGCCGACCTCGCGCTCGATCGTCGCGAGCAACGCTTCCGCCTCTTCGCTGCGGCCATTGGCTTCGAGCCAGCGCGGCGACTCCGGCAGACGCTTGCGCAGATACCAAACGATCAGTGCGCCAATACCGGCGACGACAAAGAGCGGCCGCCAGCCGAAGCTCGGCACGATCGCCCAGCCAAGGAGCGCCGTCACCGGCAAGCCGGAGACGACGATGAAGGCCATGAAGGCCATCCACTTGCCGCGGGTTTGCGGCGGCACGAACTCGGTCATCGTGCCGTAGCCGACGACGATCTCGGCGCCGAGGCCGAGACCCATGATGAAGCGCAGCCCGTTCAGCACTTGATGTCAGGCGCGACCGCCGCCGCGAGCGAAGCGAGGCCGAAGATCATCAGATTGAACTGGTACGTGAAACGCCGTCCGTAACGATCGCCGAGGAAACCCGCGAGCAGCGAGCCGAGAGTCATGCCGATGAAGGTGAGCGACAGGAACCAGGCGTTCTGGCCGAGTGTTGAGAATTTGCTCTGGACCACCGCGCCGAGGACTGGGCCGGCGATATAGAGATCGTAGCCATC
The DNA here is from genome assembly GCA_035606035.1 of Allostellaceae bacterium. Classification (GTDB taxonomy): domain Bacteria; phylum Pseudomonadota; class Alphaproteobacteria; order ATCC43930; family CGMCC-115725; genus CAIKMD01. Next base: position 3,197 of record DATNGE010000066.1, read on the forward strand.
GAAGAACATGCCGGCGGCGATGAGCCAGAATATCCGATAATGAAAGGTGGAGATCGGCAGGCGATCGAGCCGCGCACCCGCGTTCACTGGCATAGGCATCAGAATCCTCCCGAATAGGCGCTTTGTCGGCGTGCCGGTTCTTCTGCTGGTGACGCGCGCCGTGCTTAGGCCCCGCAGGATGGAAGGGTTCGCGATGCCCGGCAAGCGCTATGCTTGACGTGCTAAGATGGCAGCGAACAAATTTGCGCGAGGGCGAGGCGGCAAGGGAGGCTGTTGATGAAAGCGGTGGTGATGGCGGCGCATGGCGGTCCGGAAGTTCTGCGCTATGGCGACGCGCCCGATCCGGTGGCCGGTCCCGGCGAGGTGGTTGTTGATATCCATGCCGCGACGGTGAACGCGGCCGATTACAAAGTCCGCCTTGGCGGCTCCTACGGGAAGGTCAATTTCCCCCATATCCTCGGTCGCGATTTCTCCGGCGTCGTCAGCGCGCTCGGCGAAAGCGTCAGCGATCTCGAGATCGGTGATGCGGTCTTCGGCGTGACCGATCAAGGCAAAGAAGGCGCATACGCGGAGAAGATTGCGATCAAGGCCGCGATCGTCGCAAAGAAATCGCCGAAGCTCAGCCATGAAGAAGCGGCGGCGATGGCGCTGACCAGCCTTACCGCGATCTGGGCGCTTGAGGACACCGCGAAGCTCAAACGCGGCGAGCGCATCCTCATCCAAGGCGGTGCCGGCGGCGTCGCGGGCTTCGCGATCCAGCTCGCCAAATATCTCAGCGCCGAGGTGATCACGACCGCCAGCGCGCGCAATCATGACTACGTGAAGAAGCTCGGCGCAGATCGCGCGATCGATTACCAGAAAGAGGATTTCGCCAAGAGCGTTTCCGGCTGCGATGTTGTCTTCGACACGGTCGGCGGCGAGGTGCGCGCCGGCTGCTATCAGGTGCTGAAGCCAGGCGGCCGGCTGGTCTGGATCGCGGGTGCGCCCGACGGCTTCAAAGTGCCGCGCGCTGATGTCGAGACGTTGCGGCCTGCCGTGCTGCGCGACCGCGCGCATTTGGAGCGCATGAACGCGCTGGTCGATGCCGGCGCGGTCTGGCCGCCCGCCATCACGCGCTACAAGCTGCAGGACGCCGCCGAGGCGCATCGCGTCAGCGAAGCGCGCCATCTCCAGGGCAAGCTCGTCTTCGTCGTGCGCTAGGATGCGTCCGCCTGACCAAGGCGGCGGAATTGACGTTCGAACTTGTTTACGCGTCCGACGTAGTCGGCAATGTTTTGGTCGCCGCACCGCTCGCCCGTTGCGAGGTGGAAGCCATGGCGCAGATAAGACGCGGCCGGGCCCGGACCGCAAAGATGAATCACCGCGGCGAGATTGTCTTTCTGTTGCTGCGTCAGCGACGCTGAATGGTGCTTGGCGAGCAGCGCCGTCAGCTGCCGGTCGAGATAGGCGGCGGTGAGCGCGATCGCATCGCTTGGCAGGATGCGCCAAGAGGCGCCGTCACGGCCGCGGCGCGCCTCGGCATAGGCCTCGTCGGTCATTTGATACATGCCGACGGAGCTCGAGGCGGGGCGATAGATGGCCAGCGGGTTGAGGCTGAAGCGCCAACGCCAATAGGTGGTCGCGACCGGATTGCCGGCACTCTCGGCTTGCGCGAGAGCGGCAAGCAGCTCGGGCGCGACATTCGCCGTAGCGAAGCGGCGGAAGAGCGGCGCGTAGCTCTGCCAGGTTTCTTCCGGAGTCTTAATCAGCCGATTGCTCAGCGGCGCGAGCAACTCGCTGGGCTTTTGTGTCACCTGATAGGCGAGATTAATCGGCGCCCAGAGCACCAGCGCCAAGGTCGCGCAGACGGCAAGTCGCGCTTGCCACGTGGCGCGTTGCCAAGCAGTTTTTATGCGGCGGGCATGACGGCGAAACGCGCGGCGGAAGCGAATAGAAGCGCGCCGCGACCGGGTTCGTCGCAGCGGCCGCCTTCCAGCGCGCGTTTGAGCCATGCGCAGATTCTAGCATGCGGCCGCGCCGCGCCGGAAGGCGGCGCGACGCGAGCCGATGCTAGAAGGCGCGGATCAGATCAGCAGCCCGCCGAGCGGTCGTAGTTGTTGCCGATCGAGCCGCCGAGCAGCGCGCCGCCGGCGACGCCGCCGAGCGTTGCTGCCGTGTGGCCGGAGCCGTGGCCGAATTGCGAGCCGATCAAGCCACCGGCCGCGGCGCCGCCCAAAGCGCCGACCGCGGTGCCGCTGCCGCAGGCATAGGCGGGCGCGGGCGCTTCGGCGACGTAGCCGCCGCGCGAATAGTAGCCGGGCTGCTGGTAGTAGCTGGGCTGCTGATAGTAGTAGCTGGGCGAGCTGTAGCCGTAATAGGCGGGGTAGCCCTGGCTGTAACCGGTATCGGGGCTATAAGGGGCGGCGACGCAGCCGCCGAGACCCAGCAGCGCAGCACCAACGATCAAAATCTTCGGCGACATGAACGCCTCCAATGGTTTTCGGGTTTCCTACCCGAAATAACAAAAGAGGACGTGGCGGGGTTTCGCTTTGCCCTTAAATTGCCTTGATCAGGGCGTGGCGCTTGCGGCCCGCGGAGAGCTTGATTACGCCCTCGCCGCTGAGATCGGCCACCGTCAGCATGCGCTTCTCATCGCTCACCGGCTGATCGTTGATGCGCGCGCCATTGCCGCGGAAGAGGCGGCGCACCTCGCTGACACTCGCCGCGAGCCCGGCTTGATGAAAAAGGTTAACCGCCAGCAGACCGTGATCAAGCTGCGCACGCGGCACTTCGATCACCGGCAGGTCCTCGCCGATGCCGCCTTCGGCGAAGACGCGTCGCGCCGTCTCGGCGGCGGCCGCGGCGGCCTCTTGCCCGTGACAAAGCGCGGTCGCTTCATTGGCGAGCACGATCTTCGCGTCGTTGATCTCGCTGCCCGCCAATTTCTCGAGCCGCGCGATCTCACCAAGCGGCAGCTCGGTGAAGAGCTTGAGGAAGCGGCCGACGTCGGCGTCTTCGGTGTTGCGCCAAAATTGCCAGTAGTCGTAAGGAGAGAGCCGCTCGGCGTTCAGCCAGACCGCCCCGGCCGCAGTCTTGCCCATCTTCGCGCCGGACGCCGTGGTGATCAGCGGCGAGGTGACGCCGTAGAGCGCGCGATCGTCGATGCGCCGCCCGAGCTCGACGCCGCAGGTGATGTTACCCCATTGATCGGAGCCGCCGAGCTGCACGCGGCAATCATGGCGCCGCGCCAGCTCGAGGAAGTCGTAAGCCTGCAACACCATGTAGTTGAATTCGAGGAAGCTCAGATTCTGCTCGCGATCGAGCCGCAGCTTCACCGAATCGAAGCTCAGCATGCGATTGACCGAGAAATGCCGCCCGACCTCGCGCAGGAAGGGGATGTAGCGCAGTTCGTCGAGCCAGAGCGCGTTGTTCGCCATCATCGCGTCGGTTTTGCCGCCGCCGAAAGCGAGAAACCGGTCGAAGGTGCGGCGAATGCTCGCCATGTTCGCGTCGATCTCGGTGTCGGTGAGGAGCTTGCGCGCTTCATCCTTGCCGGAAGGGTCGCCGACTTTCGTCGTGCCGCCGCCCATCAGAACGATCGGCTTGTTGCCGGTCTTTTGCCAGAGCCTCAGCAGCATGATCTGCAACAGGCTGCCGACATGAAGGCTGTCGGCCGTGCAATCGAACCCGATATAGGCCGTCATCGACCCGTGCGCGAGCTGCGCATCGAGCGCATCGCGATCGGTCAGTTGATGGATGTAGCCGCGCTCTTCGGCGATTGCGAGGAAAGCGGAACGGGCGGCCATTGCGCTCGTTTAGCACAGGGATTCTCGGCCCACAAACCAGCGAAATGCCCGTCAGCGCGGCGTACGCCCCCACACCTGCACGACGGTATACATCGTGAAGACCGTCCCGGGATCGGCGAGATGCACGCGAGCAGCGGCGAGAGCAGCATCGAGGGCGCTTGCACTCATCAGCCCATGGCCGAGCACAGTGGCGCGCAGCGATTCGACCGTCGAGGGCAGGTAATCGACGATCGGGCCGGTCGAGCGCACGCCGATCAGGAACGGCCGGTACTGGACATCTGCAAGCCCGGCGTTGCGGGCCAAGGCGAAGAGCTCACGACCTAGCGAGATGTTGGAGCCGACGGCGGCGAAAGCGCCGATCAGCGCGGCGTGCAGCTTGTCCCAGGCGGGATGCGGCGGATAGCAGTTGAGCGTCGCCATGTCCGGCTCTTGCAGTGCGACGAGGCCGCCGGGCTTGGCGAGGCGCACCGCCTCGCGCAGCAGCTTTTGCGGCTCCCCGGCGGTGCTGGCGACGAAGCGGAGGTGGACGAGGTCGAAGCTCGCGGCCGGAAGCGCGGCGCCATAGGCGTCGCCTTGGACGAATTCGGTATTGGCAGCGGCGCTGCGGCGCGCATGGTCAATGAAGACAGGATCGGCGTCGAGACCAATGACGCGGCCGTTCGGGCCGACCCGCGCGCTCAGCAAGTCGGTGATGCCGCGTGGGCCGCAGCCGAGATCGAGGCAGCGCCACCCCGCCGTGACACCGATCCTCTCGAGCATGATCGCGCAATCGGGTGCCATCGCCGAGCCCTGGCGATCGAGGCGCTCGATCTCGCCGTCGCGCCGCTCGAGCGGGTAATGGCCGCCATTCTCGTGCATCGGCTGGATGATGAACCATAAACCGCGCATGGCACCAAGCAGATTTTGATATTTCTGCCGGGCCCGCTTTGTGGTTCGATAGGCCTATGGCGCAGCGGCTCTATCGGGCGATCGGGTTGATGAGCGGAACCTCGCTCGACGGCATCGATGTCGCTTTCATCGAGAGCGATGGCGAGAACGAGGTCGCGACCGGACCGTGGCTTACGGCGCCTTACGATCACGAACTACGCGAGGCGCTGCGCGGCACGCTCGGCGGGAAAGGTCCCGTCGCCGAGGTCGAGCGCGCGCTGACCGAGGCACATGCGGCGGCGGTGAAACGCCTCATCGAACGGCACGAGCTCGCGGACGTCGAGCTCATCGGCTTCCACGGCCACACCATCCTGCACGATCCGGGGCAGCAGCGGACCTGGCAGATCGGCGACGGCGCGCTGCTCGCGAGGCTCACCGGCGTCGATGTGGTTTGCGACTTCCGCTCCGCCGATGTCGCTGCCGGCGGCGAAGGCGCGCCCTTCGCGCCGATCTTCCATGCCGCGCTCGGCGCGAAGCTCGAGCGCCCCCTCGCCGTGGTGAATATCGGCGGCGTTGCCAACGTGACGTGGATCGGCGATGGCGACGCCGCTCTGCTCGCTTTCGATACCGGGCCCGGCAATGCGCCGATCGATGATTGGGTGCGCGCGCAAACCGGCGCCGCAGCCGATTACGATGGCGCGCTCGCCGCGGGCGGCACGGTCGATGAGGCGCAGGTCGCGCGCTTCCTGCAGCATGCCTATTTCACGCGCCGCCCACCGAAGTCCCTCGATCGGGACGATTTCGCCTCGTTCAAGCTGGGTAACCTCTCGACCGAGGATGGCGCCGCGACGCTCAGCGCGATCGCCGCTGCGGCGATCGCGCGGGGCTTTGCGCATTTCCCCGCTGCGCCGCGGCGCGTGCTTGTCACGGGCGGCGGGCGGCACAATCCGGTGCTGATGCAGATGCTGGCGGCACGGCTCGGCCGGCCGGTCGCGCCGGTCGAGGCGGTCGGCTGGGAAGGCGACGCCATCGAAGCGCAGGCCTTCGCCTATCTCGCGCTACGCGCGCGCGCCGGCCTGCCGCTGAGCTTCCCCGGCACCACGGGCGTCGCCAAGCCGATGACCGGCGGGATCCTCTATCGCGCAGCACGATGATCCTATGGCAGAGAAAACCCTCGAAGCGCTCGTGAACACGCAATTCGGCGCACAAGCCGGCGCCTATCTGACGAGCCCCGTCCATGCGCAAGGTCCCGATCTCGAAGCGCTTGTGGCGCAGGTGGCCGGAAAGAGCGAAGCACGTGTGCTCGATCTCGGCTGCGGCGGCGGCCATGTCAGCTTCGCGGTGGCGAAGCAGGTGCGCGAAGTCGTCGCATACGACCTCTCCAGCGATATGCTCGCTGTTGTCGCTCAGGCGGCGCGCGAGCGCGGTCTCGGCAATATTTCGACGCAGCAAGGCGTGGCGGAGAAACTGCCCTTCGCCGAGGCGAGCTTCGACTATGTCTTCAGCCGATATAGCGCGCATCATTGGCGCGATCTCGATCTCGGCCTGCGCGAGGCGGCGCGCGTGTTGAAGCCGGGTGGCATCGCCGGTTTCGTCGACACCGTCGTGCCGGCGCGGCCACTGCTCGACACCTTTCTGCAGACGGTCGAGCTGCTGCGCGATCCCTCGCATGTGCGCGATTATTCGCGCGCCGAGTGGCTGGCCATGATCGGCCGGGCCGGGCTCAACCCCGGCCGCGCGAGCGAGCATCGTGTGCGGCTCGAGATGCGGAGCTGGCTCGAGCGCATGCGTACGTCGCCGGCGCAGGCCGAGGCGATCCGCGCCCTCGAGAGCGCGATGTCGGCGGATGTCACGCGGCATTTTGCCATCGAGACGGACGGCAGCTTCACGATCGACGTGCTGACCGTCTTCGCGACCAAGCCTTAATTTTTTCCGGCCATTTCTACACGGGCCGCGCGATCCACGCCGTTTCAGGCGGAAATGCGCTGGCTCCTTGCGTTCAGCACCTGGGTCACCTTGTCGGCGAGATCGTCGCGGCTGAACGGCTTGCCGATGATCTGCGCGCCTTCGATGCCTGAGATCGCGCCGCGATCCGCGAAGCCGGTGATGAAAAGAATCGGGATGGTCGGGCGGCTGATGCGCGCCTGGCGGGCCACTTCGGCGCCGTTCATCCCCGGCATCGCGAAATCCATGACGATGAGATCGATGATGCGCTCGCGATCGAGGAGATCGAACGCGCCGCCGCCGCTGCCGGCTTCGAACACGACATAGCCGAGATCGCGCAGCATCGCCGCCGTCACCTCGCGCACCGCGTTATCGTCGTCGACCAGCAGCACTTTGGCGCCATTGGCAAGGGCAGGCGCGTTGTGGCCGGGGACGGCGGTGCTCGGCCGCTGGGCGATGGCCGCGCTGCGCGGCAGATAGATGTGGACGTTTGTGCCTTTGCCGGGCTCCGATTTAAGAGAGAGGCCGCCGTTCGATTGCTGCGCGAAGCCGAGCACCTGGCTGAGGCCGAGGCCCGAGCCCTTGCCGATTTCCTTGGTCGTGAAGAAAGGCTCGAACACTTTGCGGCGTACGTCTTCGCTCATGCCGGTGCCGGTGTCGCTAACGCAAACCGCGACGTAATCGCCGGCCGGCGGCTCCTCGGGATAGCGCGGCGCGCCCAGCGTGATGTTGATGGTCGAGACGGTGAGCGTGCCGCCGACCTCCATGGCGTCGCGCGCGTTAATCGCGAGGTTGAGGATCGCGAGCTCCAGCTGCGTCGGGTCGACCATTGCCGGCCAGAGCCTCTCCTGGAAGCTGGTTTCGATCTGAATGCTGCCGCCCATCGTGCTTTGCAGCAGATCGCGCATGTTGCGGACGGTCTCGTTGAGATCGAGCGAGCGCGGCTCGAGCCGCTGCCGGCGCGAGAAGGAGAGAAGCTGGTCGGTGAGCTTCGCCCCGCGCTCAGCCGCGCTGCGCATATAGGATAGACGCTGCGTGGTCTTGCCGTTGATTCCGGAGGCGGCGAAATCGCGCTCCAGGAAGCCGATATTGCCGAGCACGACAGTCAGCAGATTGTTGAAATCATGCGCTACGCCGGAGGTGAGCTGGCCCACCGCTTCGAGCCGCTGCATCTGACGCAAGGTCGCCTCGACGCGCTCGCGCTCCTCGATCTGGCGGAGAAGCTGGCGATTGGCCGCCGCCAGTTCGCCGGTACGCTCATTGACGCGAATTTCCAGCTCGTCGTTGAGCCGCTTGCATTCATATTGCCGGCGGCGGCTGCGCAGGCTCGACTGTACCACGCTGATCAGCGTCGTCGGATGGAAGGGGCGCTCCAGCAAGGCGACATTGCCAAGCAACTTGGTCAGCTCGGCGGCGGCCGGATTGCGCTCGATCCCGCCGCCATGCTCGGTCAGCACGACGAAGGGGAAGTCGGACCAGGGCGGCTGCGAGGCGATCCAATCGACCAGCGGCCTTCCGTTGAGCGCACGTGTGGCTTCCTCGGTGATGATGGCAACCTCGGCACCGCGCGCGATCTCGTGCGCAAGATCCAAAAGATCGGCACAAATATCGGCGTAAAGATTGGCTTCGCGGAGGATACCGCGCGCGATCACGGCGTCGCGGCCGCGCGGGGCCAGGATCAATGTCCGTTCTGCGCCTTGAGGAGTGCTCACCTATTCGTCCCGCATCAACGGCCCCGATTTGCCGACGTAAGTCGGAACGCCGCGCAGCACGCCCTGGAACTCGACCAGAGGCTCGCCCAAAGTTATACCGCGATCGGAGTCGATCTGGAACTCGCGGATCGTATTCTCATGCGTACCAGTGCGCTTCTTCATCACCGACATCGCACGGCGGACGCGGCCCAGCGCTTCGAAATAGCGCAAGAGGATAACTGTATCGGCGATATAGGTGACATCGAGCGGCTGCTTCATATCGGCGCCGACCATGCCGTGTTGCGCGACAGTGAGGAAGGTCGCGGCGCCTTGCCGGTTGAGATATTGCAGCAGCTCGTGCAAATGCAGCACGACATACTGCTCTTCCGGCATGGACGCCTGGTAGCCGTTGAGACTGTCGATCACGACTGTCTTGATCCGTTCGCGATCGACGGCGGCGCGGACGCGATGCGAGAACTCGCCCGGCGTCAGCTCGGAGGCATCCATCTGCTGGATGAAGAGCTTGCCTTGCTCGTGCATCGCGGCGAGGTCGATCCCGAGCGTCTTGGAGCGGGCCAGCATGAGGCCGAGTTCCTCGTCGAAGACGAAAAGGGCGGCACGCTCGCCGCGCGCGATCGCGGCGGCGATGTAGTGGAACATGAGGATCGATTTGCCGGTGCCGGCGGGGCCGATGACCAGCGTGCTCGATCCCTGCGCGACGCCGCCGCCCAAGAGGGAGTCGAGTTCTTTGATGCCGCTGGGAACGGTGTGGCCGGTAAAGCCGGTGCGGTGCTCGGCCGCGACGAGGCGCGGGTAGACGGCAACACCGCCCTGCTCGATACAGAAATCGTGATAGCCGCCGCGAAAGGTCTGGCCGCGACATTTGATGACACGCAGCCGGCGGCGCTCGCCGCCGTAAATCGGCGCGAGCTGATCCAAATGGATGACGCTGTGCGCGATGCTATGAACGGCGCGGTCGGTATTCTCAGTCGTCAAATCATCGAGCAGGATCACCGTCGACTGATTCTGCGCGAAATAATGTTTGAGCGCGAGGATCTGGCGGCGATAGCGGAGTGAGCTCTGCGCCAAAAGACGGATCTCGGAAAGGCTGTCGATGATGACGCGCCTGGGCTTGAGGCGATCGATCGTGTCGAAGATGCGCTGCATCGTCTCGCCAAGTTCGAGATCGGAGGAATAAAGCAGGCTCTGGTGGTGATCCGGATCGAGCACGCTCTCGGGCGGCACCAGCTCGAAAATCTCGATCTTCTTCGGGATGTCCCAGCCATGCGAGTGTGCGCCTTCGCGCAGCTCCTGTTCGGTCTCGGCGAGGCTGACATAAATGCCCGCCTCGCCCTTCTCGACGCCGGCGAGCAGGAATTGCAGCGCGATGGTGGTTTTCCCGGTGCCTGGACTGCCTTCAAGAAGGTGCAGCCGATTGCGCGCCATGCCGCCTTCGAGGACCGCGTCGAGGCCGGGAATTCCTGTCGCCGCGCGCGATAAAAGTTCGTCAGTAACGGTCATTCAATGCTCCCAAGTAGACACCCTCGCTACCTGTTCGATGATCGATCGCTAGGGCCGGAACGTCGCAATGCGATATTTGATCCGGCGCTGGCTCGGGTGCGATATATCCAGTGATTAAGGCGAAAAGGGGGAAGAGTTGCGGCGGATTGCGCGGCGCTGCGCCTGCTTGTGGATGCATTCACAGCTGCATCTGCCGCGCGCAGCCAGCGCAAGCTCGAAAGCGGCATGCAAGATCGCGCTCGAGGCGGGAAATGCCGGCGCAGCCTCTACAAAGAGATGCGAATGCCGGCAGCGCCTTAGAAATGCCGGAGTTGCGTCTAGTATCCGACTTTGCACAGCAGCAGGTAAGCGGCCATGAGCGATCAAGACGACCTTGCCGGGCTCCTGCCGCACATCGCCGCGCTTCGCGAACGCGCCGCGCAAGCGCGTCGGCTCGCTAAAGAGTCGCTTGTGAAGAACTCGGTGGAGCGCTGATTTAAGTAGTTTGTGGTCGCAGCGAGGCGACCGCCAGCATTGCGATAAGTGCACGTAAAAGCTCTGCTAGCCAGCGGAGCAGAAGCCCGAAGTTGTAACCGGCAGCGGCGAGCATGGCGTTGATGCGATCGCCTTCGCGGCCTTTGAGATAATTGCGATCCATGCGGTGCTCGGCTTTCATGTGACCGATGACCGGCTCGATCGCGGCGCGACGCTTCATCTCGCGTTTGAGGGCGGCGGTCGTGCGCTGTACCTGGCCGCTGAGCCAGACGCGGAACTTGTTC
>DATNGE010000067.1:0-5503 GCA_035606035.1 Allostellaceae bacterium
AAGGCGTTGTGGATCGGATCGGCGGCGTTCTCGCTGATCTGCACCCAGTTGCACGGCAGCTCGAGCTTTAGGGGTACGAGGCGATTGCCTTCTGGGTGGCCAAACGTGTCATAGAGCGGAAATTCCGGCGTCGATTCCGGCGCGCCCATATAGGCGAAGATGAGGCCGTGATATTCGCGCACGCGGTAGGCGCCTTGGCAGAAATTCTGCTTGATGCGGCTGCCCTCGGGCTCGGCCGGCGTCTCGAGCACGGTGCCGTCGATATCGAAGTGCCAGCCGTGATAGCAGCAGCGGATGCCACGCTCGGCCGGAATGCCGAATTCGAGCGACGTGCCGCGATGGATGCAGTGGCGATGCAAGAGGCCGAGCCGCCCGCCTTGGTCGCGGAAGAGGACCAAGTCTTCGCCGAGGAGGCGCACGGCTTTCGGCGTGTCGCGGAGCTCGGAGCTCATTATAAAGGGATGCCAGAAGCGGCGCAGATATTCGCCCCCCGGCGTGCCGGGGCCGACCTGTGTCAGGAAGGAATCATCCGGTTGCGCCGGGCGCTGGTAATAGCCGCTGAAAGGCTGATTGCCGCGCGCGGCGCTGGCACCATGCTGATCGGGGCTCATGGCTTTCTCCCTTAGGCTGGCATCTTAGCCTATAATCGCAACATGGATAATCGCGAGCGGACAGCCGAATTTATCACCAGCCGCGCCGATGCGGCGCGCGTCGGGCTCGGCAGCGATCTCGTCATCGCCGGGGGTTGGGGCTTCGTGAACAACGTGCTGCCAATCGATCTGGCCAACGATCGCACGCCGCTGCCCGAGCAAGTCGAAGCGCAGACGCGCAAGGTCCTCGCCAATTTCGACGCGATCGTGAAAGCCAGGCGCCTCAGCCGCGATCAGGTCGTCGCGGTGCGGATCGCTTTGGTCGATTTGCCGCGCCTTGAGGAGCGTGTGGAGACGGCTTATGCCGGCTTCTTCACCGCGGGCCGGTTGCCGGCACGCAGCGTCATCGGCGCCGCCAGCCTGCCGCGCGGCGCGCTGATCGCGATGGATTTCACGCTTTATCTCGGCTGATCTATTTCCCGCGCGCGCCGTGATACCAATCGAGGATTTCCTCGCCGGTCCAGAAACCGACGCCCTTATGGCCGCGCGCGTAATCGAGGAAGGCTTCGAGATATCTGATCCGGTGCGGCGCGCCGGAGATATAGGGATGGATCGCGAAGCAGAGAATCTTCGCGCGATGTTCGCCCTCGATGTAGAGCCGGTCGAACTGATCGCGCGCGCGGGTCAAGAACTCCTGCGCGCTGTGATGCTGTACCATCATCATCGGGATGTCGTTGAGCTCGACTGTGTAGGGCAGGGTGACGAGCGGTCCGTGCTTGGTCTGAAGCTCGGTCGGCTCGTCGTCATGGACGAAATCGCCGACATATTTGACGCCGGCCTCGGTCAAGAGATCGGGTGTCTCCTCGGTCTCGGTGAGGCCGGGCCCGAGCCAGCCTTTCGGCCGCGCGCCAGTGAAATCGCCCAACAGCTCGAGCGAGCGGTGGATCATCGCGCGCTGATCCTTCACCTGATGGATCGGCATCTGCACCAGCGCATGCCCCATGAATTCCCAGCGCCGCTCGCGCGCTGCGGCAGCGACGCGCGGATAGATCTCGACCACCTCGGCATTGATCGACAAGGTCGGGCGGATGCTGTGGCGGTCGAAGGCATCGAAGAAGCGCCACACGCCGACGCGCATGCCGTATTCGTGCCAGCTCCAATTCGGGATGTCGGGCTGCACCGCAACGCCGGTCGGCGCCGGCAGCACCTGGCGCGCCATCGGCCGCTCGATCTCCCAAACCTCGAGATTGACCACCGGCCAGAGAATGAGACGCAAGCCATTCGGCAGCTGCAGCGGCGGCCGGTCGACGATAGCGGAATATTGAGTGCGCTCGCGCGGCTTCATGGCGCATGTCTCCTTTGGCCTTAGGCCACAATCATTTCGGCAACAGTGGCTTCGCGCGTGCGATCCATTGATCGAGCCGCGGATCCTCGGCAAAGCTCTTGTCGATGAGATAAAGCCCGACCGCCGGGCAAATCGCGCCGAGCTCGACCAGCACGGGCTTCAAGAGCAGATCGGGCGCGAGGAGATGCGCGGGTCCGGCGCCAAGCATCACCGGGAAGGCCGTGATGCCGGCAAGCCCGTCGCTCGGGATCTGGTCGAGGAACAGCTTCAAAAGCCCGGTATAGGTCGCTTTGAAGGTCGGGCTGGCGACGATGATGACATTGCAGCCGCGCACCATCTCGATCGCCGCGTTGAGTTTGGCGCTGCCCCATTCGAGCAGCGCGGGCCCGAACTCGACGAGGTCGAGCACGTGATCGGGCTCGGCCCCGGTCAGCTTCTTCGCGACCAGGAGGCCGGCTTCGAGCGTGCGCGATTTCGCTTTCGGATTGCCGACGATGACCGCCGTTCTCATCTCGCGAATACCTCCGTACATTTAGCGGCGCATGATTGAGCAGCTGCCGCGAAAGGTCTAGCGCCGCTCAGCCCCAAGGCCCTTTTTGCGGCGGCGGCGGTGTCTGATCCGTATCCCAAGGACCGTGCCGCGGCGGCTCGACCGCGGGCATATCCGGCGCGGCCGGCGGCGGCGGCGAGGCAACCTCGGATGGAGTCATGGCGACGCCGCCGAGATTGCGCAGCCGCGCGATGCGGTCGGGGATCGGCGGATGGGTCGAAAACAATCCGCTGAACCACGCCCCTTTCGGCGCGGCGATGCACAGCGCCGAGACCGGCGAGTTCGAGCGCGCGATATTGGTGTCGCTCGCCTCGAGGCGCTGCAGCGCGTGGATGAGGCCGACGGGATTGCGGGTCAGCTTCGCCGAGCTGACATCGGCGAGATATTCGCGTTGGCGCGAGATCGCCATCTGCACCAGCTTCGAGGCGAGCGGCGCGACGATCATGACGATCGCGAGCAGCGCGACGACAACCAGGGTCAGCAAAAGCCGCACGCCGCCGGCGCCGCCTTCGTCGCGCGAGCGGCTCGGGCGGTAGCCATAGCCGTAGCCGTAATTGCCCCAGCCGAGCGAATATTGCGCGATGTTGCCGAGGAAATGCGCGAGCAGCACGATGACGCCGGCCATCGCCGCGACCACCGTCGTATAGCGCACATCGTATTCGGCGACATGGCCCATCTCGTGGCCGATCACGGCCTGCAGCTCCTCGCGCGTGCACGCTTGGAGGATGCCGGTCGTCGCCGTGATCATCGCGTGTTTCGGCGAGGAGCCGCTGGCGAAGGCGTTGAGCGCCGGCGTTTCGATCACCATGGCGCGCGGCGGCTCGATGCCCGCGGCGATCGCCATTTCGGCGACCACGTCGATCAACTGCCGCTCATGCAAATCGTTCGGATTGGCGTCGCGCGCGCCGGCGAAGGAGGCGAGAATCTCGGCGCCGGAGCTCAAAGTGATGAGGCCCCAGATGAAGCCGGCGCCGGTGACAATCGCCGCGCCAAGCAGCGCGCCGGGGCGCGGCGGCCCGAGCAGATCGAGCAGCACCGCGCCGGCGGTCAACCGGCTCACCTCCTCGGCTGGCAGATTCCAGATGAGCTCGATGATCGCGATCGCCCAGCCGAGGACATAGCCGACGATCGCCGAGATCAGCAGCAGGACGATGAAGAGAATGACCGTGTGGCGCTTGTTGCGCGCGATCGCAGCCTGGAAATCGGTGTTGTAAAGCGCGGCCGACGGATCAGCCATGACACGCGATCAGCGGAGGTGGACGTCCGGCACGGCTTCGGTCGCGGCGCGCTCGGTTTCCGGCACCTGATACATGGTCTCGGACGTGAAGCCGAAGCTCGAGGCGAGCAGCACGCCGGGGAAGGACGCGACGCGGATGTTCTGCGCCTGGACCGCGTCGTTGTAATGCTGGCGCGCGAAGCTGATGCGGTTCTCGGTCGAGGACAGCTCTTCCATAAGCCCCGAAACATTCTGCTGCGAGCGAAGTTGCGGATAGGATTCAACCAACGCAAAGAGTTGGCGCAGCGTTCCGGTCAGGGCGTTCTCCGCCTTCATCGCGTCCGCCGGCGTCGGGGCGCTGACCGCCTGGTTGCGCGCGGCGATCACGGCGGTGAGCTGCGACTGCTCGACTTGCATCGAATCCTTCACCGCGTTGACGAGGTTGGGGATGAGGTCGTGGCGGCGCTTCAGCTGGATGTCGATCTGTGACCAGGCATTGCGCACTTCCTGGCGCCCGGCGACGAGGCCGTTGTAGATGCCGATGACGATGATCACCAATGTGGCGACGACACCGAGGAGGATCCAAAGTCCGAGCGTCATCGAGCGGCCCTTCTGCTTCGCGCGCGTGAATTTTATGCCGCGGCGCGTAGCGCCGCAAATGCGGCTTACGGCTTGAGGATCAGCTTGCCGAAAACGGCTCGCGCATCCAAGCGCTCATGCGCCTGCTGCGCTTCGGCGAGCGGCAGTCGCCGGTCGATGGGCGGGCGGACATGGCCGGCGGCGAAAAGTTCGATCACCCGCTGGCCAATGCGCTGCCGAGCTGCGGGATCGTGATCGAAGCTATGCATCGTGAAGCAGCGCACGCCCGGGCTCTTCGGCAAATGAGCGCGCAGCTCGCGGAAGAGGTCCTTCTCCGGCATCCCGCCCAGCGCATTGAAGGAGACGATGAGCCCAAACGGCGCGAGCGCTTTGAGATTGTCGGTGAAATCCTTGCCGACGATGTGATCGAGGATGAGATCGACGCCATGACCCTGTGTGAGGTCGAGCAAGCGCGCGGCCGCGTTCTCGCGGCCGTAATCGATCGTATGCGTCGCGCCTTGGCTCGCCGCGAAAGCGCACTTCGCGGCGCTGCTCGCGCCGGCGATCACGGTGATACCTTGCAGACGGCAGAGCTGGATCACCGCCGAGCCGATGCCGCCGGCCGCGCCATTAACATAGACGGTCTTCGTCGCAATGCCGCGCGCGGCCTCGGTCAGCAGCGCATACGCAACCTGGTAATTCGGAATGCTGACCGCGTCATCGAGGTCGATCGCTGGCGGCAGGCGCATCGCAGCGCTCGCCGGCACTTTCGCATATTGCGCGTAGCAG
This sequence comes from Allostellaceae bacterium, assembly GCA_035606035.1. Taxonomy (GTDB): domain Bacteria; phylum Pseudomonadota; class Alphaproteobacteria; order ATCC43930; family CGMCC-115725; genus CAIKMD01. Next base: position 5,070 of record DATNGE010000067.1, read on the forward strand.
CCGCCGCCGAGGTGATAGACGAGCACCGGCTCGTCGATGCGCAGGTCGCTGACGCCGGCGCCGAGCGCTTCGATATGGCCGGTCATCTCGGCGCCCGGGATCGCGGGCAGAGCCGGCATCCAGCGATAGACACCGGTGCGGAACAGCACGTCGGGCTTGCCGACGCCGATCGCAGACGCGCGAATCACCACCTCGCCCGGCCCGGGCTCGGGCTGTGGCAAGTCAACGAATTCGAGGACCTCCGGTCCGCCAGTCTTGGTGATTTGAATGGCTTTCATCCGTGTCATGCTAACACGGATGAAGCTCTTGGTGCCGCCGTTCAGCGGCGCTTGGTGGAAGAGCGGCGCGGCGGCGCGTGCCAGAATTTCCACAGCGGCCCGCTACGGCCATAGACCGGGTCCTGGGCCGGCAGCCGCGTTTTCGCGATCGCCGCT
>DATNGE010000068.1:0-4884 GCA_035606035.1 Allostellaceae bacterium
TCGCCGAGATTCCAGCTTGAGACGACATTGAGCCCAAAACGTCCCCGGCCGATGTGGTCGGCGCCGACAATCGCCTTGGCCGCGAACACAGGATTCACCAGCGGGACGTGAACGGTGGCGAAGGTGACGATGTCGCGCGTCGCCCCGAGCAATCCCGTCGCCCAGGTCAGCGTCTCGAAGCTGGTGCCTTGGCGATCGGTGATGCCGCCGTAGCCTTGCCAGCGCGCGATCGGCAGCAGGAATTCGATGCCGGCTTCATCGGCGAGCCGCGCCGCTTCGCGGTTCTCCTCCCAGCCGGCATCCCAGCGCTCGGGCGCGGTCGTCGCGAAGGAACCGGAGCAGTTCCTGCCGAACAGTCCCAGCTTGAACCGGTTCGCGTTCTGCATCCGTGTGTGTCGCTCGACCATCGTGATCTCTACCCGGTGGCGCGGCTAACGCGACAGTTCCTCGAGCAGCTTGTCCTTGGTTTCGATGCCGAGCCAGAGGATCACGATCAGCCCGAGCACCGAGGCGAGCGCGAAAACGGCGAACATGCCCGAGGCGCCGAACGAGCTGCCCAGCATCGCGCCCACCGTGATCGGCGCAATGATGCTCGCGACGAGGGAGACGGCGCGTCCCGCCGATGAGCCCCAGCCGCGCATGCGCGTCGGATAGAGCTCGGCCGTATAGAGGTAGCAGCCCATAGCGTTGAAGATGAGGAACGCTTGCATGACGCAGGCGGCCGTGAAGAGCGGCACCCAGCCTTGCACGTTGAGCCACGCGATTTCCGCGAAGCCGATCAGCGCGCCGACGGCCATGCCGACAAAGCCGATCGAGAAGAGCAGCTTTCGGCCCAGCCGGTCGACCAGCGACGCCGAGACATAACCCATGACGACGGTGATGACGTTAACGCCGACCGCGGCCAGCAAGGCCTGTGTCGCCGACAGCTGGCCGACGCGCACGAAGAGCCCCGGCAGCCAGGTCACGAGCCCGACCACGACGTAGTAGCAGAGGAACCAGTGCAGCCAGCAAAGCGCGGTGCGGCGCCGATAATTGGCATGGAAGAGTTCGGCGAATTTGGTCGCTTTCGTGTCCGGCGGCACGGTCGCGCGCGGTTGATCGAGCGCCAGACCTGCGGCGGCGGCGTTCGCCTCGAAACGCGACACGATCGTCTCGGCCTCGCGCGTGCGCCCTTTATCGACCAGCCAGCGGACCGATTCCGGCAGCCACCACAGACCGACGAGCGCGAGGAGCAGCGGCGCGGCGCCGATGGCGAACAACACGCGCCAGCCGGCCTCCGGCCCGAGCGAGCTGATGAGAAAGAAGCCGGCGACCGGGGTGAGCAGAATGCCCCATTGATACAAGGTCTGGTACAGCAGGAAATAGCGGCCGCGGTGCTGCCGCTGCAGCAATTCCGCGATCATCGTGCCGGCAATCGGCGCCTCGCCGCCGAGGCCGATGCCGAGGAGCGCGCGCGACAGCGCCAGGCTTTGCATATTCCACGCCAGCGCCGCGCCGATCGAGAACAGGCCCATCACGCACAAAGCGAGGATGAAGCTTTTCTTGCGGCCCCACACTTCGCTCAAGAGGCCGAACAGCACGGCGCCGATGAGCTGGCCGACATAGCCGACGCCGATCAGCATGCCGGTCGCGACGAAGTCGATATGCAGCGAGGCAAAGATGACGGTGAGCGCGCTCGCGATCGCCAGCGTATCGTAGGCGTCGAAGAAGGTGCCGAACCCCAGGATGATCATGACGCGGCGATGGAGCCCGGTGACCGGCAAGCGCTCGGCCCGGCCGATAACGACCTCGTTTATGCTCATGGCACTACCCTCCCCCAATGACTGTTCGATCAGTCTTGTTTGCAGCGAGTATGAAGAGCGCCGCAAAAATGGTCAACGCAATCGAGCCTGGGCCTTCGATTTGGCGGAGCGGCAAAGGATTCGTCCCGCCTGCGGGAAACGAGTAGAATTTTCCGATCGCCTCGACGGAGTGATGCATGTCGCCAGCCGATGTGTCGGAAGATGCCGCCCTTGCCGCTCTCAACGACGAACTTCAATCGCTCGATCTCGAAGGCCATTGGCGGCTGTCGGGGGCCGTTCTCGCCGACGAGCCGCGTCCGCTTGCCTTGGCGCATCTCTGGCGCTGGGCGGATATCCGCCGGCTTTTGCTCCGCGCCGGCGACATTCGCGCGCTCGACGGCGGCGCCGGGCGCCGGACGGTGCGGCTCTGCCTGCCGGGCCTCAAAGAGAAATGGGCGACGCGGACGATCCACGCCTCGTTTCAACTGGTGAAGCCCGGCGAGACGGCGGAGGCGCATCGCCACAGCCTGGCGGCGCTGCGCTTCGTCGTCGAAGGAAGCGGCGGCTACACGACAGTGGAAGGCGAGAAATTCGTCATGGCGACGGGCGATCTCGTGCTGACGCCGCAAAACACCTGGCACGATCACGGCAATGACGGCAGCGAAGGTATGATCTGGATCGACGGCCACGACGCGCCGCTCACCCTCGCCCTCAACGCGGCGTTCTTCGAGCGCTTCTCGGTGCCGGCACAGGCGATCGTGCATGACGAGAACTTCATTCGGCGGCGCACCGGCGCGCTCCGGCCGCGTGGGATCGAGCGGCGCGCGGAAGGCTATCCCTATATCTACAAATGGCGCGACGCCGAGGATGCGATCAACGCCATGGAGCCAGCGGATTGGGATCCGTATGAGGGCTTCGCGCTCGATTACGTCGATCCGGTCAGCGGCGGTCCGACCCTGCCGACCATTGCGTGCCGGCTTTATCGCTTGCCGGCCGGCCGCTCGACCTTGCGCCAGCGCGAGACCAGCAATCGCATCTACCACGTCGTGCGGGGCGCGGGCCGCAGCATCGCGGAGGCGAAGAGCCTCGATTGGCAGGCCGGCGATACTTTCGTCGTGCCGGGCTGGAGCTGGAGCGAGCACCGCGCCGGCACGGACGCCCTTCTTTTTGCCATGAGCGATGAGCCGTTGCTGCGCGCGACCTGTCTCTACCGCCGCGAGCGCGCCGGCGATAACGCGCCGAAGCTCGGCGCGGAAGGGCGCAGCCATGCGTGAGCAACGCCTGAAGATCAGAGAATTTCTCGCGCAAGACGGCATTCATCTGGCGCCGAGCTGCGCCGATGCGTTCGGCGCGGCGGTGATCGAGCGCCTGGGCTTCGAGGCCGTCCATCTCTCGGGCCATGCCGTGCACAAGAGCCTCTGCTTGCCGGACGCCGGCCTCGCCAGCGCGAGCGAATTCGAAAGCCGCATCCTGGCGATCGTCGACGCAGTCTCCCTGCCCCTGATCGTCGACGGCGAAACCGGCTTTGGCGGCGTGCGCAACATCCGCCGCACCATGCGCCTGCTCGAGCGCGCGGGCGCGAGCGCCATTCATTTCGAGGACCAATTCACGCCGCGCCGCTATCGCAGCGCGGGCTCGCCGACGATTCCCCCGGGCGAGATGGTCGCCAAGCTCAAAGCCGTTCTCGATGAACGCCGCGATCCCAACCTCGCGATCATCGCGCGTTCCGAAGAGCGCAGCTCGGAAGCAGCGCTCATCGAGCGGCTGGTCACCTATGCGGAGACCGGGGTCGACGCCCTCTGGTCATCGGTGTTCAGCCCCGACCTCATCCGCCGGGTGAGGGCGCAGGCGCGCGGCATCCCCTTCATCGGCATCGCCGCCGATCCGAAGCCCGCCGCCGCGGCCGGCCTGCGCATCGCCATCTATCCGACTGTCGGCATCATTGCCGCGGCCTGGGGCATGACCACGGTCTTAACCAAGCTGCGCGACGGCACCGCGCCGGAGGAGATTTTCGCCAGTCTCGCCGGGACGGAGGAAGTCAGAGCCTGGTTCCGCGACCTTGGCGAAGCGCGCTACGCGGATTGATCTCGGGTTGACCTGGTCTAGGCGCGCCGCGCCGCGATCGGTGTGCGCCAGCGGAAGATGCTGGCTTCGAGCCGCGCGAAGACGCCGTGCTCGAGGATCAGCATCAGCACGACGAAAAGGATGATCCAGGCGAGCACGCGGCCCATGTCGAATTGGTTGAACCAGAACGAAAACATGTAGCCGATGCCGTATTTGAGGCCGAATGTCTCCGCCAGGGCGACGATCTTCCAGGTCATGCCGAAGGCGTAGCGGAAGGCCGAGAAGATGTAGGGCAAGAGCTGCGGCAGATAGATGCGCGTGAGGCGCAAGCGGCGTCCGGCTTTGAAGGTCACCGCCATGTCGAGCAGCGATTTGTCCATCGCCCGCGCGCCCTCCGCGATGTTGACCGCGACGTAAGGCGTCACCAGCACGACCACCGCGATGAGCCCGCCCCCCTCGCTGAAGCCGAACCACAGCACGGCGAGGAAAACCATGAGGATGGTCGGCAAGGTCAGCAGCGCCGGGATGATCGCCTGCATCCAGCGGTCGAAGCCCCGGCTCAAACCCATCGCCAGGCCGAGGGCGATGCCGGCAAGCATCGCAGCGAGGAACGCGACCACGATGCGCGCCAGCGTGACGCCGATATCGAACCAGGATGATTCGCCCTCGGGTCCGGCTGTGCTGAGGATGATCGCGATGTCGCGCGCGACCGCCCACGGCCCGGGGAGGATCTCGGGATCATGGATGAGTGCCGCCGCGACCCACCACAGCAAGATCAGCAGCACGAGCGAGGCGAGGCGGAGCGACAACGCCCTCATCGCACCCTCTAGCTCTTCGTCTCGAGGACGCTGAAGAATTCGCGCATCAGCTCGCGCTCCAGCGCGAAGACGCGCTCGTCCTCGGGCGCGCGCGGCCGGGCGATGTCGACCGTGACGTGCTTGAAGATGCGCGCCGGCCGCGTCTCCATCATGTAGATGTGGTCTGACAGCAGCACCGCCTCGGCGAGGTCGTGCGTCACGAAAAGGATCGCCGGCCGCGC
>DATNGE010000069.1:0-10480 GCA_035606035.1 Allostellaceae bacterium
GGAGCGGTGGAAAGGGTGCTTGGTCAACACGGGTGTTCGACGCACAGACCGATGAACGGGTGCGGGAGGGCTACACAATGTGCGCCCACGAATTCAAAGGCATTGCCTGCGCCGACTGCACCCTCTGCTGGACATCGCCGAAACCGATTGGATTCACCGCTCACTAAGGCAATTTGTGAGTATTAGTTAGAAAGGAAGCCAACCGGTTCCATCTTAGATAGCGTTCGCGAGCAAAACGGGATTGGGAATCTGCTCTATTGCTGGATATAGCGTCTCTTTCACGTAATGCTCGCCGTAGTTTGTCGCAGCTTGGCCATCATGATGGCCGGTAATCGCATCAGTGATGTCGTCGCGAATTCCCAACATGCGATGCTGAGACTCGAACCGATGACGCCATGAATGAGTCGGCGATAGACGCGGGTCTGACAATTTCAACTTGTCACGAATCCAACGTCCGATGGATTTCGTCGCGTTGCCGCCGCGTGAGCCAAATCGATCCGGTGTAACATCAGGAAAAAGCGGGCCGTGTTGTGGAAGCTTCCGCACGTAATTGAGGAAACCCTCGGAGATTACCGCCGAGTGGATCGGGATGCAGCGGATGCTGCCTTCATTCTTGATCTCACGCCCGCGATAATCCGGGCGAATGTGAAGGCAAACGATGCCATTGATCTTTTCAATATCGGGGACGAATGCGCCCGCGATCTCCTCAATCCGTGCGCCATTGAACGCGGCGATCCACGGAAGCCAACGCCGATAAGGCTTTGTCTCTGCACGTGCGGCAAGAAGAATCCGCTTGGCCTCGGCATCAGTGTAGCCGCGCTTCCTCGTGCCCTGCGCCTTTTTGGCCTTATACTTTACCGGCTCGGGCCGGGTGGGAATTCGTTTGTTCTCGAAGGCCCAGTTCAATAACGTCTGCACCACAATGAGATGATTCTCGATAGTGGTCGGGCCGATCTCACCTGCGATAACAAGCGCGTCCTTCCATCTGATACGGTCCTCATGGCTGACAGCGGCTGCATTGTCGTGACCCAAATACGCGGTGAGTTTCGCCACGATCTGACGCCAAGAATAAACGGTCTTGTTCGTCTCAGTGTTTTTGCCAGTGTCTCGCGCCCAGTCCTCGATCAAGGTTGAGAAGGCGTAAGTCTTCGAGGCTGGTGCGCGGACTGGTTCACCCTTGAGGGCAGCACTGATCGGTGCCCAATCAGCTTCGATCCCGTCCACGACAGCCCCGAGACGAGCAGCGGATTCATTCCGTTGCTCCAGGTCACTGAGTTGATAGGCACGCGCAAAGATCATCTCGTTTGTTGGTCCACCCGACCGGTAAGGCAGACCTCTCGCGGCCAGAAATTGAGCCAGCATTGCCCGCATGCGGGTTTCACCACGGGCACCCACGAGCGACCCCATGAGATATTGCGGCTCTTTGCTGCTAGTGCGTGCCCATTTCCAGAACTCACCTGCCAAGAGAATAATCTCGCGCTGACTTGGCTGCGGCCATTCACCGGCCCGCGCTAGCTCGATGATACGATCCCACTCGGCATGAATCCGTTTGGCTTGAGCTTCCGCCTGCCTGAGGCTGCTGGCCTCGACCTTCTTGAAGAAGTCAGTCTGGAATTGTGCGCCTTTGCGCTTCTTGGCGGGAAAATGCTTCCGGATGTCTGCGGGGATCGTCTTCCTCGCGTAAAATCCGTCAGTGCGTTTGACAACGCCACCGCTCATTCTGATCGCCATGTTCTCCCCCTTTTCGGAACTGAAATTCGGAACTAGGGGAGTTCAAAAAGTCCTTGGTTCTCAGATTTGTAAGCGACCCTGCGGCTTTTTACCAGTGCTGGCGGAGAGGGTGGGATTCGAACCCACGGTACCCGCGAGGAGTACAACGGCTTTCGAGACCGCCCCAATCGACCACTCTGGCACCTCTCCGCCGCGGAGACTAGCGCAGCAGCCGCGCGCGCTCAACTCGCCGGCCGCGCGCGGCGCGTGATAGTCTCGCGCTTCGAGGAACCATGATCGAGCCGCAGCAGGTGGTAAAGCAGGTCGGCTGGCGGCTCGTGCCGTTCCTCACGCTGCTTTACTTCGTCAATTTCATCGACCGGGTGAATGTCGGCTTCGCCGCGCTCACCATGAACGAGGCGGTCGGCCTCTCGCCCATCGCCTTCGGTTGGGGCGCCGGCATCTTCTTTCTTGGCTATTTCCTTTTCGAGGTGCCGAGCAATCTCGCGCTGCACCGCTTCGGCGCCAGGCGATGGATCGCGCGCATCATGGTGAGCTGGGGCGTCGTTTCGGCGGCGATGGCGCTGGTGAATGGCCCGACAAGTTTCGTCGCGTTGCGCTTTCTTCTCGGCGTCGCCGAGGCGGGATTCTTTCCGGGCATCATCCTTTATTTGACCTATTGGTTTCCTGAGAGCGCCCGTGCCCGCATCGTCGGCGCGTTCATGACCGCTGTGCCGCTCTCGAGCGTCATCGGTAATCCGCTCTCGGCTTTTCTGCTGGGCTTCGATGGTCTGGCCGGCCTCGAGGGCTGGCGCTGGCTTTTCATTCTCGAAGGTGTGCCGGCCGTTCTGCTCGGCATCGCGGTCTGGTTCTATCTGCCGGATCGACCCGCCGAAGCGCGTTTCCTCAGTGAGGAAGCGCGCAACTGGCTGAGCGCGACACTCGCCGCCGAGGCAGCCGCGCGGATCACGCAAGGCCGCTTCAATCTACTCGCCACGCTCACCGATCTAAAAGTTCTGCTGCTGGCGGCGATCTATTTCGGGCTCGTCATGTCGCTTTATGGCATCGTGCTGTGGCTGCCGCAGCTCGCCAGCGGCTTTGGTCTCAGCACCCAGCAGATCGGTTTCGTCACCGCCATCCCCTATATCGTCGCGGCGAGCGGCATGTATTTCTTCGGCCGGAATTCCGATGCGCGCGGCGAGCGCCGCTTCCACCTCGCCTTCGCCGCCGCGATCGCCGGCATCGCTCTCATCGCGATCCCTTATGTCGGGCCGCCAATCGTTACTTTGCTGGTCCTCTGCGCCGCCGCCTGGGGGATTTATGCCGCGCTGCCGGTGTTCTGGGCGATTCCCGCCGGCTTTCTCACCGGTGCTGCCGCGGCTGGCGCGATCGGCTTGATCAATTCCCTGGGCAATCTCGGCGGCTTCGTCGGGCCTTATCTGGTCGGCTGGCTGCGCCAGGCGAGCGGGGGTTTTGCCGCCGGCCTGATCATCTTGGGCCTCGCCTGCCTGGCGGCCGCCGCTGCCGCGCTCGTCGCCCGCATCGAGCTCGACCGCAGCCGCTAAGTCATTGAGCTGGCGATATCTTGTCCTGCCGGGGCTTGACAGCAAGCGCTCTCTGGCTATAGTGCGCCGGCTCCGGGCGGGCGAGCCGCCTGGGGAACATTCAGCAAAGAACCAGCCATGTATGCAGTGATCCGCACCGGCGGCAAGCAATACCGGGTCGCCAAGGACGAGGTCGTTTTCGTCGAGAAGCTCGATGCCGAGGAAGGCGCGAGCGTCACGCTCGAGGACGTTTTGATGATTGGCGAAGGCGCCGAGGCCAAGACCGGCACACCGCGCCTTGCCGGCGCCAAGGTGACCGCGACCGTGCTCGAGCAGAAGCTCGATGACAAGATTCTCGTTTTCAAGAAGAAGCGCCGGCACAATTACCGCCGCAAGAACGGCCATCGCCAGGCGCTGACCGTGTTGCGCATCACCGACATCACTGGCTGAGCCGAGAAGGAATAAGGAGCAAGCTCCATGGCCCACAAGAAAGCAGGCGGCTCTTCACGCAACGGGCGCGATTCCAAAGGCCGCCGCCTCGGGGTGAAGAAGTCCGGCGGCCAGATCGTGCTCGCCGGCAACATCCTCGTGCGCCAGCGCGGCACGACCTATCACCCGGGCGAGAATGTCGGCCTCGGCCGCGATCACACCCTCTTCGCCCTCGCCGACGGCCAAGTCGGCTTTCACACCTCGAGCAAGGGACGCACCTTCGTGTCGGTGAACCCGCTGCCGGTGGAAGCCGCCGACTGAGGCCGTTCCTTGCCGCAAGAACAATGAGGGGGAATGGCCACATTCCCCCTTTTTGTTTGGGCACCGAGCTTAGACCAGCAGCACCATGAAATTTCTCGACCAGGCCAAGATTTATGTGCGAAGCGGCGAGGGCGGCGCGGGCGTCGTCGCGTTCCGTCGCGAGAAATTCATCGAGCATGGCGGGCCGTGGGGTGGCGATGGCGGCCGCGGCGGCGATGTCGTCGTAGAAGCGGTGCCCAATCTCAACACGTTGATCGATTACCGCTATCAGCAGCATTTCCGGGCTGAGATCGGCCACCACGGCATGGGCGACAATCGCAGCGGCGCCGCCGGCAAGAGCGTCGTGCTGCGCGTCCCGGTCGGCACGCAGATCCTAGACGAGGATAACGAGACGGTGCTGCTCGATCTGAAGAAGCCCGGCGAGCGGCATGTGCTGCTGAAAGGGGGCGATGGCGGCTTCGGCAACGCGCATTTCAAAAGCTCTACCAACCGCGCGCCGCGCAAAGCGACCAAAGGCTGGCCGGGCGAAGAGCGCTGGATCTGGCTGCGCTTAAAGCTCATCGCCGATGCCGGGCTCTTGGGCCTGCCCAATGCCGGTAAATCGACCTTGCTCGCGCGGGTGTCGCGCGCGCGGCCGAAGATCGCCGATTATCCTTTCACGACGCTACGGCCGCAGCTCGGCGTCGTGTCTGTGCATGGCGAAGAGTTCGTGCTCGCCGATTTGCCCGGGCTTATTGAAGGCGCCAGCGAAGGCGCTGGCTTGGGACACCGATTTCTCGGCCATGTCGAGCGCTGCGCCGTGATGCTGCATCTGATCGATGCGACCGAAGAGGATATCGTCGGCCATTGGCGCACCATCCGCAACGAGCTCGAAGCCTATGGCCACGACCTCACCCAGAAGCCCGAGATCATCGCGCTCAACAAAGCCGACGCGGTTCCCGCGGAAGAGTTGACGAAGAAGCGCGCCAAGCTGAAGCGCGCGGCCAAGCGCCCGATCTTCGTCATGTCGGGCGCGACCGGACAAGGCGTTGATGAGGTGCTGACCGCGCTGCTGCAGAAGGTGCAAGCTGCGCGCGCAGCGGAAGCCGACAAGGAAATGCAGGCCGCGCGCGAGCCTGTCCTTGCGTCATGAGCGAATCGCTCGCCACCGCCAAGCGCGTCATCGTCAAGATCGGTTCGGCGCTTCTCGTCGATGATGCGAGCGGCGATTTGCGTCGCGCCTGGCTCGACGCGCTCATCGAGGACATCGTGCGCTGCCGCACGCGCGGGCAAGAGGTGCTGCTGGTTTCCTCCGGCGCGATCGCGGTCGGACGCCGCCATCTTGGCCTCACCGGCCGCAATCTGAAGCTCGAAGAGAAACAGGCGGCCGCAGCTTCGGGCCAGATCCGGCTCGCCCATGCCTATCAGGAAGCGCTTGGCAAGCATGGCGTTGCCGTCGCACAAATCCTCTTGACGCCCGAGGACACCGAAGAGCGCCGCCGCCATCTCAACGCACGCGCGACAATCGAGGCGCTGTTGGCGCTGGGCGCGGTGCCGATCATCAACGAGAACGACACCGTCGCGACGCAAGAGATTCGCTTCGGCGACAATGACCGCCTCGCCGCGCGCGTCGCCCAGATGATCAGCGCCGATACGCTCGTGCTCTTATCCGACATCGATGGGCTCTATACCGCCGATCCGCGCCGCGATCGCCTCGCCCGCCATATTGAAGAGCTGCGCGAGATCACGCCGGAGATCGAAGCGATGGCCGGCGCAGCGCCGGCGGGCTACAGCTCGGGCGGCATGGTGACGAAGCTCGTCGCCGCGCGCATCTGCATGGGGGCGGGCTGCCGCATGGTGATCGCGAAGGGCCAGGATCTGCATCCGCTGAAGGCCATCGAGAACGGAGCGAAAGCCAGCTGGTTCTTACCGCTGGCGGAGCCGCGCACCGCGCGAAAGCGCTGGATCGCCTCAAGCCTCAATCCTATGGGCGTGCTCGTTGTCGACGCCGGCGCCGCCGCCGCATTGAAACGCGGCACCAGCCTCCTGCCCGCCGGCATCACCGCCATCGAGGGAAATTTCGACCGCGGCGATGCCGTGGTGGTGAAGAACGGCGACGGCCGCGAGATCGCACGCGGTCTCTCGGCCTATTCCGCGGCGGATGCCCGCGCCATCGCCGGTCACAAAAGCGGTGAAATCGAGGCCATCCTCGGCTACCGTGGCCGCGACGAGATGATCCATCGCGACGATCTGGTGGTGACATGAGCGCCGACGGTCGCATCAATTCGAGTCTCGATGCCGAGATGAAGGCGCTCGGAGCCGCGGCGCGTCAGGCCGCGGCAACGCTCGCCCATGCCGAGGCTGCGCAGAAGACGAAGGCGCTGCACGCAGCCGCGCAGGCGATCCGCGATCAGGCGACGGCCATTCTCGATGCCAACCGCCTGGACATGACGGCGGCGAAAGACCTGTCACCGGCGATGAGCGATCGGCTGCTGCTCGACGAGAAACGGGTCACGGCGATGGCGAAAGGCCTCGACGAGGTCGCCGCGCTGCCCGATCCGATCGGCACCGAGCTCGCGCGCTGGACACGACCCAACGGTCTCGATATCGCGCGGGTGCGCGTGCCGCTCGGCGTGATCGGCATCATTTATGAATCGCGCCCCAACGTGACCGCCGATGCCGGCGGGCTCTGCCTGCGTGCGGGCAACGCCGCGATCCTCCGCGGCGGCTCGGAAAGCTTCCACTCTTCGCGCGCGATCGCGGCAGCGCTGCAAGCCGGCGTCGCCAGCGCCGGATTACCCGCGGCGGCCGTGCAGCTCGTCCCGACGATCGATCGCGCCGCGGTCGGCATGATGCTGACAATGACCGAGTTCGTCGACATCATCGTGCCGCGCGGCGGCAAATCGCTCATCGAGCGTGTGCAGCGCGAGAGCCGCATTCCCGTGATCGCGCATCTCGAGGGCAATTGCCATGTCTATGTCGATCGCGCCGCCGATCTCGACAAGGCACTGGCGATCATAATGAACGCGAAGCTGCGCCGCACCGGGGTTTGCGGCGCGGCCGAGACGCTGCTGATGGATCGCGCCATCGCCGGGACGGCGCTGCCACCGATCCTCGCCGCACTCCACCAAGGCGGCTGTGAGATTCGCGGCGACGACACGGTGCGCCGCCTCGATCCGCAGGCCAAAGCCGCGAGCGAGCAGGATTGGTTCACCGAATATCTCGATGCGATTCTCGCCGTGCGCGTGGTCGACGATCTCGCCGGCGCGATCGCGCATATCAATCATTATGGCTCGCACCACACCGATGCGATCATCACCGAGAGCGACGACGCGGCCGAGCACTTTCTCGAGGAAGTCGACAGCGCGATCGTGCTCCGCAACGCCTCGACGCAATTTGCGGATGGCGGCGAGTTCGGCATGGGCGCCGAGATCGGCATTTCGACCAATCGCCTGCCGCCGCGCGGGCCGGTCGGCGCCGAGCAACTGACGAGCTTCAAATACGTCGTCCGTGGCAACGGCCAGGTGCGCCCCTGACTCAGGTCCCCGGCCTCGGCCATTTGCCGCAGCGGCGCATCGGCCTGCTCGGCGGCTCCTTCAATCCGGCGCATCAAGGTCATTTGCATGTCAGTCGCGAGGCGCTGAAGCGCCTTGGCCTCGATGAAATCTGGTGGCTGGTCGCGCCGCAGAATCCGCTGAAGCCGAGCGCCGGCATGGGAAGCCTTAAGGAGCGCATCGCAAGTGCGATGCGCGTCGCCCGTGACAAGCGCATCCGCATCCTCGATCTCGAATCGCGACTCGGCACGCATTTCACCGCCGACACGCTCGCCGAATTGCAAAGACGCTGGCCGCGAACCGATTTCGTTTGGCTGATGGGCGCCGACAATCTCGCGCAAATCCGCCACTGGAAGGATTGGCCGACGATTTTTGCGCGCGTTCCCATTGCGGTTTTCGCGCGCCCTACCTACTGTCACAAAGCTTTGGCTGAGCTGGCAGCGCAGCGTTTTGCCCGGGCACGTGTTATCCGGGAGACGCGGCGTTTCAGCGAGATCAAGCCGCCGGCCTGGATTTTTCTGCCGGTCAAGCTCGATTTCCATTCGGCCACGGCGATCCGCGCCCCAAAAGGCGCCGCTTTGAAGAGGTAATGCCCATCCCGCGCTCTAGCAGCTCAGCCAAACCCAAGCGCAAGGCGAAACAGTCGCCGGCGCAAAAACTTCTCTCCTTCGCCGAGAAGCTGCTCGAAGATGGCAAGGCGGAAGACATCGCGGCCATCGATCTCCAAGGTAAATCCGATATCGCCGATTTCATGCTGATCGCCACCGGCCGATCGCAGCGTCAGGTGATGGCGCTCGCCCAGCGCCTCACCGAAGGCCTCAAAGAAGCGGGCAGCAAACAAGTCGCTGTCGAAGGCCTGCGGCATGGCGAGTGGGTGCTGATCGATGCCGGCGACGTCGTCGTGCATCTTTTCCGCCCCGAAACCCGCGCGTATTACAATCTCGAGAAAATGTGGGGCGAGACGCTGTCCGAAGCCGCCGGTCAGTAGCGCGAGGCGAGCGCGCGTGATGCGCCTCACCATCATCGCGGTCGGGCGCCACAAGGCCGGGCCGCTCAAAGCGTTGCAGGAATTCTATGCCGAGCGCATCCGCTGGCCGCTGACCATCCGCGAGGTCGAAGAGCGCCGAAAGCTGTCACCACCCGAGCTGAAAGCGCGCGAAGCCGAATTGATCTTGGCCGCCCTGCCGAAAGATGCGGTGCTGGTCGCGCTCGATGCGCGCGGCAAGAATATATCGAGCACTGATTTCGCCGCTCGTCTCGCCAAATGGCGCGATGCCGATGCAAGCCTTGCCTTCGTTATCGGCGGCGCTGATGGCCTTGCCGACGGCATCATCGACAAGGCCAAGCTGGTGCTCGCACTTGGCACCCTGACCTGGCCGCATCTTTTGGTGCGCGGCATGATCTTGGAGCAGATCTACAGGGCGCAGCAAATCCTCGCCGGCCATCCTTATCATCGCGAATAGGTTGTGGCGCGGGAACGAAGCTCGCGCGAGATCGTTCCTTAGTGGGAACATCTTTGTGTGGAGCGATTATGGCCACGAGACCCTCCATCTCTCATATCCGCCGCGGCGCGAGTGCGCTGACAACCGAAGCCGGCAAGCTCATCCGCGACCGCGCGCTCAATGCGGCCCATCAAGCGCTGGTGATGGCCCTGCAAACTGTCCAGGCGGCCGACCGCAAGCTCCGCGGTGCCCCGATGCCGCGCCGCAAGACGACAAGGACGGGGCGAGCGAGCGCCAAACGCAGGTCGCCGCGGGCTTCCAGCAAGACCCCGACCACGGCGCGGCGCGCGAAATCCGCGCGGCGCGGCCGCCGAGTCGCCCGCTAAACGCCGCCTCAGACCCGAAAAACGCGCGCGGAGATGCGTCTTCGCGCGCGTTTCTTTATGCGGCGCATTGTTTTATAAAAAGCTCCATGTCTGACCGTAACGTTCCGCGGCCCGTTGTCCTCTGTATCTTGGATGGCTGGGGCGAGCGCGCCGACAAGGCCGACAACGCGATCCTCGACGCCGATACGCCTCATTGGCACGAATTTCTCAAAACCAGCCCGCACGCCCAATTGCAGGCGAGCGAGCATTATGTTGGCCTGCCCGATGGCCAGATGGGCAATTCCGAAGTCGGCCATATGAATCTCGGCGCCGGCCGCGTTGTGACACAGGATCTGCCGCGCATCGACAAAGCGGTCGCCGACGGCTCGATCGTTAAAACCCAGGCGCTGCAGGAATTCATCGCGCGGCTGACGAAATCGCACGGCACTGCGCATCTGATGGGCCTGGTCTCGCCGGGCGGCGTCCATTCGCATCAGGATCACATCGCTGCGCTCGGGAAAGCGCTGTCAGCAGCGAGCGTTCCGGTTGCGATCCATGCTTTCCTCGATGGCCGCGACACGCCGCCGAAAAGCGCGGAGGGTTACGTCGCCAAGCTCATGAGCGACGTCGCCGGCGGCGAAAACCTTCGCCTCGCGACCATCAGCGGCCGCTATTACGCGATGGATCGCGACAAGCGCTGGGACCGCGTCGGCAAAGCCTATGACGCGCTGGTCGACGCCAAAGGCGAGCGCGCGCCTGATGCCAAGGCAGCGATCGCGCGGTCCTACGGCGCCGGCAAGACGGACGAATTCGTGCTGCCCACGATCATCGGGGACTATGCCGGCATGAAAGACGGCGACGGCGTCATCTGCGCCAATTTCCGCGCCGATCGCGTGCGTGAGATTCTGACCGCGCTGGTTGATCCTGATTTCAAGGACTTCCCGCGCTCCCGCGTCGTGCGCTTCGCCGCCGCCGCCGGTATGGCGGAATATTCCGAGAGGCTCGGCCACCTGCTTCTGACGCTGTTCCCGCCGCAGGACCTCAGCGATACCTTCGGCGAGGTCGTCTCGCAGGCGGGCTTGAAGCAGCTGCGCATCGCGGAGACCGAGAAATACGCGCACGTGACGTTCTTTTTC
>DATNGE010000070.1:0-2536 GCA_035606035.1 Allostellaceae bacterium
CTCCGCCCCAACGAGCTCTCGGGCGGCATGCAGAAGCGCGTCGCCCTCGCCCGCGCCATCGCCGCCGAGCCCGAGATCATCATTTTCGACGAGCCGACGACCGGTCTCGATCCGATCATGGGCGATGTGATCAACGATCTCATCGTCAAATGCGTCAAGGATCTCGGCGCGACGGCGATCTCGATCACGCACGACATGGCGAGCGCGCGCAAGATCGCCGACCGCATTGCCATGATCCACAAAGGCCGCATCATCTGGAACGGCAAGGCGAGCGAGATCGACCATTCCGGCAATCCGTTCGTTGATCAGTTCATCCATGGCCGCGCCGACGGCCCGATCCAGATGGAAATCCGCGCGCTGTGATAGACTCTCTGCTGAAGCATCACCCCCTCCTGCGGATCGCGCTGCGATCGGCTCCCCTCCCCCCTCGAGGGGGAGGGATAGGGTGGCGGGCGATGCGCGCAGAAAAGAGCTGAAGAGACTCTGTGGCCAAGCGCGAGACTCAATTCGTCTGCCAGCAATGCGGCGCGGCGCATTCGAAATGGGCCGGGCGGTGCGATGCTTGCGGCGGCTGGAACACGCTGGTCGAGGAGACGATCGCCACCGGCCCGGCCAACAGTCTTGCCAAAAGCGGCGGCGGCAAGAGCAAGAACCGGCGCCTCGAATTCACCGGCCTGCAGGGCGACTCGCGGGAAATTCCGCGCCGGATCACCGGTATCGCCGAGTTCGACCGGGTGTGCGGCAGCGGCATGGTGCCGGGGTCGGCCCTGCTCGTCGGCGGCGATCCGGGCATCGGCAAATCGACCCTGCTGCTGCAAGCGCTCGCCGCCCTCGCCGAAGGCAAGAGCGGCAAGCCCTACCGCTGCGCCTATATCTCGGGCGAGGAATCGCTGGACCAGGTGCGGCTGCGCGCCGCGCGCCTCGGCGTCGAGCGCGCGCCGGTGGAGCTCGCCGCCTCGACCAGCATCCGCGACATCGCCGCCGCCTTGGATCACGCCGGCGGGCCCGATATCGTCGTCATCGATTCGATCCAGACCATGTATCTCGACACGCTCGACAGTGCGCCCGGCACGGTGAGCCAGGTACGCGCCTCGGCGCAGGAGCTCATCGGCCTCGCCAAGACGCGCGGCTTCTGCCTCGTCCTCGTCGGCCACGTCACCAAGGAAGGCGTGATCGCCGGGCCGCGCGTATTGGAGCACATGGTCGACACCGTGCTCTATTTCGAAGGCGAGCGCGGCCATCAATTCCGCATCATGCGCGCCGTCAAGAATCGCTACGGCCCGACCGACGAGATCGGCGTCTTCGAGATGACGGATCGCGGCTTGGCGGAAGTGCCCAATCCCTCCGCGCTCTTCCTCGCCGATCGCCGCAATCAGGTGACTGGCGCCGCGGTCTTCGCCGGCATGGAAGGGACACGGCCGGTGCTCGTCGAGATTCAGGCGCTGGTCGCGCCGACGAGCTACGGCACGCCGCGTCGCGCCGTCGTCGGCTGGGACGGCAACCGCCTCGCCATGGTGCTTGCCGTGCTCGAAGCGCGCTGCGGGCTGCAGATCGGTGCGCGCGACATCTATTTGAATGTCGCCGGCGGCTTGCGCATTTCCGAGCCGGCCGCCGATCTCGCGGTCGCCGCCGCGCTCGTCTCGGCGCTCACCTTGGAGCCGATGCCGGCCGACACCGTGGTCTTCGGCGAGATCGGCCTCTCGGGCGAGGTGCGGCCGGTCGGCCAGGCCGAAGCGCGGCTGAAAGAGGCGGCAAAGCTCGGCTTTTCGACCGCGGTGACACCGGCGCGGCGCGGCTCGCGCCCCCATTCTGAAAAGGCCGGTTCTGCAAAAGGCAGCGATGTCAACGGCATCGCCTTACGCGAGCTCGCGCATCTGCGCCAGCTCGTCGCGATGTTCGAGGATGCGGCGCCGCGTCCGGCGCGGGTATTGGGGCCGGCGACGTCATGACGATTTTCGATTACGCGGTTATCGGTGCGATCCTGCTCTCGGGCTTTTTCGCTTATGCGCGCGGCTTCGTGCGCGAAGCCTTATCGATCGCCGCCTGGATCAATGCGTCGTTCTTCGCGCTCTATACCTTCCCCTATGTCGTGCCGCTCTTCGAGAAGGTCTTGCCCAGAGGCGCGATCGCGAATGGCGCCGCGGCGACGGTGGTGTTCATCCTCGCCCTCATGGCCTTGCACATGCTATCGCGCCGGCTGGCACGCAGCGTCAAGGACAGCGCGCTCTCGCCGGTCGACCGCACCTTCGGCCTGATCTTCGGCCTAGCGCGCGGCATGATCTTCGTCTGCCTCGGCTATATCGGGCTCGCCTGGACGCTGCCCGCCGGCAAGGACCGGCCGCACTGGTTCGCCGAGGCGCGCTCGATGCCGTTCCTCGAAGCCGGCGCCGCCAAGCTCAGCGGCTTCGTGCCGCTGCCGCGCAGCCCGAACGCGCCGCGGACAGTGAATTCCGCGAATTCGGCGGAAAAAGAGGCGCAGAGCGTGATCAATGCCTTCCGCAACCCCTCGCCCGGCACGGCGCCGCCGGCCAAGCCG
>DATNGE010000071.1:0-3695 GCA_035606035.1 Allostellaceae bacterium
CGCGGAGATAGTCGAAGCCGAATTCGTTGTTCGTGCCGTAGGTGACGTCGGCGGCGTATTGGTCGTGGCGCAGCACATCGTCGACCCCATGGACGATGCAGCCAACCGTTAGGCCGAGGAAACGATAGAGCTGGCCCATCCACTCGCTGTCGCGCGAGGCTAGGTAGTCGTTCACGGTGACGACATGAACACCCTTGCCCGATAACGCGTTGAGATAGACGGGGAGGGTCGCGACCAGCGTCTTGCCTTCGCCGGTCTTCATCTCGGCGATCATGCCGCGGTGGAGGATGACGCCGCCGACGAGCTGGACGTTGTAATGGCGCTGGCCGAGGGTGCGCTTGGCCGCCTCGCGCACCGTGGCGAAGGCCTCGACGAGGATATCGTCGAGCTCTTCGCCCTGGGCCAGCCGGTCCTTGAAGAGCTGGGTGCGGGCGCGCAGCGCCGCGTCATCGAGCGCGGCCAGTTCGGGCTCGAGCGCGTTGATGTCGTCGACGAGGGGGCCCAGACTCTTGACGTAACGATCGTTTGCCGAACCAAACAGTCGCCGGGCGAGGGCGCCAATCATCAAAGCCTCGGGCAGGGTAAGGGCGGGATCGCAGAAGAAATAGGAATTAGCCTCTAAAGTGTCAATTCGTCACAACCATTTAACGGTGATTCGGGCGGTTCCGCGCTTGTTCCGGCCGCGGTTTCATGCTTTAAGGCGCGCCAGACCCGGCCCCCGCTGCGCGGGCATTTGCCAGGTCTTAAGCGAAAGGATGATCGCCATGGCGCGTCGTGTTCTGATCGCCGCTTCCCTTGCCGTGCTTGTGGCCATGCCGGCCTTTGCCCAGCAGAAGAAAGCCGCTCCTGCTCCCAAAAGCACGCCGGCCGCGCCGGCGGCCACGACAAGCGGCGGCGGCGACACGGTCATCGCGCGGGTCAACGGCCAGGTGGTGCACCGCTCCGATCTCGATGTCCAGCTGCGCAACGCGCCGGCGCAGATCCAGCAGCAGCCGCTCGACAAGATTTATCCGGCGCTCCTCAACAGCATTGTCAATACGGAGCTGCTGGACCAGGCCGCGCGCAAGGCGAAGATCGATCAGAATGCCCAGGTAAAGCAGGAGCTCGCCGCCGCGCAGACGCAGATTCTGGTCAACGCCTATGTCGCCTCGCTCGCGCGCGGCCAGATCACCGAGGCGAAGCTGCGCCAGGCCTATGACCAATATGCCAAGGATGCGCCGAAGACCGAGGAGGTGCATGCGCGCCACATCCTCGTTTCGAGCGAGCAAGAGGCGAAGGACATCATCGATCAATTGAAGAAGGGCGCCGATTTCGGGACCCTCGCCAAGGACAAGACGATCGACCCGTCGGGCAAATCGAATGGCGGCGATCTCGGCTACTTCACCAAGCAGGATATGGTGCCGGAATTCGCCAACGCGGTTTTCGCGATGAAGCCCGGCGATTTCTCGCAGACGCCGGTCAAGACGCAATTCGGCTGGCACGTCATCAAGCTCGAGGACAAGCGGCCGGGTAAAGCCGGGACCTACGAGCAGGTCGCGCCCGAGATCGCGCAGCAGATGACGCAGCAGATCGTCGCGGCGAAACTCCAGGATTTGCGCGGCCAGGCCAAGATCGAAGCCTATGGTCTCGACGGCAAGCCGCTCGCCTCGGCGGCCCCGGCGCCGCAAGCCGCGCCGCAGCAACAGCAACCCGCGCAGCCGGTGGCGCCGTCGCTCGCGATTCCGGGTGGCGGTCTCGGCAATGCGCCACCGCCGCCGACGCTGTCGCCCGCCACCGCGCCGGATCAACTCGGCAAATAGCCCGTGGACAGCGGCGGGGGCGCTGCCATGGCCGATAATGTATCGCCGCTCGCCCCCGAGCGTTTCCCCGACCTGCCGGCGATCGAGGGCGTGCGCCTTGCCAGCGCGCATTGCGGCATCCGCTACCAAGGGCGCACCGATCTGATGGTCGCTGTGCTCGATCCGGGCACGACCGTCGGTGGCGTCTTCACCCGCTCGCTGATGCCGGGGGCGCCGGTCGACTGGTGCCGGCGCGCGCTGCCGCGCGGCAAAGCCCGCGCCATCATCGTCAATTCCGGCAACGCCAATGTCTTCACCGGCCGCGACGGCAAGGCGGCGGTCGACGCGACCGTCAAAGCCGCGGCGCAGGAACTCGGCTGCGATCAGCGCGAGATCTATGTCGCCTCGACCGGCGTCATCGGCGAGAAGCTGCCGGCGGAAAAGATCGTCGCGGCGCTGCCCGGCGCTTTCTCGGCCGTGTCGGCCAATGCGTGGGGCGATGCGGCGCGGGCGATCATGACGACCGACACTTTCCCGAAAGGCGCGAGCCAGCGCGCGATGATCGAAGGCGTGCCGGTTACGATCAACGGGTTTGCCAAGGGCTCCGGCATGATCGCGCCCGATATGGGCACCATGCTCGCCTATCTCTTCACCGACGCGGCGCTGCCGGCTTCCGTGCTGCAAGCCCTGCTCGCCGCGGGCAATGAGAAGAGCTTCAATTCGATCACCGTCGACGGCGATACCTCGACCAGCGATTCGCTGCAGCTCTTTGCGACCGGCAAGGCAAGGCACAAGCGCCTGACGCGCGCCGCCGATCCGCGCTTGAAGGATTTTCGCCGCGCGCTCGATGCGGTGCTCATCGATCTCGCGCAGCAAATCGTCAAGGACGGCGAAGGCGCGCAGAAATTCGTCACCGTCCGCGTCACGGGCGCTGCGTCCTCGCGCGCGGCGCGCAAGATCGGCCTCGCCATCGGCAATTCGCCGCTCGTCAAGACAGCGCTCGCGGCGGGCGATGCAAATTGGGGCCGCATCGTGATGGCGGTCGGCAAGGCGGGCGAGAAAGCCGATCGCGACAAGCTCGCGATCTCGGCGGGCGGCGTGCGCATCGCCGAGAAAGGCGGCGCGGTGCAAGGCTATGACGAGGCGCCGGTCGCCCGGCACATGGCGGGGCGCGACATCCTGATCGAGGTCGATCTCGGTATCGGAAACGGCCGCGCCGAGATCTGGACCTGCGATCTGACGCATCGCTATATCGACATCAATGGCAGCTACCGGAGCTGATCCGCTCCCCATCGTTCCGATCGTCAGCGTCGCGCTGATCGACGAGCGCGGGCGGGTGCTGCTGCAACAGCGGCCCCCGGGCAAGGCGATGGCGGGCTTGTGGGAATTCCCCGGCGGCAAGATCGCGAGCGGCGAGACGCCGGAAGCCGCGCTCTGCCGCGAGCTCGAGGAAGAGCTCGGTATCCGCGTTGCCGAAAGCGATCTCGAAGCCTTCGGCTTCGCCTCGCATCGCTACGAGACTTTCCACATCCTGCTGCTGCTTTATCTCTGCCGGCGCTGGCATGGCGCGCCGACGGCGCGCGAGACGCAGGTGCTTGCCTGGGCTATGCCCGCGGCGATGACCGATTATCCGATGCCGGCGGCGGACGCGCCGCTGGTCACGCTCTTGCAGCAGCGCCTCTAGGCAATCGCCTCGACGCTGCCGTCGAGCGCCATCAGCAAGGTTTCGACCGCAATTTGCGGATAGGTACCGCCAATCTCGCGCGCCAGGCGATGGAGCTCGCGCGCATGCTGCGCCGTCTCTTCCTCGCCCGCGAGGTTGGTGCCGAAGATGACGCGATAGCTGCCGCATTCGCGGTGATCGAGGATGATGACCCGGCGGATGCCGTGCAGCTTGATCGCGAGATCGAGATGGTC
>DATNGE010000072.1:0-2427 GCA_035606035.1 Allostellaceae bacterium
ATTGCGCGGCCTACGGCTATGCTATCTCGGTCTGCGTCTGGTATTTCAACGCACCCGGTGCGATCAATGGGCTGCTCATGCGCGGCACCGTGCTCGTGCTGGCGGTCCTCGCCATCATCTTCGTGTTGCAAAATCGCGTGCCGGTCGCGGAATGGCTGCGCGGCGACGATCGGCTCGACGCCGTCCGGTTGCGCGCGCTGCGCAGCCGTCTCGGTGACTCTTGGCATGTCCTCGCCATCGCCTACGTCGTCGGCACCTTCGGCGTTTATGTGCTCAACGCCGAAGGCGGCTTCGCGATCTTGCTGCGCGCGACCGCGCTCAGCCTTGTCGTGATTTCCGGCGCAGCGATCCTCGCGCGGGTGTGCGAGCGCCTCTTGCGCCGCAGCTTCTCCGTCTCTCCCGAGCTCAAGGCGCGCTTCCCGCGGCTCGAGGCCCGTGCCAATCGCTACACCGCGCTCATCGCCGGCACGACGGTCGCAATCATCTACATTCTCGCCGCAGCGGCGCTGCTCCAAGCCTGGGGCATCGGCGCGTTCACTTGGCTGGCCGAGCTGGCGCAGCGGCCGGGTGCGCGCAATGTTATCTCGCTGGTGATCGTGCTGATCAGCGGCGTCGTGCTGTGGGAATTTTTCAGCGCCATGGTCGAGCGCAAGCTCGCCGCCATCGACCTTGCCGGTCGCTCGCGCGCACGCACGGTGTTGCCGCTCTTGCGCAGTACCGTTCTGGTGGTGCTGATCACCGTCGCGGCGTTGATGATCCTATCGCAGATCGGCATCAACATCGCGCCGCTGCTTGCCGGCGCCGGCATCGCCGGCATCGCCATCGGCTTCGGCGCGCAAGCGCTGGTCAAGGATGTGATCACCGGGTTCTTCATGCTGCTCGAGGACACGTTTGCCGTGGGGGACCGAGTCGATGTCGGCGGCGGTCATGTCGGGGTAATCGAAGCCGTGTCGATCCGCAATTTCCGCCTGCGCGACATCCAGGGCATCGTCCACACCGTCCCGTTCAGCGCGATCACGACGGTGCTCAATATGAGCCGCGATTTCGCCTATGTGGTTTGCGATGCGGGCGTGGTCTATCGCGAGGACCCGGATCGCGTGATCGAGGTGATGCGCGAGGCCGGCAAGGAGATCGCCGCGGAGCCGCGCTGGTCGCGCTATGTCTTGGCGCCGCTGGAAATTCTCGGCGTAGAGCGTTTCACGGATACCGCGATGATCATCCGTGCGCGCCTTAAGGCGGCGCCACCCTCGCAGCTCGAGATGAGCCGCGAGTTCAACCGCGTGCTGAAAAAGGCGTTCGACCGCGCCGGCATCGAGATGGCTTCGGTCCATCAGCTCAATTACGCGAAGCAGCTTGTCGTTGCGACGGCACCCGGCAACGACGCCAGCGAAACCAAAGCGCCGGTAGCGCCGTCAGCCTGAGTCTTCCTCGCCGCGCGCCATCCGTTCCAACGCCTCGGCATCCGGCGCCCGTAGCACACGGCGCGCGAGATCGAGGCGGAACCCGGCACGCGCGAGGCTGGCAAGATCCTTCTCACGAAATTCGGCCCGCTTGCCGGGCGCGCGATAAGGCCCGAGCCGCCGTCGGCGGACCAGTGCGCAGGCCGCGGCAAGCTCGCTCGCGCCACCTTCCGCATCGAGCGCGGCGATGGTCTCTCTCACGAGATCGTTATCGACGCCTTTCTGCGCCAGCTTGCCGGCAATCGAAAAACGCGAGGCGCCCCGCCGCGCCAGAGACGACGCGGCTTGGCCCGCATAGGCGCGATCGTTGAGCAGCCCTTTTTCGAGATAGCGCGCGATCAGCGCATCGACCATGCGGGCGCCCGCTGCGGCTTGGCCCTCCTCGCCATCGCGCACGGCGCGCGCGACCTTTCGCATCAGCACGCGGCGCAGATTGCCGCTCGATGAGGCAAAGCGGCTGAGATAAGAGACGGCCGCATTTTCCAGCGCAGCCGCCGTCAGCGGTCGCCGGGCTTCACGCGCTCGCGCTTTTCTCGACTCTGCCATGCGCTGCTTGCCTTGCTGGTCCCCCTAGCCTGCCCGTAATCTCGCCGCTCGTCACGGGAGAACGCTTGATGCATGCCCCGCTTGCGCGGCCGGTTCGCCGGTTCGGCGCCGTCAATTGGCAGGGCCTTTGGACCCTCTATCTGCGCGAAGTCCGGCGCTTTCTCAAGGTGTCGATGCAGACGCTGTTCGCGCCTGTCGTGACGACGCTCATCTTCCTGATGATCTTCCTCCTGGCGATGAACGGTCAGAGCCGCGTTGTCGGCAACGTGCCCTTCCTGCAATTCCTGGCGCCCGGTCTGGTGATGATGTCGATCACGCAGAACGCTTTCGCCAACACAACCTCGTCGATCATGATCATGAAGATGCAGGGCAACATCGTCGACCTGCTGATGCCGCCGATCAACGCCTGGGAACTGACCTG
>DATNGE010000073.1:0-7108 GCA_035606035.1 Allostellaceae bacterium
GCCGGTCTCGGCGATCGGGTGCTACGCTGTACCTGGCTCGGCGGTTACGCGCAGCCGCTCAATGCCGCCGAGCTGGCGGGGTGAAGGCAAGGCCGATGGCCAGCACAGAGCAACCGGTCCCGCAGCCCGGCATTCTCGGCATTGCCCCCTATGTCGGCGGCGAGGCGAAGGCGCCCGGCTTCGCGCGCCCGATCCGCCTTGCCTCGAATGAGAGTGCGCTCGGCCCCAGCCCCAAGGTGATCGCCGCCTATCACGCGCATGCCGACGAGATCTTCCGCTATCCCGACGGCCATTCGACGGCGCTGCGCGAAGCGCTCGGCAAGCGGCACGGCATCGATCCGGCGCGCATCGTTTGCGGCGGCGGCTCCGACGACGTGATCAATCTCCTGACCAGCGCCTATGCCGGGCCCGGCGACGAGGTGCTGTACGGCCGCCATGGCTTCTCGCTCTACCCGATCGCGGCGCGCACGGCCGGTGCGACGCCGATCGCGGTGCCGGAGAAAGATCTCACCTTCGATGTCGATGCGACCTTGGCGCGCGTCACGGCGAAGACGAAGATCGTTTTCATTGCCAATCCCAACAACCCGACCGGCACCTTCATTCCCCGGGACGAGCTTAAGCGCCTCCAGGCCGGCTTGCCGAAATCGGTGCTGCTGGTGATCGATGCGGCCTACGCCGAATTCGTTGTGCGTAATGATTACGAGTCCGGAATCGAGCTCGCCACCCGCGAACCCAATGTCGTGATGACGCGCACCTTCTCGAAGATTTACGCGCTGGGCGGGATGCGTATCGGGTGGTGCTATGGCAGCGCGGAGATCGTTGATGTCCTCAATCGCATCCGCGCGCCGTTCAATGTCAGCTCGGCGGCACAGCTTTGCGGCGTCGCCGCAATCGAGGACGTCGTCGCGGTCGATCGCGCGCGCGAGCATAACGATATCTGGCGTCCCTGGTTAACGCGCGAGCTCGAAGCGCTCGGCCTGACACTGACGCGGTCGGTCGCTAATTTCGTGCTGGCGCGTTTCCCGAAAGGCGGACCCCAAGCCGATGCGGCCTGGGATTATCTGCGCCAGCACGGCATTTTGGTGCGCAAGGTCGGTGTCTATCACCTGCCCGAATATTTGCGTATTACGATCGGCAAAGAGTATGAGATGCGCGCGGTGGTCGACGCGCTGAGGGAGTTTTTGAGGCAAGCATGAGTGATTTATTTTTTGAGCGCGCCGCGTTCATCGGCATCGGTCATATCGGCTCCTCCCTAGCGCGGCTGCTGCGGCGCGAGAAGCTTGCCCGCACCATCGTCGCCTGCGCGCGCCGCAAGGAGACGCTCGATGCGGTGCTGCGGCTGAAGTTGGCCGAGGAAGTGACCAACGATCCGGCCAAGGCGGTCAAGGACGCCGATCTCGTCGTCATCGCAACGCCGCTCTCGACCTATGTCGATCTCGGCAAGGCGATCGCACCACACCTGAAGCCCGGCGCGATCGTCACCGATGTCGGCTCGGTGAAAGAGCTGGTGGTCCGCGATTTCGCGCCCCTTCTGCCCCCGAACGTCCATCTCGTGCCGGGCCACCCCGTCGCTGGAACGGAGAATTCGGGGCCGGAATCGGGTTTCGCCGAAGTGTTCCAGAATCGCTGGTGCATCCTGACGCCGATGCCGGGCGGCGATCCCGACGCGCTCGACAAGATCACGCGGATGTGGAAATCGGGCCAGATGCAGGTCGTGACCATGGATGCGGCGCATCACGACCGCGTGCTCGCCATCACCTCGCATGTGCCGCATCTCATCGCCTACACGATCGTTGGCACCGCGACTGATCTCGAAGAGACGCTGAAATCCGAGGTGATCAAATTCTCGGCCAGCGGCTTCCGCGACTTTACCCGCATCGCCGCCTCCGACCCGGTGATGTGGCGCGATATCTTCCTCAACAATCGCGAGGCGGTGCTCGAAGTGCTGCAGCGCTTGAACGAGGATTTGACCGCGATGCAACGCGCCATCCGCTGGGGCGAGGGCGACAAGCTGCAGGATCGCTTCTCCAAGACGCGCGCGATCCGCCGCTCGATCGTCGAGGCGAAGCAGGCGTAGAGCCGCGAAGCTGCGTCGCTGACGTTCAGGTTAAAATTTTGGCCGCCCAGGCGACGAGCGTCGTATAAGCCTGCAGATGGGGCGCCGCCGCGATCACGAGACAGGCGCTGCCGATCAAGGCGAAGATGAGGAGGGTGGCGAAACGGTCGCTCATAACTGGCTCGAAGGAACGGGCTGAACGAAATTTTCGACCCTGCCAACAAGTCAGGGTTTTACGGCATTGTTGTGGCGTCGGCCCGACATTGCTGGGGAATTTGCTAAGCTTGGGACCAAGGAGACAAGGAGGCTTGGATGTTCGTCGTCGTCTTCGAGGTGGAGCCCAAGGAAGGGCGCGAGCAGGACTATCTCGATCTCGCTGCGCAGCTGAAACCCGAGGTCGAGAAGATCGACGGCTTCATCTCGGTCGAGCGCTTCAAGAGCATGGCGAAACCCGGCAGGCTGGTCTCGGTCTCGTATTGGCGCGACGAAGACGCCGTGAAACGCTGGCGCGAGCACAATCGCCATCATCTGGCGCAGCTCTCGGGCCGTGGCCAGATCTTCGCCGACTATCGCATCACGGTCGCGGAGGTCGAGCGCCAATACGGCATGTTCGAGCGCGCCCAAGCTCCTCAACCTTAGGCCGCTGCAGCAAGTCTCAGGCCGGATTACGCAGGCCGAGGCGCGCGAGGCGCGGCAGGACCTCGGCACAGAAATAGGGCAGCTCTTCGATATAGTGGACGAAGGACAAGGCGATGCCGGCAATGCCGGCCTCGCCCAGCGCCGCGACATTCTGCGCGATTTCGTCCGGCGTGCCGACGAGACGCACGCCGCCCATGCCATAAGCTTGCTTGCGGCGCAGCGTCGCGAATTCCTCGGCTGAGTATTTGTCGGGCGTCACGCCGCGCATCGCGAGGATGTGGTCGATGGCGCCGAGATCGGCGTTTTCAACCGTGGCGTAGTGATCGTATTCCTCGGCTTCCTTGCGCGTTGGCCGGCAGGTGACGACGCCGGCGGTGAAGACGTCGAGCTCGCGGCCTTGCTCGCGTGCTGCGCTGCGCACGCGGCGCACCGTCTGTTCCGCCGTGTCGAGCGCTTGCAGCGAGGTGGAGACGAAGAGCCCGTCGCAATTGGCGATCGCAAAAGCCTGGCCGGTCGGCGAGGAACCGGCATTCATGACATAAGGCCGCGAGCCGCCATAGGGTTTCGGCTTGGCGCGCACGTCCTTGAGCTTGACATAGGCACCGTCGAAATCGAACTGGCCTTCGCGCGACCACATTTCTTTCACGGCGTCGAGCCACTCCTTGGCGTAGTCGTAGCGCGCTTCGTGATCGCGCTGGGCAACGCCAAACATCGTGAACTCGTCCTCGTTCCAGCCGCAGACGAGATTGAGGCCGAAGCGGCCCTCGCCGATTTGGTCGGCAGTCACCATTGCTTTCGCCGCGACGATCGGATGGATGAGCGGCGCATGCACGGTGCCGAAGGCGACGAGGTTTCGAGTCGAAGCCATGAGCCCTGTTGCCCAGGTGATGGTCTCGAGCGTCGCGCCCTGGTAATCCGTCTCGCCGCCGTAGCCTTTCCAGCGCCCGATCGGCAGCATGAATTCGATTCCGGCGGCGTCCGCCATCTGCGCCAAGCGCTTGCATTCGGCCCAGCTTCCGGTCCAGCGCTCGGGAAGCCGTGTGACCGCGCGCCCCGAGGAGCAATTCGCGCCAAAGAGGCCGATCTTCAGTCGATGCGTGCTGCCGAGTCCAAAGCGTCTGTTCTCGTGCGACGGCATACGAGTCAATTCCAGGCAATCGGCGGGATAGTCGCAAGCTTTGCCGGGCCGAGGTAAAGCTGTTGGTTCTGGATCGTCATCGGCAATGTAAGCGCCTTGTCGCCAGCGCCATTCGGCCGCGCCAGCAGTCCGAGCACTACTTTCGCGGCGCCGGCATCGCTCGGCCGCAGCGCGCCGGCCTTCACCGCGACGTCGACCGCCGCGTCCTGGCCGGTGATGACAGCGGAGAACGCGCCTTCGGGCTGCAGCGCCTGGTCGAGCGCAAGCGTGCCCGAGGCATCGACCAGCAGCGAGCCCCAACGCAGCCGCAGCGATTGCAATTCGATCGTGCCGCCATCGTCCCGCCAGTGCGTCAGCGCCGGAACGATCTGTCCGGGCGGCAGCGCGCCCTTCAGCTGCGCTACGAAGGAAAACCCGGATAACGTGTTGCCGAACCCGGGCACGGACATCGGAAGCGTCGCGTCGCGCAATTGCAGCGCGAGGCCGAGTGCGATGTCGGTATGGCTTTGCGGTGGTGTTGCCGGTATTTCGATATGGGCTTCACCGTTACCGATTTTCGTGCCCTGCGCGAGGCCGACGCCGCTGAGATCGGCGGCCGTCACGTCGATCGCGGCGACGAACCGGCCATCGACATCGACGGCGCCGTCGATCCGGCGCATGGTGAAGCCGGTGCTGCCACTGGGCTCGATGACCCGGGCGCCGCTCGCCGCCGTGAATTCCCAATGCCTCAGGTTCCACGGCGCTGCCCAGGCCGAGGCGCTACCGGCATTCACCGCCATCGGTAGGGGCCGCAGCGTATCGAAGCTCAGATTGGTGAAATCGAAACGGAACGAACCGGGAAAGCCGCCGATTTCGGCGGCGTCCCAACGGATGTTATAGCCTTCGGTTGCGCGCGCCTCCGCCCAGGGCCGCAGCTGAGCGCGCAGCATGCCGGCAACGTAATGCCAGTAAGCCGCGTAAGCGATGAGTGCGACCAGAATGATGCCGCTCAGCGACAGCACGATGCGGCGGGCGGCCGATGCATTGCGCATGGGGCGAGTGTAGAGGATTTTGATCGGCGGTCGACGGGCTGCGACAGTTGTTTCGTCCGTCGCGATGATCACCGGTAGGTGGTTGGCGGGCGAGGAGATTTTTTGGTCATTCCCGCGCAAGCGGGAATCCAGGCTTACGCGTGGGATGTTACGCTGGCCCTCACCAGCATTTCGAATAGTCGCAATTGGTGCACTGATCGCAATTTTCGAGGCGGATCAGCGCGGCCTGGCCGCATTTCGGGCATTGCGCCATGCGCGGCGGGTTGTTGCCCGAGAGATTGACGACCTGCTTTTCCATCGCGATCTGCTTTTGCGTGTCTGGCGGCGCCATGAAGCCGATCGCGGTCATGTGGCGCTCGATGACATCGCCGATCGCCGCGAGCAGCGAGGGCACGTAATGCCCGCCCATCCAGGCGCCGCCGCGCGGATCGAACACGGCTTTCAGCTCTTCGACGACGAAGGAGACGTCGCCGCCGCGGCGGAACACGGCGCTGATCATGCGGGTCAGCGCCACGGTCCAGGCGTAATGCTCCATGTTCTTCGAGTTGATGAAGATCTCGAACGGCCGGCGCCGGCCGTCCTGAACGATGTCATTGAGGGTGATGTAGAGCGCGTGCTCGCTCTGCGGCCAGGCGATCTTGTAGGTGTTGCCGGGCAGCGCCTCGGGGCGGTCGAGCGGCTGCGTCATATAGACGACGCCGCCGGCCTCAAAGACATCCCTGGGCTTCGGCCGCGGCGCCGGCAGCGGCAGCTCGCGCTGTGACGTGCTCTCGGCTTCCTTTGCCGGCTTCACTTCGAGCACCGCGCCGGTCACCTCGTTGGGGCGATAAGTGGTGCAGCCCTTGCAGCCGAGCTCGTAGGCCTGGAGGTAGACATCCTTGAATTGCTCGAAGGGGAAATCCGCCGGCACGTTGATCGTCTTCGAGATCGAGCTGTCGACGTATTTCTGTACCGCTGCCTGCATGACGACATGATCCGAGGGCGCGAGCGATTGCGCATCGACAAAATAATCGGGCAGCGGCGCCAGATCGCCTTTCATGCGGCGGAAGAGGCGATAGGCGTAATCCGAGACCTCTTCCTCCTTGCGGCTGCCATCGGGCAGCAGCACGTTGCGCGTGTAGCGGAAGGAGAAGACCGGCTCGAGCCCCGAGGAGACGTTGTCGGCAAAAATCGAGATCGTTCCGGTCGGCGCGACCGAGGTGAGCAGCGCGTTGCGGATGCCATAATCGCCGATCGCCTTGCGCAGATCCTCATCGAGCTCGCGGATCGTCTCGCCGGCGAGATAGGCGTCTTTATCGAAAAGCGGGAAGGGGCCTTTCTCGGCCGCGAGCTGTACCGAGGCGAAATAGGCGGCGCGCTGCACCGCCTTCATCCATTGTTCGGTGAGCTCGACGGCGCGCGCCGAGCCATAACGCACGCCGCAAAGGATCAGAGCATCGGCAAGCCCGGTGACGCCAAGGCCCACGCGGCGCTTGGCGCTCGCCTCTTGGGCTTGCGCTTCTAAAGGGAAGCGCGAGGCGTCGATCGCGTTATCGAGCATCCGCACCGCGAGCGGTACGACGTGTTTAAGCTCCTCGAGATCGATCGCGGCCTTATCGGTGAAAGGCTCACGCACCAAAGCCGCCAGATTGATCGAGCCGAGGAGGCAGGCGCCGTAAGGCGGCAGCGGCTGCTCGCCGCACGGATTGGTCGCGGCGATGGTCTCGCAATAGGCGAGGTTGTTGCGGCGATTGATGCGATCGATGAAGATCACGCCCGGCTCGGCATAGGCGTAGGTCGCGCGCATGATCTGATCCCAGAGCTCGCGCGCGCGCAGGACCTTGTACGTGGTGCCGGCAAAGCTCAGCTCCCACGGCGCGTCTTGTTTCACCGCTGTCATGAAAGCATCGGTGATAAGGACCGAGAGGTTGAACATGCGCAGCTTGCCGGGCTCGCGCTTGGCCTCGACGAAGGCCTCGATATCCGGGTGGTCACAGCGCATCGTCGCCATCATCGCGCCGCGGCGATAGCCGGCGCTCATGATGGTGCGGCACATCGCGTCCCAGACATCCATGAAGGAGAGTGGCCCCGAAGCGTCGGCGCCGACCCCTTTGACCGGCGCGCCTTTCGGGCGGAGGGTCGAGAAATCGTAACCGATGCCCCCGCCTTGCTGCATGGTCAGCGCGGCTTCGCGTAGATGCGCGAAGATGCCGGACATGTCGTCCGGGATCGTCCCCATGACGAAGCAGTTGAAGAGCGTGACGG
>DATNGE010000074.1:0-21578 GCA_035606035.1 Allostellaceae bacterium
CGCGCCATCCTCGGCGAGACCGCGGCGCGCATCTTCAATGTCGATTGCGAATGCGGAGCAACGCTGTGAGCGCGCCGACGCGCAACTATCCCGATCTTCACGATCATCTCGACGCGCTGCGCGCGAAGAATCTCCTTATCACCGTCGATGAGAAGATCGACAAGGATGCGGAGCTCCATCCGCTGGTGCGCTGGGCCTTCGTCGGCGGCATGAAGGGAGAGGAGCGCAAGGCGTTCCTCTTCACCAATATTGTCGACGGCAAGGGCCGGAAATACAAAATGCCCGTGGTGGTCGGCGCGATCGCCGCCAATCGCGCGATCTATTCGATCGGCATGGGGACGCCGGTCGAGGAGATCGATCGCAAGTGGGAGCGCGCTATCGCCCATCCGGTCGAGCCACGCATCGTGAACGACGCGCCCTGCCATGAGGTGGTGATCGAGGGCAAGGATTTGGACGGCGAGGGGCACGGGCTCGACGCGCTGCCGATCCCGGTCTCGACACCGGGCTTCGATGCGGCGCCGACGCTCACCGCGACCAACGTCATCACGCGCGATCCCGAGACGCTGGTGCAGAATATGGGCACCTATCGCGCGGCGCTGAAGGCGCCGGACCGGCTCGTGGTGCGCATGGCGACGCGCGTCGGCGGCGCCGGCGGCTATCAGCATTACCTGAAGCACCAGAAGCGCGGCGACAAGACGATGCCCTGTGCCATCGTCCTCGGCTGCCCGCCCTATGTCGCCTTCATGGGGCCGCAGAAGCTGCCGCTCGATGTTGATGAATTTAAGGTGGCGGGTGGATTGGCCGGCGCGCCGATCAATGTCGTGCGCGCGCGCACCGTCGACCTGCTGGTGCCGGCCGAAGCCGAAGTGGTGATCGAGGGCTTAATCGATACCGAATATGTGGAGCCGGAAGCGCCGTTCGGCGAAAGCCACGGCCATCTCGCGCTCGAGGAATTCAACATGCCGATGAAGGTGACCGCGATCACCCATCGCAAGAACGCAGTCATTCCCTCCTACATCAGCCAGGTCGCGCCGTCGGAGTCGAGCGTCATCAAGCGGGTTTCCTATGAGCCGCTGTTCCTCGCGCATCTGCGCGACACGCTCGGCGTCAAGGGCGTCAAGCGCGTCTCGCTGCATGAGAAGCTGACCGGCTTGCTGCGCGTCACCGTGATCTCGGTCGCCAAAGGCACCTCGCGGACCGAGATCTGGCGGGCGCTCAACGGTGCCGCTTTCTTCAAGGGCGATATGGGCAAAATCACCATCGCGGTGAGCGAGGACATCGATCCCGACAATGCCGATGCGATCCTCTGGGCGATGGCCTATCGCATGAACCCAATCGAGGATGTGCAAACCGTCGCACATCGCGGCATGGGACACGGGCCCCAGCGCGAATCCGACACGGCCGAGGATTCGACCTTGCTGATGGATGCGACGGCGAAAAGCGACATGCCGCCGCTAGCGTTGCCGACGCGCGAATATATGGAACGGGCGAAAAAGATTTGGGAGAAGCTGGGCTTGCCGGCGCTGCGGCCCGAAGCGCCGTGGTTCGGCTATTCGCTCGGCGATTGGCTGCCGGAATGGGATCAGGCGGCGGAGCGCGCCGCAACCGGCCGCTATCTCGAGAACGGCCGCATCAGCGCGCAGCAGCGCCGCAAAGGCGTAAAGCCCGAGACGAAATTCCGTCCGGACAAGGCGAAGGAATAGCGCGGCGGCGGGTTACTCCGCCGCCTGCTTCTTGCCGTTCTTGGCGATCAGCGCGATCAGATCGTCTGTCGAGCGGATGTCGCCGAACGTCGCGTAGAACGCGGTCAGCGCGCGGTTGTGCTCTTCATCGCTGTAGGAAGCGTTGCCGTCGGTGACCATCGTCACCGCGTAGTTCAGCATCATCGCATCGCGCGCGGTCGATTCGCAGCACACGCCGGTCACTGTGCCGGTGATGAGTAGATTGTCGATGCCGCGCGCCTTCAGCACCTTGTCCAGCTCGCTCGAGCCCTGGATGAAGGCCGAGAAGCGCTTCTTCTCGACGATTGGATCGCCTTGCTTCACCTCGAGCTCGGGCCAAATCTCATGACCTTTGGCGCCCTTGGTCAGCGCCGCGCTCCGCTTGGCGCCGTTTCCGGGGGTCGAGAGGCGATAATAGGTCGACCATTCGCGATCGACCGCCGGCTCATAAGTCGTGACGATCCACACCACCGTGCCGCCGGCTTCGCGCATCGCCGCGGCGAGGCGATTGACGTTCGGCACGATTTCGCGCGCCATGGGGATTTCCGAGAAGGCGACGCCCGGCATCATGAAGCCGTTCTGGAGATCGACGACGACCAGCGCGGTGCGGGTCGGATCGAAATCATCGAACACGTGCTCCTTGCCGCGGCGCTTGATGACGCGGTCGATAATGGTCTGCGGAATGGCGACTTTGTGCATGGGACACCTCCGTCGGGAGAGACGATAGGCCGGTCGTGTGCTTGCATGCAATGGTGTCGCTTTCTATCGTCGCGAGCGGTTGGAGGAGGCGCATGGAACCGGCAAGTCGCGAGATAAACGGCACGAAACTCAATGTTTTCGAGGCGGGAAAGGGCGAGACCCTGCTCTTCCTCCATGGCGCCGGCGGCTCGAATTGGAGCCCACTCTTGCAGCTCCTCGCCGAGAAGCACCACGTACTCGCGCCCGAGCATCCGGGCTTCGGCCGCTCGCAAATCCCCGAATGGATGATGGGAGTCGGCGATCTCGCGTATTTCTATCTCGATTTCCTCGAGAAGCTCGATCTCGAAGACGTCCATCTCGTCGGGCATTCCTTGGGCGGCTGGACCGCGGCCGAGATCGCCGTACGCAACACGACGCGGCTGAAAAGCCTTAGCCTGCTCGCCCCAGCCGGCGTGCGCTCGCCGAAGGTACCCTTCGGCGACATCTTCCTCTGGTCGCCGCAAGAACATGCGCAGCACATGTTCTACGACAAGAAATTCGTCGACGAGCGGCTGAAGCAATTGGCGACCATGGACCAGGATATCTGGCTGCAGAACCGGGCGGCGGGCGCGCGGCTCGCCTGGAGTCCCCGGCTCAACAATCCGCAGCTGCCCTATTGGCTGCACCGCATCGACGTGCCGACGCTCTTCATCTGGGGCAAGAACGACGAGATCTGCCCCTTCGATTGCGCGCAGCATTTCATGAAGCCGATAAAGAAGGCGACGCTCGAGGTGCTCGACCAGACCGGCCACGCGCTCCATACGGAGCGGCCGAAAGAGGTCGCGGACAAGATTGCGGCTTTTGTCGCGAAGAATAGATAATCGTCATTGCGAGGAGCGGAGCGACGAAGCAATCCAGGGCGGTGCTGGTCCCTGGATTGCTTCGCTTCGCTCGCAATGACGAGTGACTACTATTTCGCATTCGCGGTCTTCGCCGCGGCGGCGGCGAGCTTCACCACCTCGGGCGAGGATTTATAGACCTCGGCCACGAGAGCTTGGACTTCGGCGCCGGAGACCGGCTGCACTTCGAGATCGGTTTTCTGCGCTTCTTCGAGGAAGGCCTTGTCCTTCATCGTGTCGTCGAAGGCCTTACGCAACGCGGCGACGCGCTCCGCCGGCACGCCCGGCGCCGTCGCATAGGGCCGGGCGATGCTTTGGCGCCCGAAGATCAGCTTCAGCGCGGCAAGTTCCTGCGGATCTTTCGTCTCATCCATGATCAGCGGCACGTCGGGCAGATCGGGATGCTTCTCCAGCGATAGCTGCACGGGAACGAGGATCTCTTTATTCTGATAGAGCGCGTAGCTCGTGCTTTTGACGCTCGACCACGACCAGCCGCAGCGGCCGTTGACCTCGCCGCGCTGCATCGCGAGCAAGACGTCGCTGCCGCCGGGATAACCGGTCACGAGCTTCAGCTTCATGTGGAACATGTTGCGCAGCACGTCCGGGAAGACGTCGGTGTCGGAGCCTGTGCCGGTGCCGCCGACCGTATAGGACTTCGTCATCATGTCCTGCCAAGTCGCGACGCCCGAATCGCTGCGGAAGGCGCAGACGCTGACCTCGTTGGTGATGCTGCCGATCCAATTGAGCTTCTGCGCATCGAATTCGACGCCGGTTTTGTCGAAGAGCGGCTGCATCGCCATGCCGCGCGCGAAGGTGGCGATGACCGTACCGTCCTTCGGTGCGAGGTTCGCGAGATAATTGACGACCTTGAGGCTGCCGGCGCCCGGCATGTTCTGCGGCACGACATTGGGATTGCCGGGAATGTGGTCGCCCAGATGACGTGCCAAGGTGCGGGCGTAGAGATCGTAGCCGCCACCGGCGCTGTAGCCGATGTCGATCGTGACGGTGCGGCCTTTGTAGAAATCGGCGATCGCATCTGCGGAAGCCGGTGTGGCGCAGAGGCTTGTTATCACCGTCACTCCCGCAAAAGCGAGGATCCACTGCGAGCGCATATTCATTCTTCAAAATCCCGGGGCATGCTCGACCTGGTCGAGCCAGTCAAAACCCATCTCGCGAACGATGCGGTTGCTGATGATGATCAGCCGCGCTTCCTTCGCCGCATCGGCATTGAAATGCTGATGCATGGTAAAAGGCGGCACGTAGATGAAATCGCCGCGCGACCATTCGATCTTCTTCGGCTCCTCTTCCCAGGACCATTCGAATTTGTCGAGGCAGTCGAATTTCAGATCCCAGTGCAGATCGTAGCCCGAGCCTTCGGCGACGAAGGCAACCTCTTCCCACATATGGCGATGCTTGCCGGAGCGGCCGCCAGCTTCGAGGAATTGCATATAGGCTTCGATGCAGCATTCGCGCGTGTTGAGCTTCTCGTGGACGAGATGCTTCAAGAGCCCGTCGGGCGAATTCTCGAACGGCATCTCCTCGGCGTGAACGACGTTGCGCAGGCTCTCATAAAACGTGCGGAATTCGGCGGATTGCGCGATCGCGTCGGTGCGATAGCTGCAGCTTTCGCTGCCGGCATGCGCGACATCGCGCTCGTCAGGTGCTTTTGCCATGGTTCTTTTCCTTAAAGATCGGTCGGCGGTTGCCAGTCTTCGTGTCCCTTGATCGGCTCGTTCGGCGGATAGGTCACGATTTTTTGGAACAGCAAATGCATGAACAGGAAAAGCGGCTTCGCCTTCATCACGAGAAGGATCGCCTCGTTCTCCGGATCGTCGTTGAAATGCTGATGGACGCAGCCATTCTCGACGATCATCACATCGCCTGCCTTCCACGGGATGTGGCGGCCGTCATGGATGTCGTGGCCATAGCCTTTGATGACGTAGAACACGGCGCTGTTCATATGGCCGTGCTTCTGGCCGAAGGCGCCGGGGCCATAGGCCTCGATATGCGTTTCGATCGATTGCGCGACCATCGCCGCTTGCGGGTTGATGATCTGCTTGCCGTATTGCTGCGGCCCGCCTTTCCAGGGGAGTTTCCTCGAGGAATAGACGCGCGGCTGGTCGAGGAGCTGCTTGTAGAGATGCGAATAGGTGCCGGCGAGCTCGCGCACGAAGATGCGCCGCTTAGTCCAGCGCTCCCATTTTACTTCATTCTCGTCTTCGGGCTGGTTGTGGCCCGGTCCCGGCGGCTTGCGCTCGTAAAGATCCGTCATCGTTTTCCTCGCTTCCGTCTCACCGCGCAGGATAACGAGGCGATTTCCGCGAGACAATTAGGGGTGCGCGCTTGCCCGGCGCCGCGTGAATCATGGTATCTTCAGGGCGGGAGGTACGCCTATGCCAAAACCAGCGATGCGCTCTTATGTTGCCGCGCAGCAAGATTTCCGCGCCGGCAAGGACAGCCCGAGCGCCTTTCTCGAGCGTTGCCTTGCGAGCCTCACCGAGATCGAGCCGCAGGTCCTCGCTTTCGTCCATTACGACGCGACCGCTGCCCGCGAGGCCGCTGCGCGCTCGACCGCGCGGTGGAAAGAAGGCACGCCGCTTTCGCCGATCGACGGCATGCCGGTCGGCGTCAAGGACATCATCGAGACGCGCGATTTCCCGACCGAGAACGGCTCCGCCTTCTTCAAGGGCTGGCAGTCGCGTCGGGACGCGGCCTCGGTGACGGCGCTGCGCGAGGCCGGCGCGGTGATCCTCGGCAAGACCGTGACCACGGAATTCGCCACCGCCCCGCCGGGTCCGACGCGCAACCCCTGGGATACGCGGCGCACGCCAGGCGGCTCGTCCTCCGGTTCGGCCGCGGCAACCGGCAGCGGCATGATCGCGGCGGGCCTCGGCACGCAGGTGCTCG
Source organism: Allostellaceae bacterium (assembly GCA_035606035.1). GTDB lineage: Bacteria > Pseudomonadota > Alphaproteobacteria > ATCC43930 > CGMCC-115725 > CAIKMD01. The sequence continues at coordinate 6,206 of DATNGE010000074.1, forward strand.
GCTCGATCCTCCGCCCGGCGAGTTTTTGCGGCTGCGTCGGCTTCAAACCGAGCCTCGGCGCGATCAATCGCAGCGGCAGTCATGACGGGCTCTCGCAAAGCGTCCACGGCGCGCTCGCGGCAAGCATCGAAGATGCATGGGTGTTGCTGCGCGAGATCGCCGACCGCGCTGGCGGCGATCCGGATTATCCCGGCCTTTTTGGCCCCGCCGCGCCGCCCGCGGCGCAAAAGCCGCTGCGCCTGGCCGTGCTCGAAGGCCCGGGCTGGAGCAAGGCCGCGCCTGCGGCGCTTGCGGCGCTCGATGCCGCGCTGGCGCGGCTCAGCGCCGCCGGCGTGGCGCTGGTCCGGCGCAAGGAGAGCGCCGCGCTCGAGGCCGCCGAGGTGGCGCTCACCCGCGCCATGCCGGTGTCGCAGCTGCTCAACGCTTTCGAAGCGCGCTGGGCGGTCAAATCCTACAATGCGAGCGATCCCTCGAAGCTCACGTCGTTCACGCGCGACCGGCTGGTCGAGGCGGATCGCATCACCCTCGATGAGTATCGCGCGCGCCGCGCCGAGCGTGCGGCGATCCGCACGATCTATGCCGCACTCGCCGGCGAGGTGGATGGCGTGATCACGATATCGGCAACGGGTCCTGCGCCGATCGGGCTCGAGAGCACGGGCGATTCGATCTTCGTGGTCTCCGGCTCATGCCTCGGCGTGCCGGCGATCACGCTGCCGCTGCTGAGTGTCGAGGACCTGCCGCTCGGGCTGCAGCTCCTCGGCTTCCTCGATCGCGACGCCGAACTGATCGGAACGGCGCGCTGGGTGCGCGATACGCTCACCACCTAGAGCGACCAAAAAACATAGGGGCGGCACCGGCCGCGCCGGAAGGCCGCCCCCATCCCCTCAATCTCGGCGCTTCTCAGACCGGCTCGCCGTCGTCGACGCAGAGCGAAAGCGAGCGTGGGTAGAATACGGCGATTCCGCCGGCAAAGCGGCAATAGGAGAAGCCCGAGACGTCGTGCCCGGCACGGGTGATGTGATCCCGCTCGATGCCGTGCGCTATGATCGGATCATCGGTCAGCACCGTGACCTCGGTGCCGGCTTGGTGGCGGATCACGATCTCGCCGCGCTCGTCCGGAACCAGCTCCCGGATCGCGAAGCCCAGGCCGCCATCCCCCTGTCTCGCGCAGCAGCCGGTGACAAGCGTGAAGACCCGCGTCGTCATGAGCTGCCCCGCCGCGCATAACGAGGCAGAAAAGAGAGCATGAAACGAACCCTCGTTGGGGCGGCCGAGGAGCGTTCTGCTCGTTAACTTTGACTGGATTCTGCGTCGACGATAAACGGGCGTGTCGCACGAAGTAAAGGGACGAATAGGCGCGTCGCGATCATAGGAACTACTTAGATTCGACGATCAGCGCTTGGCGTTGTGGATGAGATAGCTCGCGAAATCCGCGGGTTTCAGCTTCACGGCGACGCGTTCGGCGCCGCCTTCGAGGGCGCGGCCGACGATGATGTGGCTTTCGACATGGACAGGATTGACCTTGAAGAGACCCCGCGTGTCACGGATGCGCGGATAGTATTTCGGATCGACGACGGTCTCGCGCTTGGCGAGGCGCTCAAGCGCCGCCTCTTCCGTGAGCTCGCCGGCCTCGTCTTTCTTGACGAGGGTCCAATCGGTGATACCGGCCCAGCCCTCGGCGGCGATCAGGTCTTTGACCGGCTCTTCGGCGACGCCGACCTTGAAGATGTTCTTCGACAGGCCGACATCGGATGCCCATTTGCTGAGCGCGGCGCTGCGCGCGACATAGATCACCGCCATCGGGTTTCCTCCCTCTTTGCCGCAGTCTTTGCCAAAATTAGTTGACACCGCAAGCCGCGCGCCAAACTCTCCGCCGGTGCGAATGGGCCTGGGCAGAAGAACGATAACGAGGACTTTTTTGGCGGCGGGCGCGGCGCTGCTGCTCGCGCTGTCGGCGGCGTCGGCCAGGACGCTGCGCTGGTCGAACGACCAGGACTTGTTCTCGCTCGATCCTTATGCGCGGCAGGAGATCTTCCTGCTGTCCTTCGATTCCAATATCTACGAGCCGCTGGTGCGCCGCGGCCGCGATCTGCGCGTCGAGCCGGCGCTGGCGGTGCGCTGGCAGCAGCAAGCGCCGGATCGCTGGCGGTTCGAGCTGCGCCGCGGCGTCAAATTCCAGGATGGCACGCCCTTTACCGCCGCCGATGTCGTCTTCTCTTTCGCCCGCGCGCGCTCGTCGAATTCGCAAATCGCGCACGCGTTGGCGTCGATCCGCAGCGTTGACCAGATCGACGATTACACGATCGACATCAACACCAATCTGCCTGATTCAATCCTGCCCGAGCAGCTGCCCCTCTGGGACATCATGAGCGCGAAATGGTGCGCCGAGCACGACGCGACCGAGCCGGCCAAGGCGCAGGCGAGCGGTGACAGCTATGCGAGCGACCATGCCGACGGCACCGGCCCGTTCATGCTCGAAGAGCGCCAGCCTGACAAGCTGACGGTGCTGGTGCCGAACCCGAATTGGTGGGACCAGCCGCAGCACAATCTCGACCGTGTCGAATTCCGGCCCATGACGGCCACGGCCGGCGCTACGGCGCTGCTCGGCGGCAAGCTCGACATGCTCTATTCCGTGCCGCCGCAATCGACCTACCGCATCGCGCGCGCCAAGGGCGTCCATTTGGTGCAGGGGCCGGAGCTGCGCACGATCATGCTGGGCTTCGATTACCGCCATGACCAGCTCGCCGACAGCGACATGAAAGGCGCCAATCCGTTCCGCGATCGCCGCGTGCGCCAGGCCTTCTATCAGGCGATCGACGAGACGACGATCAAGGACAAGGTAATGCGCGGCTTCGCGACGCCGACGGCGCTGCTGGTCGGGCCGGGTATCAACGGCTTCCATCCCGCGCTCAACCAGCGCCTTCCTTACGACCTCGCGGCGGCTCGGGCGCTGCTGGCGCAGGCCGGCTATCCGCGCGGCTTCTCGGTCGGGATGGATTGCCCCAACGACCGCTATTTGAATGACGAGGCGATCTGTGACTCGGTTGTCGCCATGCTGGGGAAGATCGGCGTGAAGATCCGTCTCAATGCTCAGACGCGCGGCAAATTCTTTGCCAAGGTGATGACGCCGTCGCAGGGCTCGAGCTTCTATCTGCTCGGTTGGCTCCCCGCGACATATGATGCGCTCGATGCGTTGGTCAATCTCGTCGCCACGCCCGACAAACAGGCCCATCGCGGCGACGCGAATTTCGGCGGCTTCTCCGATCCGGCGCTCGATCGGTTGATCGCGGAAATTGCCGGCGAGACCGACAGCGGCAAGCGCCGCGATCTGCTCCATGAGGCGCTCGCGCAGGCGAAGCAGGACATCGCCTATATTCCGCTGCATCAGCAGGATCAGGTCTGGGCGGTGCGCGACAATGTCGAGTTGGTCCAGCAGGGGGACGGCTTCTTTCCCCTGCGTTATGTCCAGCTCAAATAGGGCTGCTCGGGCGGCGTCCTGGCGCCGGCGCTCAGAACTCGTATTGCTCGATGACCATCGGCTCGTTGCGGGCACCGGTGAGCCATTCCTGATAGGCCGGCCAAGCGGTAATGGCGCGCGCATAGGCCTCGGCCTCGCCGTCGAGCGTCAGCTTATACGTGCGGAAGCGGCTGACCACCGGCGCGAACATCGCATCGGCGATACCGAATGAGCCGAAAAGGAGATCGCCCCCCGTGCCGTAGCGCTGCCGGCAATCACGCCACAGCGACGTGATGCGGTCGATATCGCCCTGCGCTTCGGGGATGATCTCGCGATCGAAGACCGACCGCATGTTCATCGGAAAATGGCGGCGCAGCGGCAGGAAGCCGGCATGCATTTCGTTGCTGATCGCGCGGGCATGGGCTCGCGTCGCCGGATCCTTCGGCCAGAGCCCCGCCTGCGGGAAGAGCTCGGCGAGATATTCACCGATTGCCAGCGATTCCCAGACCGTCACCGGCCCGCCGGATTTGCGGTTGTGCACCAGCGTCGGCAACTTGCCTGAAGGGGTGTAGCGCAGGATCTCGGCCCGGGTCTGCGGTTCGTCGAGCGGGATCACGATCTCGTCGAAAGCGACGCCAGTCGCTTTCAGCATCAGCCAGCCGCGCAGCGACCAGGACGAATAGTTCTTATTCGCGAGGTAGATGGTGAACTCGGCCATCGGCTATGCTCGGTCGGGTTGGCTTGGTTCGGCTTCCGGCCGCTCACTCTGACGGCGTCGGGACGGCGCCGCAAGCCCGGTTGTTCGTGAGGGAAATGCGATAGTGCTCGATCATCTTATTGCCGACCGCGCCGGCGCGGTGCCGATTCTGCCGGTCACCGAAGAGAGCCTTCCGGCGGCGCTCGCACAGCTCGAGGAAATCGAGCGGCGCTGGGTCGAGGCGACGCATTACCTCGGCGCATCAGGCAAATTCGCCCTGCTCCCGGACGCGGCAGGCCGGTTGAAGCGCGTGCTGATCGGGGTGCGGGCGGGCGAAGAGCTTTGGGGCATCGCCGCGCTGCCCGATGCGTTGCCGCCCGGCGCCTACGCGCTCGAAGGCGAGCATACGGCAGAGGCAGCGACGCGCTTCGCGCTCGGCTGGGCGCTCGGCTGTTATGCCTTCACCCGTTATCGCGCGCGCGAGAAGCCCTGGGCCGATCTCGTCTGGCCGGCCAATGCCGATCACCGCCGAGTCGAGCGCTTGGCGCGCGGCATGGGGCTGGCGCGCGATCTCATCAATACGCCGGCCGAAGATATGGGCCCGCCCGAGCTCGCGGACGCGGCGCAGGCGCTCGCCGTAAAGCATGGCGCGCGTTATCGCGCGATCGTCGGCGACGAGCTGCTCGAGCTCAATTATCCGGCGATCCACATGGTCGGGCGCGCGGCCGCCAAAGCCCCGCGGCTCATCGATTTCGTCTGGGGCAATGAGAACGCGCCGAAGCTGACCCTCGTCGGTAAGGGCGTGTGCTTTGACACCGGCGGGCTCGATCTCAAGCCGTCAGGCGGCATGCGCACGATGAAAAAGGACATGGGCGGCGCCGCGACCTTGCTCGGCCTCGCTTCGGCGATCATGGAGGCGAAGCTGCCGCTGCGGCTGCGCGTCATGGTGCCGGCGGTCGAGAATGCGGTCGCCGGCAACGCCTTCCGCCCGCTCGATATCATCAAGACGCGCAAGGGCATGACCGTTGAGGTCGGCAACACCGACGCCGAGGGCCGGCTCATCCTGTGCGATGCGCTCTACGAAGCATGCAACGAGAAGCCGGCCTTGCTGATCGATATGGCGACCTTGACGGGGGCGGCGCGCACCGCGCTGGGGCCGGAGCTGCCGGCGCTTTTCGCCAATGACGATGCCGTTGCCGACGAGCTCCTCCGCTTCGGCTTGGTCGAGAGCGACCCGCTCTGGCGCTTGCCGCTGTGGAAGCCCTATCGGCAGATGATCGTGTCGCCGATCGCCGATCTCAACAATGTCTCGGAATCGAGCTTTGCCGGCGCGATCACCGCCGCGCTCTACCTCGACGCCTTCGTGACGCCAGGCACGCCCTGGATCCATATCGACACCTACGCCTGGAACCAGAAGAGCCGCCCCGGCCGGCCGGAAGGCGGCGAGGCGCTTGCTATGCGGGCGCTTTATGCCTTGATCGAGCATCGCTTCGGCCGTGGCGCGAACTAGCTCGAGCTCGCGTCGCAAAGGCAATGCGCGCGGCGCGGCGGCCGCCGATCGCTTACCGCGATCGATCGGCTTCCGGCACAAGCCGAGCGGCAAAGAGCGGCGCGTCGCGACCGGCTTTGCCTGGGACCTTTTCCTCTTCGCCGGCGTTTTTGGTCTGCCGCTCTTCTTGCGGCGCCTCCCCGGCTGGGGCGCCGCGGTGCTCGTGCTGTGGCTCTTTGTGCTGATCGTAAGCATCGTGCGCGTCGGCGCGGAAGCGACTCAGGCCGCGCAGCTCGCGCTCTTCGCCGCTTTCCTTGTCTTGCAGATCGGGCTCGGCTTCTACGGCAATCGCCTCACCGCGCGTACCTTGCTGCATCACGGCTGGACGATCGATCAGCCCAACGATCGCGGTACCAAGCTCGTGATCGAACGCTGGCGACTCGGCTGAGTCTCGATGCACTGGCCGTCATTCCCGCGCAAGCGGGAATGCAGGATCTACTGCTGCGATGGTTCTTCTGGATCCCCGCTTTCGAGGGGATGACATCCGTGGCTACGTACCCACCGCTTGCGGCTCGGCGATCTCGATATCGAAAGCGGCGGCCATCAGCGCCCGCGTATAGGCGGTCTGAGGCGCGGTGAAGATCGACGCGGCGGGGCCGATCTCGACCACCTTGCCGTCCTTCATCACCATGATGTCATGCGCCAGCGCCTTCACCACGCGCAGGTCGTGGCTGATGAAGAGATAGCCGATGCCGTAGCGCGCTTGCAGATCGCGCAGCAGCTCGACCATCTGCGCCTGCACCGACATGTCGAGCGCCGAGGTTGGCTCGTCGAGCAGAAGGAAGCGCGGCTTCAGCACCAGCGCGCGCGCGAGCGCGATGCGCTGGCGCTGGCCGCCGGAGAATTCATGCGGGTAGCGATCCGCCGCGGCGGGATCGAGCCCAACCTCTTGCAACAGCCGCTCGATCTCGGCGCGGCGCTGCTTGGCGCTGCCGCCGAGCTTATGGACCTTCAAGCCTTCTTCGATGATCTGCGCGATCGAGAGGCGCGGCGATAGGCTCGAATAGGGATCCTGGAACACGACCTGCATCTCGCGCCGGAGCGATCGCAGCGCGTTGCCGCCAAGCTCATCGATGCGGTGGCCGTCGAAGACAATCTCCCCCCGGCTCTGGATGAGGCGCAGCAGTGCGAGGCCGAGCGTCGTCTTGCCCGAGCCCGATTCGCCGACCACGCCGAGTGTCTCGCCTTGGCGCAGCACCATATCGACGCCGTCGACTGCTTTGATATAGGCCGTGGTGCGGCGGAAAAGGCCCGTCTTGATCGGAAACCAGACGCGGACATCGCGCGCCTCGACCAGCGGCTTGCCCGTGGGATCGGCGGGGCGCGGCTCGCCTCGGGGCTCGGCGGCCAAAAGCTTGCAAGTGTAGGGATGTTGAGGCGTGGTGAAGAGCTGCTCCGTCTTGCCGCGCTCAACGATCTGGCCTTCGGTCATCACCAACACACGGTCCGCCATCTTGCGCACGATGGTCAGGTCGTGGGTGATGAGCAGCAGCGCCATGCCGAAGCGTGCTTGCAGATCCTTGAGCAGCTTCAGGATCTGAGCCTGGATCGTCACGTCGAGCGCCGTAGTCGGCTCGTCGGCGATGAGGATGTCGGGCTCGTTGGCGAGCGCCATCGCGATCATCACGCGCTGCCGCTGGCCGCCCGAGAGCTGATGCGGATAGGCGTTGAGGCGGCTCTCGGCCTCGGGCAGGCCGACGAGGCGCAGCAATTCGAGGACGCGCGCGCGCGCCGCCACGCCGCTCAGTCCCTTGTGCAGGTTGAGCGTCTCGGCGATCTGCTTCTCGATCGTGTGCAGCGGGTTCAGCGAGGTCATCGGCTCCTGGAACACGATCGCGATGCGGTTGCCGCGAATGTCGCGCAAGGTCGCCTCGCTGGCCCGCACCAGCTCCGTGCCATCGAAGCGGATGCTGCTCGCGGCGCCATGGCTCGCCATCGGATAGGGCAGGAGCTGCATAATCGAGAGCGCCGTCACCGATTTGCCGGAACCCGATTCGCCGACCAAAGCGAGGGTCTCGCCTTTGTCGAGATCGAAAGAGACTCCACGGACTGCTTCCACTCGGCTGTCGCCCGACGCAAAGGTGACGCTCAGGTCTTTGACTGCGAGAAGGCTCATTTCACCTTCCGTGGATCGAACGCATCGCGCACCGCTTCGCCGATGAAGATTAACAGCGACAGCATCACCGCGAGCACGAAGAAAGCCGTGAGGCCGAGCCACGGCGCCTGCAGATTGTTCTTGCCCTGCGACAGGAGCTCGCCGAGCGAGGGCGAGCCGGGGGGCAGGCCGAAGCCGAGGAAGTCAAGCGAGGTCAAGGTGGTGATCGAGCCGTTGAGGATGAAAGGCAGGAAGGTCAGCGTCGCCACCATGGCATTGGGCAGCACATGGCGCCAGATGATCGTCGCATTGCCCACGCCGAGCGCGCGCGCGGCGCGGACATAGTCGAAATTGCGCGCGCGCAGGAACTCGGCGCGCACCAGGTCGACCAGCGACATCCAGGAGAACATCAGCATGATGATCAGCAGCCACCAGAAATTCGGCGCGTTGATGCTGGAAAGAATGATCAGGAGATAGAGCACCGGCAGTCCTGCCCAGACCTCCATGAAACGCTGAAACGAGATATCGACCCAACCGCCGTAATAGCCTTGGATCGCGCCGGCGGCGACGCCGATAATCGAGCTGAAGATCGTCAGGGTAAGGCCGAACAGCACCGAGATGCGGAAGCCGTAAATCAGCCGGGCCATCACGTCGCGGCCCTGATCGTCGGTGCCGAGCCAATTGACGCGGTCGGGCGGCGCGGGCGCCGGGGAGGGCAGATTGTAGTTGATGGTGTTGTCGGCGAAGGGGATCGGCGGCCAGACCATGAAGCCACCCGCCGCGATGCGCTTGGCGAGTTCCGGATCGCGGTAATCCGCCGGGATCGGCAGATCGCCGCCGAAATCGGTCTCAGCGTAATCGCTGAAGATCGGAAAATAGAAATGTCCGTCGAAACGAACAAGCAGCGGGCGGTCGTTGGCGAGTAACTCGGCGAACATGCTGACGCCGAAGAGCAGCAGGAAGAGCCAGAGCGACCAGAAGCCGCGCCGGTTGGCGCGAAAATTCTGCAGCCGGCGGCGGGTGAGAGGCGTCATTGGCCGCGCGTGCCGAAATCGATGCGCGGATCGACGAACATGTAAGAGAGATCACTGATCAGCTTCAGCGCGAGACCGACGAGGGTGTAAATGTAGAGCGTGCCGAACATGATCGGGTAATCGCGGCCGATCGCCGCCTGGAAGCCCAAGAGACCGAGCCCGTCGAGCGAGAAGATCACCTCGACCAGCAGCGCGCCGGTGAAGAGAATACCGATGAAGGCGGCCGGGAAGCCGGCGATCACCAAGAGCATCGCATTGCGGAAGACATGGCCGTAAAGCACGCGCCGCTCGCCGAGGCCTTTGGCGCGCGCGGTCACGACATATTGCTTGTTGATCTCGTCGAGGAAGCAATTCTTCGTCAGCATGGTGAGGCTGGCGAAGCCGCTGATGACCAGCGACAGCACCGGCAGGGTGATGTGCCAGAAATAATCGAGGATCTGATGCGGCATGGAGTAGCTGGCCCAATCGTCTGAAACGAGCCCACGCAGCGGGAACCAGGCGAAATACTTGCCGCCGGCGAAAAGCACGATTAGCAGCACGGCGAAGAGGAAGCCCGGGATCGCATAGCCGATAACGATCACGCCGCTCGTCCAGATATCGAAAGCGCTGCCGTCCTTCACCGCCTTGCGGATGCCGAGCGGGATCGAGATGAGATAGGTGAGAAGCGTCGTCCAAAGGCCGAGCGAGATCGAAACGGGCAGCTTCTCGGCAATGAGCTGGATCACGGGCTTACCCTGGTAGAAGCTCGTGCCGAAATCGAACCCCACATACTCTTTCAGCATGATCCAGAAGCGCTCGGGCGCCGGCTTGTCGAAGCCATAAAGCTGGTTGAGCTGAGCCACGAAGTCGGGATTGAGGCCGCGTGCGCCGCGGTTCTCATTGGCGGAAGTTGCGGTGCTGCGGAGCTCGCCGCCGCCGCCGGCGACCTGACCCAAGCCCGAGCCTTGCGTGCCGCGCAGCTCGGCGATCAGCTGATCGACCGGCCCGCCTGGCGCCGCCTGCACGATGACGAAATTGACGAGGATGATCGCGAAAAGCGTCGGCACCATCAGCAAGATGCGGCGCAGCCCGTAGGCGAACATCGGTTAGACCGCGCGCTGCGACGTCGGCATCGTCATTTCTTCTGCTCGACCTGCTGCTTTTTCGCTTCGACGTCCTGCGCGCGTTGCGGCGCGATCCACCAGGTGTCGAGCGCAAGCGCATAAGGCGGCGAGACCTTCGGCCGGGCGAATTTGTCCCAGCTCGCGACGCGGAAATAGGGGAAATGCCAAATGGGGATGACGTAATGGCCCCAGCTCAAAACGCGGTCGAGTGCATGGGTCGCGGTGACAAGGCTGGCACGATCCTGGGCATTGATCACGTCGTCGACCAGCGCATCGATCGCTTTGTTCTTGATGCCCATATAGTTCTGGCCGCCCTTCTCGTCGGCGGTGGCACTCGTCCAATATTCGCGCTGCTCATTGCCGGGCGACAGCGATTCGCCAATGACGATGATGGTCATGTCGTAGTCGAAATTCTGCATCCGGTTCTGGTATTGCGCCGGATCGACGGAGCGCACCGCCATGTCGATGCCGATGCGCTTGAGGTTCTGCGCGAACGGCAGCACGACGCGCTCGAAATCGGCCTGATCCTGCGATAGCAGGAACTCGAATTGGAAGGGCTGGCCTTGCGCATTGACCAGCTTGCCGCCTTTGACCGACCAGCCGGCCTCGCCGAGAAGCTTCAGCGCCGCTCGCAGATTCTCGCGGATGTCGCCGGTGCCATCGGTCTTGGGCGGATCGTATTGCTTGCTGAAGACCTCGTCCGGGATCTGGCCCTTCAGCGGCTCGAGCAGCTTCAGCTCGTCGGGATTGGGTGTCCCGGTCGCGGCGAGGTCCGAATTCGAGAAATAGCTGCGGCTGCGCGTATAAGCGCCATAGAACAGATTCTTATTCGTCCATTCGAAATCGAAGAGGTAGGTCAGCGCGTCGCGCACCTTCGCGTCCTGGAACAGCGGCTTGCGTGTGTCGAAGGCAAAACCCTGCATGCCCTGCGGCACCTTGTTCGGGATCAGCTCTTTCTTGATGAGGCCTGCGCTCAGCGCCGGGCTGTCATAGCCGACGGCCCAGTTCTTCGAGACATTCTCGACACGGATGTCGAATTGCCCGGCTTTGAAGGCTTCGAGCGCAATCGATGGATCGCGATAGTAGTCGTAGCGCATCGTGTCGAAATTATTGCGGCCGCGGCTGACCGGCAGATCCTTGCCCCAATAATTCGGATCGCGCTGATAGGTGATCGAGCGGCCCATCTCGAAGCTCGCGATCTTATAGGGGCCGCTGCCGAGCGGCGGCTCCTGCAGCGGCTTGCCGAAATCGATCTTCGACCAGGCGGCTTTGGAAAGCACCGGCATCTCGCCGACGATCGACGGCAGCTCGCGGTTGTCGCCGCTGCGGAAGGTGAATTTGACGGCGTTGTCGCCGACCTTCTCCGCCTTCTGCACATCGGCGTAATAGAGCTTGTAGCGCGGATGGCCTTTGGACTTCAGCGTATCAAAGGTCCACACCACATCGTCCGGCGTGATCTTGCTGCCGTCCTGGAACTTGGCTTCGGGCCGCAGCGTGTAGGTGACCGAGCTCTTATCGGGTGCAATCTCGACGCTCTGCGCGACGAGCCCGTAGGAAGAGGCAGGCTCGTCTTCGGCACCGGTCATCAGGGTCTCGAAGATCTGGCCTTCCGCGCCCTCCTTGTTGCCGACGAGTTGGAAAGGGTTGAGCGTGTTGTAGGTGCCGATCGCGGCGAATTTCACCGTCCCGCCTTTCGGCGCGTCGGGATTCACATAATCGAAATGCTGGAAATTCGGCGGGTATTTGAGATCGCCGAACAGCGACAGCCCGTGCTGTGGCTCGGCGACAGCAGTTAGGGAGGAGACGGCGAGCACGACGCTCGCGGCGAGCAAGGCTTTGGCGAGGAAGCGCGTCATGCGCGCGAGTTTAGAGGAAAATCGCCGGGCACGAAAATTAACGCCCCGCCAGGATGGTTCGCGCTTTTGTGAGCAGCCGCGGATCGCCGGCGGCGATAACGCGCCCGTCTGACTTCAGCGTCAGCGGCTCGCCGCGCCAATCACTCATCTTGCCCCCGGCGCCTTCGATGATCGGCAACAGCGCGCAATAGTCATAAGGCTTGAGATCGGCCTCGACGACGAGATCGATGAAACCAGACGCCAGCAAACCATAGGCGTAGCAATCGGCGCCGAAGCGCGCGAGCTTCACGCGTCCTCGCAGCCGCGCGAAGGCCGCGGCGTTGCCCTTGGCGAACATCTCGGGGGCGGTGGCGTACAGCGTTGCATCTTGGAGGCTGCCGCAAGCGCGCGTCTTGATCGCCGCGCCGTTGAAGGTGGCTTTCCGGCCAGCGGCGCCGATCCAGCGCTCGCCCTGGATCGGCTGATCGATCACGCCGAGCACCGGCTTGCCGCGATAGGTGAGCGCGATCAGCGTGCCGAACAGCGGCACGCCGCTGATGAAGGATTTTGTGCCGTCGATCGGATCGAGCACCCAGACGTAATCGGCGTCGGCCTTCTGGGTGCCGAACTCCTCGCCGAAGATGCCGTCTTGCGGGAAAGCGATCGCGATCAATCGCCGCATCGCTTTCTCGGCCGCGCGATCGGCGATCGTCACCGGCGTGCGATCGCTTTTCTGCTGGACGCCGATCTTCTTGCGGAAATAGCCGCGGATGATCTCGCCGGCGGCGTCGGCGAGGGTCTCGGCGAGCGCGAGATGCGCGGCGGTGACGATCGGCGTCATACCGCGCAGTCTATCCTAATGGCGAAAGCTTGGCGGGGCCTAGTTCGCCAGCCTTACTTCGCCTGGCCTTCGGTGGCCGAGGAGCTCGGATTGGTGCCCGCCTCGTTGGCGGGCGTCCGCGGCGCCGCGTTGTTGTTCTGCGCCGGACCGTTGGTCGTCGGTGCGTTGCTGCTCTGATTGCCCGGGCCCGGCGTCGCCGCTTGCGGCGCGGCACCGCTTTGCGGATTGACGGCGCGCTGCTGCTGTCCGCCTTGCGCGGGTGCCGCACCTTGCTGGCCGCCTTGCGCCGGCGCCGCGCCTTGCTTCTGCTCGCCGCCAGCCGGGGCGGCGCCCTGCTTCTGCTCGCCACCGGCAGGCGCGCCGGTCGCCGCGCCCTTGGTCAAATCGGCGACCGGGAGCGGCTTGTCGCTCATCGAGTTGAGATAGGCGACGACATTGGCACGATCCTCGGCCTTGGGCAGGCCGATAAAGGTCATCTTGGTGCCCTTTGCGAAATCCTGCGGCTTGAACAGCCAGGCGTTGAGTTCATCGAGCGTCCAGGTCTTGCCCTTGCCCTTCTCCTGCAGCGCGCTCGAGAAGGCGAAGCCGCCGCGATCCTCGGCGATCGGCGCGCCGATGACGCCGTATAGATTGGGGCCGATGCGGTTGGGGCCGCCCTTGTCGAAGCTGTGGCAGGCGGCGCAAAGCTGTGACTTCGACTTGCCGGCATCCGCGCTGGCTTTCTCCATCAGCGGCGCGATCGGCTCGGGCCCGGCGGGCGCCGCGGCGGCCGTGGCGCCGGCGGCGCCTTCGGGCGGACCGCCCGCGACCTCATAGGCCTGCTTGGCGAGCGGCGTCGGGTGCACCAGGATATTGGCGATGATCCCCGAGACCATCGCAAGAATCATGGCGGCGAGAATGGCGCCGGCGATCTTGTTTGCTTCAAACGACATCAGCGAACCTTCGGGAAAGTGCCTCGCGCAGGCGGATTTTTGGGTGAGCGGTTATCGGCTGGCAGAAAAGCCAATTTCCGCCGAGCCATCAAACCAAATATAGTGCGGCGCGAGATTAGCGCGGTGATTTCGCGGCTCTGCGCTCGCTTCATGCGGCATAACGCCGCAATTCTTTGGCGGCCTCGTACGTAGCCGCCACGCCAACCCTACGCGCTCGGCCGAGGAGTTTCGTATTGTCCAACCCGATCCTCATCATCCCTGCGCGCATGGCGTCGACGCGGCTGCCGGGCAAGCCGCTCGCCGATATCGACGGCGCGCCGATGATCGTCCATGTCTGGCGCCGCGCGCGCGAAGCGGCGCTCGGCCCGGTGATCGTCGCTTGCGCCGAGCGCGAAATCGCCGCCACGGTCGAAGCCGCCGGCGGCAAGGCGGTGCTGACGAAGCCCGATCATCCGTCCGGCTCCGATCGCATCTTCGAAGCGGTGATGCAGCTCGATCCGGCGCGACAATACGATGTGGTTGTGAATTTGCAGGGCGACCTGCCACTGATCGAGCCGAATGCGATCCGTGCCGCGCTTGCGCCGCTGAGCGAGGCCGCTGTCGATATCGCGACGCTCGCCGCGCCGATCGAGAATAACGAAGAGCTTGGCAATCCCAGCGTCGTGAAAATCGCGGCCGGCCTCGCGCCCGGCGTCGGCGTGGCGCGCGCTCTCTATTTCAGCCGCTTGCCCGTGCCGTATGGCGGCGGCGCGCATTACCATCATATCGGCCTCTACGCCTATCGCCGCGCCGCGCTCGAACGCTTCGTCGCCTTGCCGCCATCGCCATTGGAGAAACGCGAAAGTCTCGAGCAGCTGCGCGCGCTCGAAGCCGGCATGCGCATCGACGTGGCGCTCGTTGACACCGTTCCCTTCGGTGTCGATACTCCGGCTGATCTCGCCCGCGCGCGCGAATTGATCGCGACGCGTCTCAAGCCGAAAACCTGATGCCAGCACGTACCAGTCCGCAGAATCTTATCGCCTTTCAGGGCGAGTCCGGTGCCTATTCCGATCTGGCCTGCCGCCAGGTGTTTCCGCGCCGCCAATCGCTGCCCTGCGAGACCTTCGAGGACACGATCGCGGCGGTGCGGCGCGGCCGCGCGACCCTCGCGATGCTGCCGATCGAGAATTCGGTCGCGGGTCGTGTCGCGGACATTCATCATCTGCTGCCCGATTCGAAGCTCCATATCATCGGCGAGCACTACCAGCGCGTGAGCCACCATCTCCTCGCGGTGAAGGGCGCGAAGCTTTCCGATTTGAAGATCGTGCGCAGCCATGTCCACGCGCTGTCGCAATGTAGGAAGATGATCCGCGCGCTCGGTCTCAAAGCCGAAGTCGCGGCCGACACCGCCGGCTCGGCGGCAGAGGTCGCGCGGCGCGGCGACAAAAGCGTCGCGGCGATTGCCTCCGAATTGGCGGCCAAGGTCTATGGCCTCGTCTCCTTGAAGGCGAATATCGAGGACGCGGCGCACAACACGACGCGCTTCCTCGTCATGTCACCGAAGCCGAAGCCTGCAAAGAACGGCGACTTGATCGTCACTACCTTCGTCTTCCGCGTGCGCAACGTGCCGGCCGCGCTTTACAAGGCGATGGGCGGGTTCGCGACCAACGGCGTCAACATGACCAAGCTCGAGAGCTACATGGTCGGCGGCAGCTTCACCGCGACGCAATTCTACGCCGATGTCGAGGCGCATCCCGACGAGCGCCGCCTCGCCCTCGCGCTCGATGAGTTGCGCTTCTTCTCCGAAGAGATACGGATTCTCGGTGTCTATCCCGGCCACCCGTTTAGGCG